>JACQFF010000042.1 GCA_016200205.1 Planctomycetia bacterium
CCTCGATCCGAGCGGTCGTGAGTCGCGTCATGGCATCCCTCCTGGACGATCGCAGTCTTCATCGCGCGAGCCCCCCTCGCGACCACAAACACCGCGTTGCCAAAGTATGCCACATTACCTAATGTGGCGCAATCGCCCTGGCGTACCACTAAGAAACTATCTCAAAACGGCTTCGGAGAAGGGGACAGTCCTTTCTGCGAAGAGTCCGCAAAATCGGGAAAGTTAACAGCCGTTTCGAGATAGTTTCCACGCAGTGGGTAGGTCAAACCCACGCGCGCACGGGCGCCGCCGGTGATCTCCATGCCGTTGACAGCACTTCCTGATTGGCGTTTTTTTCCGGTCGCCGGACCGCAATTGATCTGGATCGATTTGGGGCGATTTGGCAAACTCTCGGCCTGTTCTTAGCCCCCGACCAGGACGTTTCGATGCCAAAACCTCGACGTCAATTCCCACGCCGCTTGAAGTGGCCCCTGACCGCCGCACTCATCCTGCTCTCGGCCGCCGGCTGCGCGCGCTGGAATTGGCGCGGTAAGGGTTTTGACGACGACGACTCGGCTGCTTGGGCTCGCAAGCTGCGCCCAACGGCGGACGAAAAACAATTCTCCGGCCTCGATGCCCGCAGTCAAGAAATCGAGCGCAATCTGGGAGTCCGTTGAACATTCGCGGCGCTCGGCGAGGCGCATTTACCGAGCCGCTGGCGGCAGGGGTGGCTCGCCGGGGTGATAAACGAACTTCGCGCCCGCCAGGACATCGGACCAATCGAAAAGCTCCGGCTTGAGCTTACGATCGGAAAGCAGTTGGGCCTGATCGAAAAAGTGAGGCGAAGTCGGATCGCCGCTCTCGCCAAAATTCAGGGCGCTGGCGCCGCGAACCCTCGGACCGAATTCATACACGGCGATATAACTCGCCCCGACCAGGCCATAGCGTTTCTTGAGATCGACCACGAAGGGAATTCTAATCGACGGTGAACAGTATTGCGTGAACACGACGCCCATCGGCCCGGGCGCGCCGAGACTGGGCAGACTCGGCAAACGATCGTCGAACGGGAGTTCGAACAGGTCGACCATGTAGGGCCGGCGTTGAATGCGAAACAAGCTGGCCCAGGGCACGCGCCAATCGCCGTGGCGCGAGGCGAGCTTTTCGGCGGCTGTCGCCAGGGCTTCGAATTCGAGCTGAGGCTCTTTGACATATTTCGGCAGCAGCGTCTCCGCCGGATAACTCATCCCGTACAACTCCTCGTACCACGCTTCGCATAGCGTGGCCTGGGTCGATTCGGCCGAAATGTGGCAATCCCAATCCAAAAGGTGCTGCAAGTAAGGTTCGACTCTTGACGCCAAAGCCGGATCGCTCTTACGCAACAATTCGAAACGGCTGCTGTAGTTGGGCAGTTCTTGCTGCGCCCAGTAAACAGTGGTGTCGAAAGCCGCCTGCTGCACCTCTTCGAACGTAACCGATTTCATTTCGCGCAACAGTTGCCGCGAGACCTTGGCACGCCGTTTATCATCGTCGCGATCCTCAACCATGTAGGGCGGAAATCTACCGCGCTCGCAATTCCCATCATCGCACGTGGTGAAGGGGCTTGAATTGCAATTCTGCACGTAGCCGGATGCCGGATTCAACAGTTGCGGCAGTTCTTCAAGCTTATGCAGGCCTTTCCACTCCGTCCGTGGATCGCTGGCATCGACCGGCAGGCTCCAATTGAACTGTGGATCGCGACGAGGAATCATCCCGTTATAAAGGTAATAGATATTGCCCGCCTGGTCGGCATAGATCACGTTCATGATCGGGAACTGCTGTAGCTCCAAGCCGTGCTTGAACTCGGCAAAATTGCGGGCTTTGACCAACTCCAACTGTTGGCGGAGCATGAGGCTGTTATCCAGCCCGGAGATGCGCGCGGCGAGACAATGCTGGTCGTCCTGCTTGACCACGATGGGACCATGATGGGTCTTGCGGAGCTGGACGACACGAGATTTGATTTCATTGCCGGACTTGATCTTGATCGTTTCTTCCCATTCGGTGGCTTCGCGAAAGCCATCAGCGGTGCGGTAGCGGAGCGGGTGCCCCGGGTCGTCGAACGTGACGCGCCACAAATCGGCGATGTCGGGCTCGTTCGTGGTAAACGTCCAACCCAAATGCTCGTTATGGCCCAGCGTCGGCACGCAACTGCCGAACATGGTCGCCCCGCTGAAGACCCAGCCTTCATCGCTGCGCAAGTGGACCTCATACATTTGCCCAAAACCAAACCAGGGCAAATGCGGATTGACGAACAGCATGGCGTGGCCCGATTTCGTCTTGCTCGGCGCAATCGCCCAGCCGTTGGAGCCGCTGGCCGTCCATATCAGATCGTGCGAACGGGGCAAATAATTGTGCGAGAGCCGCGTGTACCGAAAGCACAGCTCCAACATGACCTGGCGGCCGTAGGCCAGCATGTGCCACGGTTCGAAGTGGGTGATCAGCCGAGGCCTGGTCTCGGGGTGTTTCGCCAGGTAGTAATTCAGTCCCAATGCGAACGCCGTGTAAATGGACTGAACGTGCGGCTCGAGTCGACTAAAAGTGGCCCGCGATTGCGGCACGATTTCGAAGGCCCGGTTCAATAGATCGGAGTTTAGCCCGTGATGGCCGTGCACTTCGCTGTATCGGCCCAAACTCAAGATATACGTGTCTTCAATCTGCCAAAAGTAATCCTCGGCCTGGGCAAAGGCAAAGCCGAATATCACGTGCTCGTCGGTTTGGCCATGGATATGCGGAATTCCATACGCGTCGCGATAAATCGTCACGCCGCTCGAAAGCCGCGCAGCTTCGCCCAGCTCCGCGGCGCTCAAGCCGGCATCGGCCTGCTTGCCCGCATTCGAAGCGGCAGTTGTGTCGGCCCACAGCGTCGACCCGCAGAGCAGCATTGCGTAGGCGGCGGCAAGCACGACAGGTCTTGGCAGGGCGTTCGAAGGGTTGGACATTTACGCCCTCCCAAATTCGTAAAACGCGAAGCAACGCAACTCAATTATCGCATGGAGTCGGCATTGCGGCAAACCGAGCGCGAAGCGATTGACGCAACAGGCGAGCCCGGCTCGACGTATCTGCTTGCTTTTGGTGCTGGCAAATGCCGGTGATTCAGGACGAGTTGGGCTCGGCCAGCGGGCCATAGAGTTCCGGCCGTCGAAAGCGATAAAGATATTCAGGCTCCGCCCGGGCCGATTGCAAGTCCAAAGCTGTCAAGTCGGCAAGCATAAGTCCACTCTGGCCGGACTCGGCGTTCCATTGGGCCAATAATTCACCCCGCGGGGAGGAAATTAGCCCACCGCCGGGAAAATCCTGCGTGACTCCCGCGCACTCGACACGGCCCACGTAATTGCAGGCGACGCCGAATACGCCATTCTCTTGACACCGTGCCCGAATCGCCGGCCCGGCCCATTGGGCCCAGCCACTTGGGGTGCGCGGCGGTGGATCGGCGGCGAACGGAAACAGCACGATTTCGACGTTTTGAACCGCCAGCAGCCGCGTCGATTCGGGAAGCATCGCATCGAAACAGATATTCGCGCCAATTCGCCCCAACGGCGTTTCGATCACTTGCGGTCCTCCGCCGCCATTGTAAAACGGCATTTCGAACATCGGCACGTGCATTTTTCGCCAATAGCCGAGCAGGCCATCCGGCCCCACCAGCAATTGAGTGTTGAAAAGCAGATTCCCCGCGTCCTCGAGGATCCCGGCGCTGATCAACAGACGATGCTCGCCGGCAATGCGGCGCAGCGCATTGACCGGTCCGGATGTCAAAGCGATGGCCGAGCGCCGTGCTTCCGCCAGCGATCGGCGCAGCCAACTCTCGTGATGGCCCGAAGGATGGTTCGGGATGAAGCCACTGAGCGATAACTCGGGCAACAGGACCACCTGAGCGCCTTCGTCCGCGGCCCGTCCAACCCAAAGCTTAATTTTCTCGAGATTCAACTGGACCTGACCGAGTTGGGTATCGGCAGCCGCCGCCGCAACTCGAACTACATCAAGCATGGGTTTCACCGCCTGGGAATAGAAAAACAGCCAGTCAACCGCACCAAGTCGTGTGCCCGATTTTAGAGGCTCGCGGTGAGATCGGCAAAGAGCCCCGACATAGCTCGCGGAATCAAGAGCAAACGGACAAGACCCAACTGCCGTCCTCGCAAGCGGCGTTTCACGGCCGCTTGCGGCTTAGCGTCACACCGGCCGACAGGTCTTGTCCAGCCGCTCCGAGACATGTTGCGCGATCGAGCCTGGTGCCGGCCCTTTCGCGTTGGACCGATGTTCTGTAATCTTTGAAGCGAGGCCTGACGGTATTTGCCGGGCCCCGGGTGCGCACGCGCCCCTGGCACCTCCAACTTGAACTCGTGGGAGCTCTCGATGCAACATAAAGATCAGGAATTTTCCAGCAGGTCGGAAGTCCTCGATGGAAACGAGTATGTGAACTGCAAGTTCAAAGGCTGCACCATGGTATACCGCGGAGGCACTCTTCCATCGATCACTGGATGCCAATTCGACGAATGCCGGTGGCAGTTCGAAGAAGCGGCCGAACGCACGTTCGTTTTTCTCCGGAGTGTGTACCATGGAATGGGAACCGGCGGGCAACAGCTCGTCGAGTCGACCCTCAACCAAATTCGCACACCCCCGACCGCCTGACGGCGGTCTCGAACTGTAATGTTGACGCGCGCGGGTGACACGCTATGCGGAGTTAGCGCCTGCGCTTGCTACAGTGACCGCAAATAGGCGATCAGATTGGCTCGTTCCTCCGCCGTTAGTTCGCGGGTTCCCGACACTTTCGTCGGGCGTGAGCACGAGATCGACCGGCGATCGATCAACCCGCGGCTCCTGTCGGGTTTCCGATTTGGCCGTCGGCTTAAGTTCCGCGCCGGATGATCCTCCCTGTGGCAACCCGGTTGCTAGCAGCACCAGCGCGATACAGGCGGCAAAACGTTTGGCCATCGGGCAGCTCCCGCCGGGATTTCGACTTGCAGGGCCATGAGCCCCACAACGCGAGGCTCGATTGACGCCGAACCCGCGGGAGCGATTATGGCCCGTTCTTGCATTCGAGGCAATCGCGGCGCACAACCGATGACACCAGGCTTATACACCCGACGAGCCGGAGGCGGAAATCTCCGCGAGACTTAAGCCGCCAGCAAATTCGTGACCCAATCGTCCTCAGCAGACAAAGCGGCGTCGGTGGCAAGCTGCAAATCACCGCCGCTGGCCATCAGTGGCTGGTCCGACGGAGCAGCCAACGCGCTCGACGCAAAGGTGCTTGTCACTCCGCCCGATCCGCTCGTTGTAGTGGACGTGCCGGTATCCGTCGTCGGCGGACTGCTGGTGCTCGTTGACGTCGAAATGGTACCGCTTGTGGTACTTTGGGGCTGCGTGAGATTCGCGGCGAGCGCCGGGGCGTCGATCTTGAGCGATACGCTGCTGTTCGTGCCGGAAAGCTTGAGGAAATAGGTAACGCCCGTGCCATTGAATTGCAACTGGGCGCCGTTGAAGGTAGGCGTTGAAACGGCCAATTGGTTCAGATTGAGATCGTAGAGCGTCATCGTGACGGAGCCTTGGGCGGGATCGAACAGCGCCTGGATGGTGCGCTGTCCTTGCCAGCCGCCATCGAACGAGACCCACGCGTTCCCAGCTCGCAAATCGATGGCGGTGTCCGTGGCCGGCGGCCCGAACTCGCCGGTCACAACGGCCGAGGAAAAGAATGCTCGGCGGTTGAAGAAGGCCGCAGCAAATTCGGTTCGCAAGCCCATTTCGCCGAAGTTAAATCCGCCCGCCGCCTGGCTGGGAATCAACGGGATTCCCGAGAACTGATCATTTGTCAGGCTGATGGCTCCCGTCGGGTAGGTATCCTTGCCGTCGACGAAGAAGCCCGGCTGAGTTTCCTTGAGCGTATAGTTTCCTGGCTGCAAGCCAATAAACGTGAAAGATCCATCCGCTTTGGTGAGCGTGGTTTGCGACGTGGAGGTCCCCTCGAGAATGGCGGTAATCGGTACGTTCGCGATTCCGACCTCCGTGGTCTGCCTGATGCCGTCATTGTTGATATCGACATAGACCGAACCGGAGAGCGACGCTGGCGGAATGTCCACGATATGGCCTTGCGGTGCCACGCTTGGCAGAATCACGTTGGACGAATTGCCGAGCACCAGGAGAAAAGATTCCGATGGCTGCTCATTCGGGAGATTGTCGGTCAACGCGTGAACGGTAATCGTCTTTTGTGTCTCTCCGGGCATGAAGGTCACCGTACCCGACGTTGCCGTATAGTCCAGGCCCGCGGTGGCGGAATTCGGGCCGGGGGCCAGATCAGCCGTGTTGTATGCCACGGTTACTGTCTTGCCACTGACGGCAGCCAACGAAAGGGTGAAACTTAGATCTTGACCTTCCTTTGCCGTGGCATCACTGACGGTCAGCGCCACGTGCGGATCATCATTGAGGATCGTCCCGACGCCAGGCGAACTGGAGGCGGCTACGCCAAGCGTCAGGCTCCTGAGTTTGACGAAGAAAGTTTCATCGGGCTCGTCGGTCATATCCCCATTCACGAGAATCGTAATGGGTTGCGGGGTGGCGTCCCCCGCGGCAAACGTCAGCGTGGCAGTCTTCGCAACATAGTCATTGCCGGCGGTCGTCGCGGTGCCGTCGCTGGTGGAATACTCGACCATGGCGGACTGATTGCCTGGCAAGAATCGCGTTACGTTGAAGACAAACTGGGTCTGCTGCCCGTTATTGCCTTCATTCACCGAGACGCTATCAATGGCGAACACGTTGGAGCCAATATTGATCGACGTCCCCGCGAAGTTGATCGCGGACGCGGGGATCGCCTGGTCATTCAAATACTCCAAGACGGGATGGCTTGGAAGGATGGCCGGCAGGGCCGTAAAGTTTGCCAGTCCCACGTCGATCGCCTTCAAGGGCACGCTCAAGAGCAGTCCTTCCTTGTCATTCGGTGTCGGAGGCACCTGTTGTGCCGGCGGCACTAAATTGTCGCTGGTGGCTCCTGCCTCGACGATCTGCCCCGGCGTGCTCGTGCTGCCAGATTGTGCAACCGTGAAATGGGACCCGTAGGCGATTGGACCGTTGACGGAAACCAGCGTCGAATCGTATAGGGCATTCAGGTAGGCCGAGAGAATCCCCTGCGGCGCTCCCTGAATATCTTGCACGAACACATCCAGCAGGAAAGTGTCGTTGACTTGCAGCACGCTGCCCGTCGGCAACCAATTCGCGGGGTCGGTTGGGTCCAGCAGAGGTTTCGACAACTGAAGCCGAATGAGCGCTTTTTGGCCGTCGTCATTCAAAATCGTGCCGGTACCCGTTCCCGAAAAAATCTGCGAGCCAACCGGCCGCGACAGATTCACGAAGAAGGTTTCGTTCCCTTCAACTCTGGTGTCGGCGATAATTGGCACCGAGATGGTTTGGGTAGTGACGCCAGGCGTAAATGTCAATTGGCCGCTGGTCGGGCCATAGTCGCTATCGGCTAAAGTCGCGGTGCCATCGGCCGTGGAAAAATTGACGGTGACAACCTGCTGGCTCTGGGGAGCGGACAGTGTGACGGTGAAGACCGCGATATTGTTTTGCCCCGGGTTTCCCTCCGGGACGGCGGCATCGCTGATCGTGAGCCCCTGTTCGATGATCGTGCCGGTCGCCTGGCTGTTTCCCACATTCACGGTACCGCCGGAAATGCTGGACAGAACGACGGAGAACGTTTCGTTTTCTTCCGGAGTCGGGTCGCCGATAATCGGTACGGTGATGAACTGTTGCAGTGGACCGTTGGGGGCAAACGTCAACTGGCCCGACGCGGTAATGAAGTCCGGTGCGCTGCCGACGGAAACCGCCGTGCCGTCCTGGGTCGAAAAACCCACGAAAACCGATTGCGAAACGACCGCTGACAGGCTCACGGTAAACACCGCGTTCGTGGTCCCTGAGGTTCCGCCAATCACGGTGACGTCGCCGATGGTAAGCGTGGGCGGGCCGTCATCGTTTTGAATCGTGCCGACGCCCTGCGCGGTGCCGGTCGCGCCGGTCACCGGGGTGAGGTTGACGGTGAAATTTTCGCTCGATTCGAGCTTGGTATCCCCGACCACCGTGACCGTAATCGGTAGCGAAAGTACGCTGGAGCTGAACGTGAGATCGCCGCTCGCCGGAATGTAGTCGTTGTCGGCCACCGTCGCGTTGAGGGCAAGGTTCGCCGATGCGCCATCCGCCGTGGCGTAGTGGACTACCACCGGGGTTTGGCCGGGCGAGTTCGACAGACTTGCCATGAACACAAAATTCGTCGTTGTCTGATTGGGCGGGGTGCCCTCGGGCAACGATACGTTCGTAATCGACAGCGTCGGCACCGCGAACGCCGGCATAATCGTCCCGATGACGCTGAAGCTCTGCAACATATTCGGCAGCGTGGCGTTGGTCGGATTGCTCAGCGTCACTTTGAACGTTTCGGTGTCATCCTCGAAGGGATCCGGCGTAATCGGCACCGAAACCGGCTTGCTCTGATCTCCTATGTTGAAGGTGAGGGTGCCACTGGTACCGGTATAATCCACTCCGTCCACCGCAGTCACATCCGACGTCGCAACATTGACGGTCACTTGAGTGGTGGCTGGCGCCGACAAGTTGACGATGAAATCGGCGGTTTTGGGACTCCCCGAACCGACGTTGGTCACGGTCACGTCGGCAATCGAGAGCGCGGGAGTGAGATCGTCGTTCTGAATCGTGCCCACGCCGACGGCTGTCCCCAAGACGGCGTTATTGCTCGTGACCGACAACAAGTTGACGGTGAACGTCTCGTCCGGCTCGGATACCGTATCGCCGTTAACCGTAACCGTGATGACCGCGGGCTGGCCGTTGGTTAAAGTCAATGTGCCGCTCGTCGGAACGTAGTCGTTGTTGGCCACTGTCGCGCCAGTCGGCCCGGTGCCATCGGCAGTTTGGAAAGCCACGGTCACTGGCTGGCTGGCGGCCGTTGAAAGGCTCACGGTGAAGAAAAAGAGAGTCGGCCCGGCATTGCCTTCCAAAGCCGACGTGCTCGCGACCGAGACCGCCGGCAGCGCATTAATCTGCAACGTGTCGCCCACGAAGTCGATCTGACCCTCGACGATGCCGTTATCGAGGCCATACAGCAACGTGCCGTCGTTGTTCGGCGTGTCGTTGAAGCTGGGAGTGAATGTCTCCAGACCGGCGCTGTTGGCGGTCGCCAAAACATTCCATACTTTCTGAACGCTGTTTCCCGGCGGCGACCCGCTTATCGCGGCCGCTCCGATCCCATTGATCTGTCCGGGCGTGCTAAAATCGGCTGTCCGGCTCAGGACAAAAAACGGATCGAAATTCACGTTGCTCACGGTCGTGCCAGCCGCGATCGACGCCAGGTTCGGGCCGTTCGCGATCGAGTTGGCGTACGTAACGTTGTCAAAGGTAGCGAATACGCCGGGTGTCGTGCTCACCGGACTGCGGATGTCCTGCACGTCCGTTTCGATCAGGAACGATTGTCCCACCGCGATTGAATTGATGTGATTGTGGGCCATATCGGTCGCAAACGTAAACACGCGCACCAGCTTGGGAATAGCCTGCTGATTGATGACCATGATCAGGTCTTTCGGCGAGACCGTGCCGTCGCCGTTTACGTCCACCGCGAAGCTTGAAGCAGGGCTGCTCGTCGCCGCCAGCGGGACTACGCTGGAGGTTGCGAACGCGCCTTGGGTTCCGACGGCGTGGGTTCCGTGGGCCAGCAAATCGTTAATAATCAACAAGACGTCCTTGGGCGTGACCCGGTTGTCACGATTGACGTCCAGCGGATTGAGCGAGTTGTGCCAGGGCGAAATCGCGGCGCTGGTGGTCGCGGCCAAAAGCAGCCTGCCCTCCAGCACTTCCAGCGTATTGGCGCGGCGCAGACTATTGCTCCGGCGACGTTTGGTATCTCTTCGGGTCGAAACATTTCGCTCTCGTCGAATGAGTCTCATAGTCAGCGTCTCTAGTTTCCGGTCGTTCGCCCCGTCCCTTGGGATGCGTGCCGCGGGTTCAAGTTGTTCGCTTCAAGATGCAGATGATTATCGATTTGCGCGGCCAAGGCTCGGACCAATCCGGCAGTTGGCCGCCGATCAATCTATCATGAATTTTTCGAACCTACGGCACTTCGTCGCCGCAAGTCCGCAGTCAAATCAGTCAAAATACTATCCAAATCGCTCGTGGACTCGTCCCACGAACTGGATGCAAAGGTCGAAACCAACACGCTGGAGGCCACACGGCCGACGCTCGGCACACTCGCTTGCAAACTGCTGGTTTGCGGTTGCGCTGGCACACTCGGCGAAGCGACCGTAGCCGCCACGCTCGCCGTTGTGGTCGCCGTCGGGCCGGCTACGGTCAGACCCGATGCAATCGTTGCGGCAGTTGGCGAATTCGTAGCACCCGTTGAAACAGTCGCACTCGGCGACACCGCGGCACCTGGCGACGCGGTCGGCAAACTGGTCGCCGAGAGCGAAGTGGCCGCAGCAGTCGTGGTGGGCGGATTGTTCAAGAAGTTTATCACCTGCAACGCGTCTCTCGGCGACAGCGATCCGTTGCCATCCACGTCCGGATAATTGTCGTCGGGAAACGGCGAGATCGTCGCGTTCGACGGGATCAGGCCGTTGGCGCCAAGCGGAAATCCGCCGACTCCGTTCACCGATTCGATGGTCCCGCGCAGCAGGTCGTTGATCACGATCAACAGATCCTGCGGAGTGATCTTCCCCTCCTGTCCCACGGGATGCGGGTAGACGTCAAATCGATTCTTCGGGTTTTGGAATTTGCTGGGAGCCGAATCGCTCAATTGGATCGTGAACTGCGTGATCGGAGGTTGATTGGCTTGCAGGTTGTTGTTGGCCAGGTCCGTGATCGAGTTGTCCAACGTGATCGTATAGGTGCCGTTCGCCCACACGCCTGTCGGCGGAATCAGCTTAGCGAGTTTGTTGGTGCTGTCGTACGAGAGCGTGAATGCGCTGCCGGCGACCAAGGGGGCGCCGTTGAACTGGATCGAGAACTTGGAGACGTCGACCGACGAGTCATCGATGCCAGTTCCGCCATCGCTGAACTGGAAACTGAAGGACGTGACCTGTTGGCCGATCAACAGGACTTTGTTGAGCGACGTGTTGTGATCGAGGCCCGCGGGGTCGTTGTCGATCGGATTGGCGAGCGTCGCGATGGGTCCAAGGAAATCGGCCCGCTCGAGCGCGCCACGGTCTTTGAACACGTTTTGGCCGATGCCGTTCGGCTGAGTGTTCGGGTCGTCGACGCGCAACTGGCCCAGCAGGTCGATGTCGGGAGCTTGGATGGGCGAGGGCGGAATGCCCAAGGGCGAAGTGACAACTTGCAAGCTTGCCCGCTCCGGCAGTGTATTGACCGAGCTGTCGATCGCGAACGAGCCTTCCAATAGATAGAAATTGTTCTTGCTGCTGTTGACAAACAACGGAGCGCTGGCACCCAGCGCGATCGCGCCGGTTTCAACAACCCCGCCGGGCGCGACGAGATTATTGCCGTTGCTTTTGTAAAGGTTGGCGCCCACGATCGTGGTTGCCGAAGTCGAATCGACGTTAATAGCCGTATTCTTGATTTGAGCGATCACGTTGTTCAAGATCGTGGGACTGGCGTTGTCGGTCACCTGGATCCCGAACGGCGACTGGACGATCGTATTGTTGACGATACGACCAAAAGGAACGGCGTGGGAAATCCCATCAGCGGTTTGCGGAGAGCCACTGAAGAGGATGCCCGTTTGGCCGCCTTGGACAATCAAGTTATTCTTGATGGCCGTGCCGGGGATAACACTCGTCGTGTTCAGCGTGGGCAGATTGACGACGGCGCCGGTGCGACCCGGCACGCCGATCGTGGCCCCTTCGCCGGTTGTGCCCTCCACCGGCTTGACCGCGATGCCCGCGCGCAGCGTA
>JACQFF010000194.1 GCA_016200205.1 Planctomycetia bacterium
CCGTGGCCGTGCATCGACCGACCGGCTGGTAAGCGATCGTGAGCTGGCAGCCGGAAACTATTGCCAGGGCTTGACTTCTGCGCGGGTTGTCAAAGAATGTGTCACGCTTCGGTAAACCGCCTGAAGTAATCAAAAAATAGTGACCCCTGGCGGCGTTGATGCGTACTATAGTTTGGTTGCTGCCCGGAGGGAACGGGCCGCATTAGGCGGGTTTTTGGGTTTGAATCGGTCCTTTTACAACGAATTCGACGGCGGCTATCTGGGGGGGTCCTCTACCTTCGGCCGCGGCCACGATCGGACAAAGAGAAGGTGAACGGAAATGGCACGCAAAGATGCAATCCTGAGCATGCGCCAAATATTGATTATGCGTCGTGATGCATTGCGTACGGCGTTGGCGGGTGACTTGAGTCTGTTGAAGGAACTTCGAGCGCAAGCGGCGGGAGATGTGGTGGACGCGGCTCTTGACTCGGCCCAGGATGAGATCAGCTCTCAACTGGCGGAAGTTGAAAGTCGCGAACTGGCGAGCATCGAAAATGCGCTGGAGCGAATGCGCGATGGGCAGTACGGCGTCTGTGAAGGCTGTAGCTGCTCCATTCCGATGGCTCGACTCAATGCCCTGCCCTACGCCACGTTGTGTATCGGGTGCCAGCGGGAATCGGAACGCTTCGGTAAAGGTTCCGGCGGTGACACCGACTGGGGCCGAGTGCTCGACTCGAGCGGCGAGGCCGACGTCTCGATCAATGACATCGAGATCGACGTTTAGGTCTCAGGTCGACGAACGACGAATAACAAGTCCTGACGTTCAGCAGATGCACTGGTGGACCGCAAGTCGGCCAAATAACCTCCTGGGGTTGCGGCCGAGCGGGCCCGCCGGTGCATTCTCGTTTACCCCCGACGCCCATCAACCGAACAGGCGTTGCCAAGCCCTGAGCGGCCCTTTATTGTACAATCTATCGGTCAGACTCGTTCGTCCGCCGACCTCTTCTGGGGAGTCTTTGGATGGAATGCCGACGGCTTTCTGTTAGCACTTTGGGCTGGTTATTGGTTGGGGTTTGCCTCACTTTCTTGAGTCCGCCGCCGACCGTAGCGCAAGAGGAAAGCGCCGACGATTTGCATCGCCTCGAGAGTTCCGAGGACGAACACCGGCTGGAAGCCTCGCGGGCCAAGATGTACGAAGCTTTGTCCAGCGAAGCGCTGGCGCTTGAGCGGCAGACCAATCTGCTCAAAATGGTCGTCAAGCTCGTGCGGCCCACGGTGGTCCACATCGAGGCGGATAAAACCGAAGCCCGCTACAATCGCACCAGTCACGTGGAAGAGGCCGGCTCAGGTTGTATCGTGAAGCTCAACAACCAGTTCTTCGTGATGACCAACCGCCACGTGATCAAAGCCGCCGCGGAAAAAAACATCAAAATCCGCCTGGCTGACGGCCGCCAAATCCACCCCAACAAGGACAAAGTCTGGAGCGATCCCGAAACCGACATCGCTATCATGTCCATCAGCGCATCCGGGCTGGTCGCCGCAAAACTGGGTAACAGCGACGGCACCGAGATCGGCGACTTCGTACTCGCTTTTGGCAGCCCTTTCGGCCTCAGCCATTCGATCACCTTCGGTATCATCAGCGCCACCGGTCGCCGCGACCTGGTGCTCGGCGAAGGCGTCAAATATCAAGACTTCATTCAGACCGATGCCGCCATCAACCCGGGCAATAGCGGCGGTCCACTGGTGAATTTGCGCGGCGAGGTGATTGGCATGAACACGGCGATCGCCAGCAGCTCGGGCGGCAACGAGGGGATCGGTTTTTCAATTCCGATCAACATGGTCATGATTATCGCCCGGCAACTTGTGCAGCGGGGCACGGTGGAGCGGGCCTTCCTGGGGGTGTCACTCGATGCGGGCTTCGATCCGGCCATGGCTATTAGCGTGGGATTGAAGCGGCCCCGCGGCGCGCGGATCAAAGATGTGACTCCCAACTCGCCGGCCGCTGTCGCCAAGCTGCAAAGAGGGGACGTCATCCTGGAGTATGGCGGCGTGCGGATCGATAACGACAGCCACCTGATCAATCTGGTCAGCTTGACCGAAGTCGGCCGCGAAATTCCGCTGTCGATCTTACGCGACCAAAAGCTGATGAATGTCAAAGTGAAGGTCGCAAGCGCCCCCTCCAACCGCGCGGCGGTCAAAGATTAAGGGGCGACTCAAAAATAACTTCGGCATTTTGATTTCCCTCACCCCGCCCTCCCCCAGAGGGAGAGGTGTTTGCGGACGAAGTTATTTTTGAGTCGTTCCTAAACGCCGCAGCGGTTAGGTCTGCGATGCGGCTCCGGCGGCAGCCAGACCGCGCAAAACATGATCGCGCACCGACGCAATATCCACTTTGGTGGCCACCGCGAGATTCGTGCGCCACTCGCGGTGTCGGCGGCGATCGAACACCGTCGCGCCGGTCGTCAACTCCCCGGACAGTTCGATGTCGGCGGCAGCCAGTTCGATTTCGAACAGTTCCGGATGCAGTGCCGACACAAGCGCCACGGCGTCGTTGAGCCGGATGCTCTCGAAACCGAGTTCCTGGCGATAAGAGCGGAACAAAAACGGCAAGATCCGCCGTAAAAAACGGCCTGCCCGAGTTGTTTCGTCCGGAAGTTTTTCCAGCAGATCGTAGCCGAACGACACCTGGTGGGTGATATCGATCGGCACGAGTGTTTTCGTGGCCGGAGAGCGAAATACGCCGCGTGCCGATTCCGGATCGCAGTAGATGTTGAATTCGGCCGCCGGCGTGATATTGCCCGGTCCTGACAAGGTGCCTCCCATCATCACGATTTGGCCGACCAGCTCCGGCAACGCCGGATCGCGCTGGAAGGCTCGGGCGATGTTGGTCAAGGGCCCCAGCGCGACAATCGTGACCTCGCCCGGGGCGACGCGCACTTCGTCGCAGATTACCTTTTCCGAAGGGTGCCGGTGCTGCAGCTCGGAAACCTGGAAATTCGAGTTACCCAACCCATCCGGCCCGTGAAGTTGCGCGGAACGGGTCGGCAGGCCCAGCTCCGGCAGGGAGGCCACGCCAATCCGCGGCCAGCGGGGTGGATCCAATTGCTCGATAATGGCCTGCACATTTCGCGTGGCCTGGTCGGGCGGGACGTTGCCGCCCACGGCCGTGACGGCGACCACGTCCAATTGGGGATCGAACATCGCCAGGCATAGCGCCACGGCGTCATCGATGCCAGGATCGACGTCCAGCAGGACTTTTTTGATCAGCATAAATCGTGTTTTCCGGATCCCTGGCCGAACACAGGTTCTGCGCGGGGATTGTAGGGTTCCGCCAAGCGCGAAACAAGACTGGCTTCGCCATGGCAGGGCGCCATATTCCACAGGTAGGCCCCCGGAGTTTCGAAATGTACAATTGCACCAAACAGCATCGACTCGGGGAAAACTAGCAGTGATTGAGCCAACATTGGGCCGTCTGGCAGCGGGCGAGGACCTCTCGATGGACGAGATGGCCGCGGCCATCGAGGCCGTGGTCCAAGGCCGCTCGAGCGAAGGCGAAATCGGCGTGTTGCTGATGGCTTTAAGGGCCAAGGGCGAAACCTGCCAGGAAATCGCCGGTGCCGCCGCCGCCTTGCGCCGCAACATGACTCCCATCCGCACGCATCAACACGGCGTCATCGACACCTGCGGAACCGGCGGCGATGGCTCGGGCCCCTGTCGAATCCGGCCGGGGCGCCGTTCCAAGTCGTGGGCGTCGGCCGCGCGGAATTGCGGCCCCCGCTGTTGCATCCTTCGATGAAGCAGGTTGCGGAGGTGCGCAAAAAGCTGGGTGTGGCGACCATCTTCAATTTGCTCGGGCCCCTGTCGAATCCGGCCGGGGCGCCGTTCCAAGTCGTGGGCGTCGGCCGCGCGGAATTGCGGCCCCTGTTGGCCGAGGCGCTGCTGTTGCTCGGGACCCAACACGCTCTGGTCGTGCAGGGCGAGGACGGATTGGACGAAGTCACGATCGCCGGCCCGACCCGCGTCACCGAAGTGATTGGCGGTGCCCTGCGTAATTTCAGTTGGACGCCGTCGGATTTCGGGCTCGCGCCGGCGAGCTTGGAGTCGCTGTCGGTTGCAAATCCTCAAGAGAGCGCGGCCATGATCCGCGACATCTTGCAAGGCGCCCCAGGACCCCCGCGCGATATCGTCGTTCTCAATTCCGCTGCCGCCGTGTGGACCGCCGGCAAAGCCGAAAGCCCGCTGGAGGGTGCGGGATTGGCAAAAGCGGCCATCGACAGCGGTCGAGCGCGTCAATTGCTCGAAAAGTTGGTGGATCTCACCAATCAATTAGAGGAAACGTAAAAGAGCCCTAACAAGTGGACCCGTGGAAGGAATTGCAATGGGAGAGCCGGGCTAGATTTATTGGCCAATCGCGAGGGTGTGGCAATACTTATTGGCGGAGATTCTTACTTCGACTTTTGCACTTTTTGGAACGGTTAACCCTCGAATTCCCGAGGAAAACACATTTTCGGCATTCGTCAAAGAGGCACCGGGGGTTGCAGAAACTTCGCTCGGGCCTCGTTTTGTCCGACATATTCGCGATTCACGCT
>JACQFF010000043.1 GCA_016200205.1 Planctomycetia bacterium
CTTCGAGAATTCCGATGGTGGGTTCGCGATCATGGTGCTCATTTTGCGCAGATCACAAACACACGGTCGTCGTCGCG
The DNA here is from genome assembly GCA_016200205.1 of Planctomycetia bacterium. Taxonomy (GTDB): domain Bacteria; phylum Planctomycetota; class Planctomycetia; order Pirellulales; family PALSA-1355; genus PALSA-1355. Next base: position 78 of record JACQFF010000043.1, read on the forward strand.
CGGTTACTTCACCGGTGGAGGCGCACCATACACCGTAGATTTATCGCAAAAGGACAAACCCAACTGCCGCCCTTGCAACCGGCGTGTCACGGCCGCTTGACTTCGGCGAGCTCAGCCGAGCCGCGGCTGAGCGTCGCACTGGCCGATAGGTTTTGTCCAGCCGCTTTAGCTTTTGGCCGAGGTATTGACGGGCCGGCCTTGAAGCTGGCGAACCTTTTGCAACAGCTCTTTGTATTTCGCCACCATCTCGGGCCCATCGAGATGTGGGTTGAGCACGAGCGTGGCGTTGAGCAACTGCTCGGCCTGGAGAGCCTGCTGTTCGTTTTTCGTCTTCAGGCTTTCGGTGAACAGGCACGAAGCGGCGTTGTAGACCACTTCATAATACTCGGGCGGCCTTTTTGCGATCCGTGCCAGCCGCATGCGAAGCATTGTCCAATGGGCCACTGCTTCGCTGAAATGCGCCGGATCGACGTCGGCCCAGCTTTGCAGCAGCCGGCCCTTTTCCATCTTCGGTTCCAGGGCGTTGGGAAAGGTTTGAATCAGCTTGTCCACCTGTGCCAGTCCTTCGGCGTACTGGCCTTTCTGCCGCAGCAGTCCCACTAACTGGGCCTGAATGCGCGTCAGGGCTTGCCCGTTGGCTTGCTTGAAAGCCGGGTCCTGCTCGGCTTGCACGAGAATTGCCTGGTACAGTTCTCGCGCGGTGTCCGGCTGTCCTAATTGTCCGGCCGTATCGGCGATGTAGATCATGGCGGCCAACGTGTTTTGTTTGCGCGTGGCCAGCTTGGCGAGCAATTGGCCCAATAGATCCTTGCGCTCGGCCACGGCCGCTTCGGCGGTCGAGCGGGCCATCGGATCGGCCGCCGTGCGGGCTTCGATGGCGGCTGCTTCCGCCTGTTTCCAACCGTCGCCTAACATCTTGAGCATCGAGTTCAGGACGCCGTTGACGGGCGGATTGTCGGTTCCCAGTTCGATGAGCGAATGCGCCGCCGCGGCAACTTTCGGAAATTCACCCAGTGCAACTTCGGCTCGCGCCGCCGCCAGATACACGCGCAGCGCCGTGTTGTCGAGCGGATTGGGTTTCTCGGTTCGAACCCATTGTAAAAGCGGCTCGAGGAGCTCGGCGGCTTCGTTGGCTTGGCCCTCTTCCAGCCGTACTTCGCCCAACAGCAGTTGCGTTTCGAGCATTTGTTTCGAGAGCGGCTTGCCCGGCTCCGCGTCCTTGCGCTGTGCGGCGAGGCTAATCCGCAATTGCTCCTCGGCCAGGGCACGCTCGGAGACGAGTTTCTCGGGGTCGCGTTTTCCCTCGGGCCTGGCCTTGGCGGCCAGATACAACCGCCAATGCGTCTGGCCGGCCAAATACATGGCCACCGGGTAACGCTGCGAGCGGGGGTTCACACGCTGAAAAACTTCGCTGGCTTCCACAAGTTCGCCGCGTACCAAATTAGCCTGTCCCAGGGCGATACGGGCGTCGTCGGCTTCCGCCTTGTCGGGCCAGCGCTCGATCGTTGCGCCTGCGATCTTTGAAAGCCGCTCAAGCGACGCTTGCTTGTCCTGGGCCTTGGCATACAGCGAAAGCGCCGCGGAAACGGCCAAGGACGATGCGGCGGGCGCCAGTGGGCTCTCGGGCCGGTCTCGCACAATTGTGTCGGCGGCGGAGATGCACTCCTCGAACTTGCCGTCCGAAAATTGTCCCGCGGCCACGTGATAGCGGGCCTGGTCCAGCCGGTTTTGCACCTCGTCGATCCGTTTTGGGTCCTTGATCGGGGAACTCAATTCAAGCGCCCGGCTGAAGCTGACCACGGCGGCCGGCCAGTCGAGCAGTTCGACCGCCGAATCGGCCAGGGCCACGGCCTCGTCGAAGGTTTTGGCGGAGAGCGGATCCGGAGGCCCGGACTTGAGATATTCGCGGCGCAGCAGAATCGCCTCTTGCTGGTGCTCGCCGTGGATTTTGCCGATATCGCCGAGCATGGTCAGCGCGGATTGAATTTGCGTGGCTTTCTTGTCGTTGTTCAGCTCGGCCGCAGCGTGCAGGTGGGCCTTGGCCACTTCCAGAGCCACGCCCTGGTAGCCGTCGAACTTTTTCCAAGTGCGGTGCAATTGTAGCCAGGGATTGGCATCCGCCAGGAACTCCTTGGTTCCCTTTTTGCGCACCGTCACGAGCAATCGATGGTACTGCACTTGGGCGAACAGGGGTTCAAGGCCCGTCTCGCGCTCTCGGCCTTCGGGCGCGGTGGCCAGCACTTCGTCGTAGATATCCAGAGCTAGTTGATCGTTGCCCATTTCGTCGGCGGCTCTGCCGTGCCACAAATGGGCGTGCAGTCCCACCAGACTTTCGCGGTAGGATTGGAAAATGGCGTCGAAACTCTTGGCGGCTGCCACGAGCGACGCTTTCCGCTGGCGCGATTTTGGATCGGTATAGGTCTGGCCCAAGTAGAAGTCGACTTTGGCACTCTTGAAACGTGCTTCGAGCCACGCGATCTCGGCATCGCGAGCCGCGTCTTCGGCTTGGCGCTGTTTTTTAGTGGCCGAGGGGACCGATTTGGGCTTCTTATTCGCTTCCGCCAGCGCGACGTTGAGCTTCTTAAGCTGTCCCAGGTAACGAGCCGTGGCGTCGAAGAATCGGGGCCGCGCCTCTTCTAGGTCGGCCCGCGCGGCAGTCAAATATTTTTCTTTTTGGGCCTTGTCCTTGGTTCCGCGAGCCAGCCGCATCCGCTGCACCGCTCGATCGAGCGCGATGTCGCCCCACGACTCGATAGCCCGGCCCACTTCGGGATGGTCGGCGTGCTCTTTGAGAAACTTGTCCAAATGAGTTTGGGCTTTGGCCACGCGCTGTTCGGCTTCGGTGGCGTTGAACGACTCGCTCACCGCGATGCGAAAGCTGCGCGACAGCTCGAGATCCAATGTCTCGGCCAGTTCCTTGGGCAATCGTCCGCCTGCGCGCAGGCCCTCGAGGTAGTCGATGGCCACCTCGCCGTAGCCGGCGTCTTGCGCCGCATGAAGGAATTCGAACACGGGCTCCTCGGCGTGCAGCCGCCCCGCGAAACCGCATGCGGCCGCAAGGATCAGTCCATAAACGAGCTGGCGGGAAACGAGCAACATGGATCCTGAGCTGGCGACGCGCGCAGAGGACGAGTTTTCCAATTGGCACGGCACGAGCGCTTTGGTGTTGGGCTACTTGCCGGGCTTGTCGTTGGTCGATGCGGAGGCAGTCTGCTGGGGATCACTCGCGAGTTTGTCCTCGGCGTCGAGCTTGTACAGCGGCAGATACCGGTAGTATACCTCAAGCGTGAGGCAGCACAGGCTAGTGACCATGATCCGGCCGCCTTGGGCTTGCCAGGGATCGGGCGTGGGCTTGGCCGGGTCCCAGCTACCGGCGGCGCAGCCGTCCTTGATTTGCGATTCGATGAGCACGCGCCGCATTTCTCGATTCCAAGTGTCCCATTCGGGGCCGGGCAAGTTGTGCATGACTTGCGTGGCGTAATACCAGTAATAGCAGTTGCGTGCGTTGGCGTTGGGCAAATGGGCCGTCAGGTATCCCAGGCCCTCTTGAATCGCCGGATCTTGACGCCGGGCTCCCAAATACTGCGTGCAGAGCAAGCCGACCGCGGTCATCGTGGGAGTCGCCGGAGTCTTCGTGTTGTAAGAAAACAGTCCTCCGCTGGTGCCATGGGTGACACTCTTGAGCCATTTGTGCGAGCCTGAGATCGCGGGTTCGCCGACGGACAAGCCCGCCATCTGCGCGCTCTTGAGAGCCATGATCTGCCACCCGACCACCGAGGTATCGCCAAGCCCTTTGGGCGCGTAGTGCCAGCCGCCGGTCGTGTCGTTTTGTGATTCCTCGATAAAGCGAATTGCGGCCTGGGCGGCCAATCCGACGCGCGAGTCCTTGCTCAAGCCATACGCTTCGCAGAGCGTGATCGCGGCCAGGCCGTGAGTGTACATCGCCGCGCCGTCGCGCAAATCGCCGTTTTGTTTCTGGCGGTTGATGATCCATGCCAGGCCCAGATCGATCGTTTTACGATAAGGGCCTTTCGTGTGGTGCGTTTGTCCGGCCGCCAGAAAGGGCAACAGCGCCATCGCGGCGGCCGCGACGTCCGATTTCGCGGCGCCGGGCCCCGAGCACGGTTCGCCTTTGCAAAACTGGGAAAAACCCTCCAGGCTCCAACTGCCCTCAGGGCTTTGATGCCGGGCCAACCAGTTGAGCGCGGCGGCGACCGCCCGTTCGCTGGCTTTCGTGCCACCGTATCCGCCGACCATCGCCTTGCGGGCGTCCTTGTCGCCGCGCGCGCCGAAGCCGGTGCCGGCTCCGCTGCCAGCTCCACGACCGGTGCCCGAGCCGGCTAGTCCCGAGCCGCGCACCAGCGGGCCGGGTCCGATGGCCTTGACGGCGAATTGATCCAATCCGCCGATCCCGCCCGTGGCCGTGGCCGCCGAGCCGCCGCCGCTGGTCACCGCGTCGGCCGAATCGCTCATCGGCTGATCGGCATCGATCCGGGGCGCATCGACGAGACTCAAGGTTTCGGTATTCAATTCGGTGGGTTCGATGGGCGTCTGGCCCGGATCGAAATGATCGATTTGCGGCTCGGGGATTTCGGTGTTGACGTTGGCCTCGAACAGCGGCGCGTCGCCCTCCTTGGGCGGCGCGGTCACTTTGCCCAACAGCAACAGCACGCCGGAAATGACCACGATGTGCGCCATGACACTGGTTGCCCACCAAATGCCGTTGGTCACGGCCCAGCCAATGACCGCTTGTAAGACGCGCGCCGGGTTTGGCAGGTACTTCAGAAACAGAGACAAAGCTTGTAATCTCCCGGACGTGGAGAGTCTAGTGTGGACGGGCAGCGAGAACTCGCACTAACAACCTATCCGAGAACCGTCTCGGACAAGGGGACAGTCCCATTTTGCTCCCCGACCATCCTCCGGATGGTGCCCGCCGCAACATCGGGACAGTCCCCGACGGTTCTCGCATAGGCTCTAAATTGGATTATCGCCGGTTCGCGTTTGCTGGTCAAGTCATTGAGGCGGGAGGCTGTAGGCTAAAAGGCCCGAGGCAGCAGCCCCGGAAACTTCCTGATTTGACCTCTTAGAAGTACCCGCTGGCAACATGAAACAAGACCCCCATCCCAACATACAAGGCGAAAAACGAGTGAACCCTCGCTCGCGCGTCGGATTAGAAGAGGCGGCCGCTTCTAGCCTTCTTTCGGATCATCGCGATGGTGCTCATCATTGGAGCCTTCGGCCCGCTCAAGCCAATCCTCGACCGATTTTTCGTCGTTGCCCGCGGGTCCCGCGAGAGATCGGCGCGCCCGCGAGCGCCCGCCGGCGAAGTACAGGCCCCAGCGCGCGGCGGCCAGCAAGGCAAGTCCAGCGGCGGCAATCCAGGGCCATGTCCATTCGTCGCTACGCACGAGCGGATTGTCGGCTGCGGGATGCCAAATCAAGCGGCCAATCAATAGCGGTGTGGCCAGCGTCTTGCCCTGATGATCCTCGTAGGGGAGCAGCTTGAGAAAATAGCCGACGAAGGTCGCTTCCTCAAAAATGTTCTGGCCCGCGGGCATGCCGGGGGGGAGTTGCGGACAGACGAGCCAGTACCAATACGGCTGCGAGTCGGTGTTCCAGCCCCACACCTCGTGCATGGTGGAAAGGCCCAAGGAATTGTCTTCCAGATCGTCAGCTTTCGCCGTTTGTCGCAAATGCACTGGAAGTTCCACTAGCGTTCCGCGCCACTTCTGGGGCTCTTGCCAAAGCTTTCTGAACGTGACGTCTTTTTTTGCGCGCTCGCGCAGATCACGCGTCGATTGATGCTGTTGCCAGGCCATCAGGCGCCAATAGGCCGGCATTTCTTCCTTGCTCAAGGGCCCTTTATCGGTGATCGCCTGGAATTCCTCGCGAGCCGCGTCGAGCTCTTGAGGGTCCAAGTCCGTGGGGCCCTTGGCCGTCGGGTCATCGGCAACGACGCTCTCTTCGTGCAAGGCGGCGGTCGGCTTGCCTGCGTTTTGGCCAGCCGCGTCAGGCGCCAACCAGTGCCAGGTACTGGGATCGCGCGCTCGACCCATCAAGAGCACCAGCACGCCGAGCATGACGACCAGCGTCAGCAATCGCGGCAGTTCAGCGCCGCGAAACAGCGTGTTCGGCCGGCGATCTCGAAATCGACGCATGAAATGTTCTTCTCGTGGTTTGGGGGCGGTGCCAGGCCGTTGTAGTTTTGCGAGATGCCCTGGGAAGGAGAAGCGGGCGCTATCCCATTATATCGCGCGGCCCGAGGCGGTGCGGGGGCGCGTAGAGCCATGTCCTCTACTGTGTCCGCGCGTCGGGCAGCTCGACAAAGCTCAGCTTCGTGAGCTTTTGTCCCGTGGGCAGCCTTTGACGCGTGCAGACGTCGACCACGCCCATCAGGGCATCGTAGCGGAGGACCGGGCCGACCTGGATCACGACCTGATCGAATGGGCTGGCCTGGTCGCTCAGCACGGTTTTCAGGCGATCGTTTAAGCCGGTGAGCGTCGCCACCACGCCCTCGCCGATAGCCATCGAGCTGATCCCGCCGGCGGCATTGGGAATCACGCTGATGACCAGCGAATCGAGCCCTTGCACGGGGTTTTCGTTGGCGGCATCGCTGCCGGCCTGCACGGCGTTTCTGACGGGGGTCACGGGCTGGGCCGGGGGCATACGCAGCGAAATCTGGCCTTCGACCGGCACGGGGCGAAAGGTGAGAATGAAAAACGTCAACAGTTGAAACGCCATGTCGAGCATGGCCGCCAGGTTCAGCTCCACGGCATTCTCGGATCTGCGTCGTTTTCGTCGTCGGCTCATGCGAAGTCTCGGGCGCTACGATTCGGCTTCGGCCCGTTTGTTCATGGCTTTCAGCGAGAAATTGCGAAAGCCGTGTTCCTGGCAGGCTTTGATTACACGATTGAGCAAGTGGAACGGCGTGGCCCGATCGGCGCGAATCACCACCGTCGTGGGCAGTTCATCGCCCGGCTGCAGATTGGGGTTCTTTTGCCGCGCGGCCAGGAAACTCGATTGGGCCTCGCCGGCGATGTAGCTCTCGACGTCCTTGGGCGTGTTGTAAACGGTGAGTTGGCCGAAAGCGTTGATGTTGAGCACCAGCAGATCTTGTTGTCCCTTGGTGTCGACCGGGCGCGCGGAGCCGACGACTGGCAGCTTAAGGTTCATGTCGAGCTGCGCGGCCTTGAAATTGATGACCAGCATGAAAAAGGTCACCAACTGGAAGACCATGTCGAGCATGGGCGTCAAGTTCGGCTCGGCGCTGGCTTCGCGGTATTGCGATCCGCTCACGTGGTAGGGCCCCTTACGGTTTAGCGGGCTTGGTGGCGGCGGGCATGGCGGTGGGCTGGCCAGCGGGCGGGGTTTTGACGCGGGCAGCGTGGGCGAAATGCCGCAAAAATTCGTCCGCCTGCAACAGCGTGGCCACGGAAATCGCCGCTACCCGATTGCGGAAAATCGCGAAAAAGTAAATCGCCGGCACCGACAATGCCACGCCTTCGAACGTCAGTACCAGGGCCTGGGAAATGCCATCGGCTACCTGGCTGGCCTTGAGCTGCACGTCGGATAAGGCGATCACGCTGAAACTGGCGATCATTCCCTTCAGCGTGCCCAACAACCCGATCATCGGGCCCAGCGTGCCCAGCACGGCCAGCATGCTGATTTTTTTCTCCATCTCGACGGTGACCGCCTCGCCGACGCGCTCCATCGAATCGCGGGCTTCCGCCAAACCATTGGGCAACTCGGCGATCCCGCTGGCCAGCAGCCGGCCGAAAAACGAGGTGTCGTCCTTCACGATCGAAAAAATCTCTTTGAACTCCCGTTTCTGCAACAGCTCCATCAATTCTTCGATCAGATCGGGCGGGGCGGCGACCTTCTGGCGCATTTCAAGAAACAGCCGGCTGACGGTCGAGACGAAATAAATCGAGAGCAGCAGAATGACGGCGCCGATCGCGCCCGAGGATTCGATGAACCACCAGATCCGCGACTTTTCCACCGGCTTCGGCTCGACCTGACCCGGTTGTGGTCGGACGGCCTCCGCTGGGGCCGTCGCGGCCGGGGCCGCCTCGGCTTTGGCGGCGTCTTCTTGAGCCCGAGCGGGTTCGGGAGCCGCCAGCGCGCATCTCCAAACCACCATGCCCAGGATCAGGGCGCACGAATACTTCCGCGATTGAATCACTCCGCTAAGGCCCATCTGTTTTCCTCGATGTGACGCGAGATCGGCAAAAACGTACCCCGCGTTCCGCGTGACTGCTAGCAAGGTCCCTTCATATTAGGTCACCCATGCCGGGAAAAAAAGGAGTGGCGAGCAAGCGATTCGCGATGGCGGCTCTCCGGCGTGCTAGCACCGAATCGTTGTCGAAAGACAAGAACAGGAGCGGATCATCGCGAAGTCGGGCATTTTTTCCAAGCGAGCGGCGTGAAATCGACGATAAGTTATGTCGTGTTGACAAGTTGTGTTGAACCCCGCTATAAGCTCGCCTCAATCCGAATGAACGAGGCAAGGCGCTTGGCAGCCTCTTGTGGCAATTAGGACCAACGATGAGTCAAGTTACTCGCTCTGCCGCGGGTCAAATCTCGGTCACCCGCAGTTCCAGCACTCTGCATTCATTGGCCCAGTTTCTGATTCGCCGGCGAATTATCTTGTCGGCCATATTGTTCGGAATGCTCGTGGTCCATGACATCGCATTCGGTTCGAAGCCTCGCGATCTGGCGAATTTCCGCGATCCTTATAGTGCTATCGGCGGATCGCTGGTCTTGTTTGGCCTGGCTTTGCGATCGTGGGCTGTGGGAGTTTTGCGCAAGGACGCGGAACTAACGACCTCTGGCCCTTATCGGCTGATCCGAAACCCCTTGTATGTCGGCTCGTTTCTGATGATGTTCGGATTCTGCGCATTGATCGATGACCCCAAGAACATTTGGCTGCTGCTGGGGCCCATTCTGATCATGTACACGATCAAGGTACGGCAGGAGGAGCGAACGCTGTCGGCATTGTTTCCGGCGGCTTGGGCCGACTATGTGCGAATGACTCCGCGGTTTTTCCCGTGGATTGGCCGCGCCGACTTGGCCGCTCATTGGAGCGCGGAGCAATGGATCCGCAGTCGCGAGTATCACGCGCTTCTGGCAACCGTGGCGGCGCTTGTCGCGATCAAAATTTGGCAGCTTTCCTGAAGTCCGCCATAAACTCGAAGGACACCGAGTTCTGATGCGCCTGCTCACTCGATATGTCCTGGGCGAAACCTGCAAAGCGTTCCTGGTCACGCTCACGTCGCTGACTTTGCTGATGATCTTGATCGGCGCGGTCAAGGAGGCCCTGGCACAGGGCCTGGGCCTGGCGCAAATCGTGCAATTGCTGCCGTACCTGCTTCCCAACGCGCTGATTTTCGCGGTGCCCGGCACGATCCTGTTTTCGGTGTCGAGCGTCTATGGCCGCATGTCGGGGGCCAACGAGATCGTGGCCCTCAAGTCATTGGGCTTGAGCCCAATGGTCATCCTCTGGCCCGTGCTGTTGTTTTCGGTGCTGCTGAGTTTCGCGACCGTCTGGATCAACGATCTGGCGATGAGCTGGGGCTCTCGCGGCGTGCAGCGCGTAGTCGTCGACGCGCTGGAGGATATCGCCTACGGCATGCTCCGCGCGCATCACTCCTTCCGGACACCGGCCTTTTCGGTCATCGTGCAGAAGGTCGAAGGCCGCCGATTGATTGGTGCACACTTTTCTCTCCAGGAAGCATCGGGACCCGTCACGATTCGCGCCAAGAGTGCCGAATTGCACTCCAACCCCGGTTCGGGCAAACTCACCGTCAGACTCGAAGGATACACCATCGATGCGCCGGGCAACCACGGTGAGTTTCCCGACCAGCCGCTCGAGCGCGAGATCGTCATCAATCCGGAGGCCGGGCGTCCCGACACCTCGCCGGCCCATATGGCGCTGCGCGAGATTCCCGCCCGTACCCGTCAACAGAAGGAAACCCTCGATCAGATCGAACAGCGGATGATTGCGCAGGCCGGTTTTCGAATGATGACCGGGGATTTCGCGCGACTCTCCAGCAACACCTGGGCCGAAGACGCACGCCAGTTGCAGAGCGAACGCTATCAGTTCTACCGCATGCAAACCGAGCCGCCACGCCGCTGGGCCAATGGGTTTAGCTGTTTGTGCTTTGCCTTGGTCGGGTCGGGGATGGCCATCCGCATGAAAAACTCCGACGCCCTGACGAGTTTCTTTCTGTGTTTTGGGCCAATTCTCTTGGTGTACTACCCGCTGTTGGCCTTCGGACTGGATCGGGCTAAGAGCGGCAACATCAACCCTTACGCGGTCTGGCTGGCCAACGCGGCCCTGGTGGTGTGGGGCTTGTGGCTGCTGCGCCGCGTGATTCGGTATTGAACGCACTTCAGGCGCCGGATCTCGCGGGCGCTAGACCTCGATCCGCTTCCAGCCGCCATGATTGAAGCGGTAGGTGACCAACAGGCAGCGGACCATCACGTCGGCCACCATTGCGTACCAGGCTCCCCTCACGCCCCAGCCCCAGGCATGCGCGAGCACGTAGGCCGCGGGAATGCGCACTGCCAGGAAGCCGATAAACGTGAACGCCAGCGGCCAGCGCGTATCGCCCGCGCCGCGCAAGGCGCCGGTTAGCACCTGCACCAGCGCCAGGGGCGCCATCGCGAAAGAAACGATCTGGAGCAGCGACGGGACAATGGCCGCCACATCCGTTTGGTCGGCGCTAAGAAAGACCCGCACCAGTTGATGGGAGCCGAAGAACAGCACCAGGCCGGCCGCCAGCAACATACTTCCGCTGGTCGCGCAAGCCGTGAGCACGCTTCGGCTGGCCTGCCGATAGTCGCGCGCGCCGAGATACTGCCCGGCCAAGGTGGCCGAGGCGACTTGGAACGCGTAGCCCGGCAGATAGGCAAGCGATTCAATTCGGATCGCGACTCCATGGGCCGCGGCCGCCACGGTGCCCAGCCGATCGACGATCGAGATGAACACCAACTGGCAGGCCACGATCGAGAGCACGTCGATTCCGCCTGGCAACCCGATCCGCAAGATGCGGCGCATGAGGTGCGGGTCGGGGCGGAGCAGGGGGCGCCGGATCCGCAGCCCGGTGCGGCCGCGCAGCAGCAGGACAAAAGGAATCAGCCCGCCTACCGCGTGACCGCAGGCCGTGCCGATCGGCAGCGCATCCCAACCCAACTGGGGCAATGGGCCGATGCCTAACAGCAGCGACCAGGCCACCGTGATGTTGACCGCATTGACCAGAATCATCGTCACCAGGCCGGTCACCATGTCGCCGGCGCCGCGCAAGCAGCCGATGCCCACCGCTTCGAGCATCATCAAGGGCAGCATCGGTACGAGAAACCGCAGATAGCGCGTGGCCAAAATGGCCGGTTGTCCGTCGAGTTGCAAGGCTCCCGCCAGGCGATCGCCCAGCAGCAGTCCGCAGCTCGTGAAGAGGACCGCTAGAATGCCGCCCAAGACAAACGACTGGTTCGTAACGCGATTGGCCGCGGGCCAATCTTCGGCGCCGACAAACCGGGCCGTCATCGCCACGGCGCCGATCGAAACGATCGAAAATAAATTGGTCAGCATCCACAGCGCGTAGGAGATTACCGTCATGGCCGCCAGGTGCGACTCGGTCAGATAATGGCCGGCTAGCAGCGTGTCGGAAAAGCCGACCATCATGACCAGCAATTGTTCGACCAGCACCGGCCAGACCAGTCGCAATAGCGGACGCAGGGTTCCCGGCGTTTCGGTGATGGGAGAGCGCACGCCAGACCAGCAGAACTGAGGGCCAACAGGGTCGTGGCGTCCACCGGCTGCGCGAAGGCGCGAGCCGACCGCCGAGTAGTCACGAATCCTAAGCGGCACTGAGGGGGTTCGTCAACGTCGCTGTCCGCTCACTACCGACAATCGGCTGGCAACAAAAGTTAATGTTACGCGAACAGCTCCTTGATCACCTTGCCGCCGTTGGCGATCTTCATCGGGCGTCCGTTGCGGCTGGTGAAGGTAGTTTCCAGTGAAATGCCCAGCGATTTGCAGACGGTGGCCATCACGTCTTGCGAGGTGTAGGGCTCGGTCTCGACGTCGGTGCCATCGGCATTGGTGCGGCCCACCGCGATGCCCCCCTTCATGCCGGCTCCGCCGAGCACGACGCTCCAACTGCGGGCCCAGTGATCGCGGCCGCTGTTGCCGTTGATTCGCGGCGTGCGGCCGAACTCGCCCATCCAAATGATGGCCGTATAGTCCAGCAGTTTGCGCTCGTCCAGGTCGGACACTAGCGCACTCATCGCCTTGTCCAACTCGGGCAGTTTCGTGTCGCCCAGGGTCTTGAAATTATTCGAGTGCGTGTCCCAGCCACCCAAATCGACTTCGACGAAGGGCACGCCTTGTTCGACCAACCGGCGGGCCATCAGACAGCCGCGGCCGAAGGCCGATTTGCCGTAGCGATCGCGAACCGCTTCGCTCTCAGAATTGACCTTGAAGGCTTCCATTTGCTTGCTGGTCATCAGCGCGACGGTTTTTTCCAGGATGTTGGCGTGATCTTGGGCTGATTGGCCGCGGTCCTGCTTGACAAAACTTTTTTCGAGCGAGGCCAGCATCTGCATCCGCTCGCTCAACCGCGCGGCGGCAACATCCATCTTCAAGTTGCGGACATTGCCGTCGGAATTGACCACGAACGGCGCGTAGGTCATGCCCAAGAAGCCCGGGCCGACACTGCCGCCCCCCACGGCCACGAACGCCGGGATTTCCAATTTCAGTTGCTTCGTCTGCTCGGCCAGCATGTGGCTGACCACCGAGCCGTAGCTGGGGTGTTCGATGTTTGGATTGGGCACATAGCCGGTGTGCATGTAGTAGCGGCCGCGGTTGTGATCGGCTTCGCGGGTGCTCATCGATCTGACGATCGCCAGGTGGTGCATTTGCTTGGCTACCAGCGGCATGTGTTCGCAGATCTGTTCGCCTCCGGAAGTGCCGATGGGCTGAAAAGGACCGGCGGTCGGCGCGCCGGGCTTCAGGTCCCAAATGTCGATCGTCGCGGGACCGCCGCCCATCCAGAGCATGATGGCTGCCTTGTGCCGCTTTTTCAGGTCCTCGGCGTTGGCACGCAGTGCGCCGGCAAAAGCGATCGCCGGAACGGCCATCGCCGACGCGCCGGCCAGATGTTCGATAAAATGGCGGCGAGTCATTCCTTGTGGCAGATACGAAAGACTCATAATGGGCTCCAGACTATTGAGACAGACTCGCGCGGATGGCTAATGGTTGAGAATAAACTCGTTGCTGTTCAGGACCGCCCACCAAACGTCTTGCAGCGCCGCCGCCGGATCGCCGTGGCGCAGGGCCAATAGCTCGTTGGCCAGGGTGATTTCCTGCGCGGTGGGTTTGCGGGCCAGGGCCGCCAGATACAAGTAATTGATTTTCGCGGCGTTGGGCAGTTTCGAATCGCTCGCCACCCGATGCAAAAAGCTTCCCTTGTCGATTTTCGTGGCTTTGTTGATCAGGTCGCCGTTCATCATCATCAGCGTCTGCGGAATGGTGCCGTTGAACGTCGTCGTCTCTTCATTGTCATCCGTGCCGAAGGCCAGCGTGAACTGATCCAGCCACTCGCGCTTGGTCGCTTCTTGCTGTTCGTAGCTGGTTTGCGTGTTTTGCGCTTCGGTGGCCACGAGCAGCGACTCGTAAAGCTCTTCGGAGCGCATTTGCCGCAGATAGAAATGGCTGAACATGGGCTTTTCGCCCAAGGCTGGATCGTCCTTCCTGCTTTTGGGATTGAATTTGCTCGACAGCCCATACGGCTCGCTGAGCAGAATCCAACGGATCAGCTCTTTCTGGTTGTAGCTGCGAGTTTTGAATTCTTGCGCCAAGGTGTCGAGCAATTCCGGATGGCTGGGCGGATTGTGGGGACCCATGTCATCGACCGGCTTGGTGAACCCGTACCCCAGGAAATGTCCCCAAAGCCGATTGACCTGCGCTTTGGCGAGATAATCGGAATGGATCATCAGTTTGGCCAGCTCGGTGCGACGGTCGACTTCTTGCACGTAGCCGCTGTCGCTCTTCAGCTTGGCGCCGTCGACGAACACGGGGTAGGCGGCTTTCGAGAGCCCGTTGCGCAGCTCGTAAAACAGCACCGCTTCTTCCGGGCGGTTATTTTCGCCGGCGAAATCCTGGTTGATCAGTTCGATAGCCGCCACGTCGCGACCTTTCTCGAACCGCCGCAGCGGCCGGGTCTGGCGGAAGAAGGCGTTCATCTCCCAAAACTGGTTTTGCTTCCAGTCGTTGAATGGATGGTTATGGCACTGCGTGCATTGAATCTGCAAGCCCAGGAAGATTTGCGACGTTTTGGCGGTCGCTTGCACGCCGTTTTCCTGCAAGTTGCCGGCCAGGAAGTTGACGAACCCGTTAAAGCCCTCTTCGCCCGGCTTGCTGACGCCCTTGGCCGAGATGAGTTCGAAGGCCAGGCGGTCGTAGGGCATGTTCCGTTGAAACGCCCGCCGCAGCGATTGCTGTAGTCCCTCGCGGTTCACCAGACCGCGGCGTTCGGCGCCGCCGCTGCGGCCGATCAGCAGATTGGTCCAAAGCGTGGTCCAGTTGCGCGCATATTCTTCGACGTAGTCGTCACCCAACAAGCGATTCACGAGCCGCGTCTTGCGGTCGTGAGCCGGCTCGTCCAGGAATCGTTTGAGCTCTTCGACTCTCGGAATTCGGCCCAACACGTCCAGATAGGCGCGCCGGCACCACTCGCCGTCGGTGGCCGCGCCCGAAGGGATAAGCTTGTTCGCTGCCCAATGCTGCCGTATGTGCTCGTTGACCAGCGCGACTTGGGGAATCGGGTTGTTGGCCGCGGTGGTCTTTTTCGTGGCTGCGCTTTGGGACGTGCCAACAGCTTCCGCGCCCCTGCCGGTCGCATGACTGGTGCACGTCAAGAGCACGATCAACACTGCCGCTGTCCGGATGCGTGGCATACGGCAAGCGGAGTGTGCTGGTGCAAACGCAATCAATCCCTGCGTCGGTGACATACGGCCAAAAATGTAGGCTAACTACGCGGCTGGCCGGCAGTGAATTCCTAGGTCCGATCTTAATCCAAGCCGAACCTGGCCATGGGCCGGACGGAATGCGGGCTTCTTGCCGGCAAAGACTTCCCGTCGAGCGATCCAATAGAAGTCGTTGAGCGGGCGACTATTTATTGCAATAAAACTAAGGCAGGGATTGCAGAGACAATGTAGCAATTTACTACATATGTTCAATAATGCAACAACAAAATGCAACAGGCGAGTCGGGACCCTTTTTGGCGCTGGGTCCCAACTCGCCTCTTAGAATGACGGAAACTGTCCAAATCCTGTTCGCCTACGGGCCGGCCTCGCTGTTCCGTATCGGCTCGTAAGTTATCGATTCCCTGATGTTTCCGTCGATTAGTTGCCACCGCCTCTTCTGTTAGCCGGCCCCGGAACTGGCTCTCTTCTCTGTACCGGCCCCGGAACCTTACCTGTCTGTCATGCGGTGTCTATCCACTCCCAAACATCACTCGTTGCAAACGGCGCGCCAAAGCAAAACAGCTAGAAAAGCAGGCGCGCCGGAGCCGCGATTTAGGCGGTTTCGCGAAATTGAATTTGGTGTAGCCGCCGGTAGAGATCCGAACGGCCCATGAGCTGCTCGTGGGTACCCAAGTCGGCTATCCGTCCACCGTCCATGACCACGATCCGGTTGGCTAAAGCGAGGGTCGCCAGACGGTGGGTCACGACTACGGTGGTCCGGTGGCGTATGAACTGCTCCAGGACCTTGTGGATGAGTTGTTCGCTTTCCAAATCGATTTGACTGGTGGCTTCGTCGAGGATCAGGATCGCCGGATCGCGCAGAATCGCCCGAGCCAGCGCGATTCGCTGCCGTTGCCCGCCCGACAGACGGCCACCGCCGGCGCCGACGATCGTCTGGTAGCCATGTTCCAGCTTCTGCTCGATAAATCGATGGGCGTGGGCTTGCTTGGCGGCTTCGATCACCTGGTCTCGCGTGGCCTGGGGGCAGCCGTAGCGAATGTTGTCGAGGACCGTGTCATCGAACAGCAAGGTTTCTTGCGTTACCAATCCGATTTGGCTGCGCAATTCGCGCAGCCGTACGTTGCGCAAGTCGATTCCGTCCAAACGGACGCTGCCTGAGACCGGGTCGAAAAAGCGCGGAATAAGATTCGCCAGCGTGCTTTTTCCGCAGCCATTGGGACCCACGATGGCAATCGTTTCGCCGAAGGGGATCCGCAGATCGATCTCCTCCAGTACGGGTTGGCTTGCGTAGTAGTGGAACGAGACGCGGTCGAAGACCAACTCGCGATGATGGCGCGTGATGGATGGCGGGCGTGGAGGGTCGCACACGGTGGGTTCGCGATCGAGCAACTGATAAACTCGATCGGCGGCCGCCGAGGCACGCTGCAACCGGTTGAAGACTTCCGACAAGCGCCGCGCCGGGTCGCTAATGCCAGCCAACATCCCGTAGAACCACATCAGTGCGCTGAGCGACAATGGCCGATTGCTCATTTTGATGCCGAACAGGTGGGTCTCTTGGCTCATCACCAGGTACGCGCCGAACAAAATGGCCAGACAAATCGTCGAAATCCCCATCAATTCGGTGACCGGATTGATCAGTCCATCGAACAGCGCAATCCGCATGGCCTTGCGATAGCACTTTTTGCTGGTCTGGTGAAAGCGGTTTCGCTCGTAGCGTTCCATCGTGAACGCTTTGACCACTTTGATGCCGCTGAAACTCTCCACCAGAATGCCGTACAGGGAGGACATTTCCTCGAGCGCTTTGCGATTGGCGCGCTTGAGCGTTTTGGCCAATAGCGTGACCAAAAAACCGGCCAGCGGAGCTACGATCAGCGAAAGCAGGAGCAACTGCCAACAAATGTAGGCCGCGACCACGACGCAAGAGATCATTTTCAGCGGCTCGCGGACCGCGCGACCGAAAAGAGTCTGTATCCCCGTACCGACGTTTTCCACGTCGTGCGTAAAGCGCGACAAGAGATCGCTGGTGCCGCTTTCATTGAAGCTCACCAAATCGAGTCGCAGCGTGCGGCGATAAAACTCGTTGCGCAGATCGAACGTCGCCAGGTTCGACACGCGATCGACCAGGAACGAGCTCAAGGTGAGAAACGCATCTTTGACGATCGTGCCCAGCAGCAACAGCACGACGAGCACGACCAGCGTTTGAAATGGATCGCGGGGCAGGTAGCTGTCGATCCAGGGCTTCCACAAGAGGTAACGGTCGACGTCTCTTTCGGCGGCTTCGCGGCGCGCTCGGGCGACGCTGATTTGCAACTTGATGTCGGCGGCCGGGTCCCCCTCGGCTTGCGGCAATTGGGCCGTCAACTCGCCGATCGTGACGTTATATCTGGCGATCGCCTGATCCGCTTCGAGAATGGCTTCATCGGCCCATTGTCCCAGCGATTGGTTCTTGGCAATCACTTCGACCAGCGGATAGAGGAAGCTGATGTTGCCTCCCCATAACAGCGCCACCACCAGTGCACAGAGCACCGAGGCCGCCACGGTCCAGTAATAGTGCAGCGCCAAACGCACCGCGCGCGCGAAATTGCCCATCCGTGAATGCTTTCTTGCGCGAGTTGTTCTGAATTAATTTCGTCTCACCCACCGGATCCCTGCCGCGCGGCGGATCGTAAGTCGGCCTCTTTTAGCAGATTGCAGCGGACGAGCCAAGTCCGAGCTGGCACTTTCCCCGTTGGCCGACAGCTTCGCCAGCCTCGCTGGATTGACGCGCCTGACTCGACCACGCGGGTCTGCTTGTCGGTTGTAGGCATTGGCGCGATCGGGCCGAAACTACGGCTAACTCCCAAGATAACGATTTGTTGAACTTTGCAGGTTATGCGGTCGATAGTCCACTGTAGGTGGTAGATCGCTTCTGCGCGGTCACGCGGCAGGCTGGACCCCGATCGAGCGAGAAAGGATTACAAACGATCATGAGACGTGCAATTTTTGCGTTGCTGGCCGCGACGGTGGTGGCCAGCAGTACCGGCTGCTGCTGCCTCGACCGGCTCTTCTGCTGGGGTTGCCGCGGCGGTTGTGGTTACGGCTATGGGCATGAAGGCCCTTGCCAAAGCTGTGGCTATAGCGGCGGAGGTGGCTGCGCCGATTGCGGAGCGTACGGCGGACCCGCCGGCGGGCCGATGGGACCCTCTCCGATGCAGGGCATGGCCAAGCGACGTCCCGCGCAGGGTCATCCGTTTGTGCAACAACGTCGCGACGCTGACGGCGAGTATGAATTCGCCGCCGGTCCTCCGACCGGTTCCACCACGTATCCGTACTACACCAATCGTGGTCCTCGCGACTTTTTGGCCAGAAATCCGCGGAGCATTGGCCCGTAGGCCTTGTCTCCTGACCGATCGAATGATTGAGCCAGCCGCAGTCATGCATCAAGCGCATGCAAGCGGCTGGCTCTTTTTTTCCCCGCGCGACGCTACAATGCGGCAGGGGACCCTACGGACTGTCTCGCCAATTCACCGCCAATCCGCGCTGACCCCTTTGCAGTTCTCCGCAATTCGGCTATTTCTAACTGCCGTGCGTTTCGTGCCGCCGTTATTCGAAAACCTTCTCCCCCGGAGAAATCATCATGCTCAGTCAAGTCATCCAAGACGCCATCAACGAGCAAATCAATAATGAGTTGAGCTCGTCGTATTCGTATTTAGCCATGTCAACCTATTGCGAGCGGCAGAACTTCATGGGTTGTGCCCGCTGGTTGCGGATTCAAAGCCAGGAAGAATATGGCCACGGGCTGCGGCTCTTGGATTTTCTGATCGCACGCGACGGCACGGTGAAACTCAAGGCGGTGAGCGAGCCGGCCGTGCAGTTCAAATCGATCGCTGCCGTGTTCGAGCAGGCCCTGCTGCAAGAGCAGCAAGTCAGCAAGCAGATCGACAGCCTGTACGAATTGGCGCTCAAGGAGAAAGCATTTGCGGCACTGGTTCAATTGCAATGGTTCATCACCGAGCAAGTCGAAGAGGAAAAGACGGCGCGTGAAATCGTCGCCAAGTTCCACCTGGTCCGCGACGACCCGGCTCCGCTGTTGGACCTGGACCGCGAGCTGGGCGGACGCATGGTGGAAGCCGCAACGGCCGCGACAAAGCAGGAGTGACGCGCCGGGTCGCCAGTTGTGGCCAAGATCAGCGCGGGGCCACGATTTCTAATCTTGTTTCTGCCGTGGCCGCACGGTCCGCGCCTATCGACGTGGCCCGCACTGTGAGTGGCCCGTTGAAGGGGCCGCAATCGGCGGCATACTCGATCGTCAGTTGCCCGGTTGTTTGGGCCGCGCTGAGGATCACGGGCTCGGCTTTCACTCCGCGAATGTGAGGCGGCACGATCAGCTCGAGTTTCACCGGCGACAGGTGAGACGGATCGCGGGTGATACTCAACTTGATCGGCGTGCTCGCGCGCGGTTGGGCCAGAATCGATTCGCGGTCGCTGGCCAACGTCAACAAACCTGAAGAGACGCGGATCACGACCTGCTCGTTCTGTTCGACGGTGCTATAGCTCACCACGTGCTGGCTGCCGTCAAAATCCTCGAGCGTGCCGACCGCCATCAGGACCGTGCGGCTGGTGCGGCCCAGGTCCATCCAGGGCGGCAAGAAAACGGAGTAATCGAATTGATCGGCGTTCGCCGGGACGTTGATCGAGGGTCCGGTGATGCCCTGCAAATGACGCATTTGCCGATCGGCCAACGAAACCTCCAGAGGCCCGTTGTATCCGTTGCGCAGCAGGCGGTAGTGCCGTTCGACGAACCCGCCGCGCGGCTCGAACGAGAGCTTATACGTGCCAACGAATTTGAAGGGGGTCGGCAAGGCCACGGCCCAGAACACGTGGTCGATCGGCGGATCGCCTCGGGGCACATTGAGTTCGGCAGTCCGGGCGATTTCTTGCTCGCCAATTTTCGCCGTCCCGCGGACAACGAGTCGGCCCGTCTGGATGGGCGTGTTTTCGGCGGCCGTCAATTTCAGTTCCACTTGCCGCGCTTTGGCGGGAATTTGCGTCCCTTCAACTTTCACGCTCGCGGGCAACCCTTCGATGTGTAAATCGATCGGAACCTCGACCGGCGCGATCGCGTCGACGTCGATCCGCAATTTCGCTTCCTTGCCGCGAACGAGGTTAACCGCATCACTGGCAAGCAGCAGGCGATAGTCAGGCCGGGCCGCGTCGATCCGCAAGCGATAGGCAAACGCCGGTCCGCCGCGCGAGGACAGCCGATCTTCAACCGCTACCGTGTACACGCCGTCGGCCGGCGCGGTATAGCGGCACTGCGAGTCGGTGTTGCCGACGGCCATGTCATCGGAGCGGAGTACCTCCTTGCCCGTGGAATCGAAGACGACCAGCACGCCGTCCAGCGGCGAACCCAACCGGCTGGCGCGCAAGTCGAATTCATAGGTTTGACCTTTGGTCGCCGTCAGCGCGAAGCAGTCGACGTCGCCCGGCGACTGAATCCGGCCATTAACGATGCTCGGAACCACAATCGGCTCCGCGTGGCCCAAGTCATTATTGTCTTCGCGCTCGATTTGCTCGGGCAGATCATCCAGCTCGATCGGCACGCCGTTGGTCCATCGGCCGCCGAACTCAAACCGATGGGTGTACGACTTGACGTTGGCAGCGGGCAGGGCCACCTCGACCGGCTCGGTAGAGAGGCCGTGTCCGAGCAATTCGAAGCGAGTCTTCTCTCCGCGGCGCGCTCCCAATGGAAAAATTGCCGAGACGTGAGGGCCGAAACCAAGAGTCAGCCGATAGACGTAGTTCTGCAAGCCGCCGAAATTGATGTCGTGAATGCGGACCTGGTACACTCCGTCGACCGGGGGCGTGAACGAAATACTGGCTTCGCCCAGCTGAGTCCCCAAACCTTCGGCCAGCTTTCGTCCCTCGGCGTCGATGATTTCCAGCCGGGCGTCGAGCGGCGAGCCCAAGCGCGAAGCACATACTTCGGCGCGTATGTTGTGGCCCCGCTGGGCATGAAACGACCAGACGTCGACGTCTTCGCGCGGAAAGATGCGGCCGTTGATCGTGACGGGCAGGTCGACCGTTTTGGGAATCGGCTCGCCGTCGATTTCCTGTTCGACAACTTCGGGCAATTCACCGACGACAAATCGTCGCGCCGCGGTGGCACCCTGCGAGGTCGCCAGCCGCCAATAACTCGTCCCTAGCGGCGCATCGGCGGCGATTTCAATTTGCGTCGCGTAATCTTGTGGATAGTCTTCGGCCTGCTGTGAATCGGGCAGGGGAATCAGCGGCCCTTCGAACCAAACGGTCTCGGTCCGCTTGAGCGGACGCGAGGCGCGAACTCCCGGCCCAAGCAGATCGAACTGGCAAGCGTCGTGTAAAAACAGTCCGCCCACGCGAACTTCGCACTTCGTTCCACGCTGACCGCCGGCGGGAAAGATGTAGCTGGCCACCGGCTCCTCGGCATCGACGATCGAACAGCAGGCCAGCACAGCCGCCAGAGATGTCAACCACGCGTGCGTGTTCATAAAGGCGTCTGCCTGCTGAGCTCACAAGTTCAAACCAGTTCGCGAATGACCCGGCCTTGGTTGACGATTTTGACCGGGCGTCCGTCGGGCGTAATGAATTCTTCGTCGAAGTTGATGCCGAGCTGCCGATAGATCGTGGCGGCCAGATCCTCCGGTCCGTACGGATTGTCGGCGGCTTTTTCCGCCCGCGCATCCGATTTGCCGACCGCCACGCCGCCGCGCAACCCGCCGCCGCCGAGCACCACCGTGAAACCCGGACCCCAATGATCGCGGCCGGCGTTCTTGTTGATGCGCGGCGTGCGGCCGAACTCGCCGGTCACGACGACCAGCGTTCGCTCGAGCAGTCCCCGATCGGCCAAATCGCGAAACAGCGTGGACAGGCCGGAATCGAGAGCCGGCAGCAATTCGTTTTTCAGCACGAAAAAATTATTGTCGTGCGTGTCCCAATTCGTGTGCTCGATCGTGACGCAGCGGACGCCCGCCTCGACCAGTCGGCGAGCCATCAAGCACGATTGGCCCAGCGTATGGCGGCCATATTCGTCGCGCATCGCGGCCGGCTCGGCATGAATGTCGAACGCCTGCCTGGCCGCGGGCGAAACCATCAGGTCGAAGGCCTTTCGTTGGAACAGGCTCACCGAGTGGGCGCTGGCGTTGGCCCGCGCTTCGCTCGATTTTTGAAACCGATCGACTTGCGAGAGCAGTTGCCGGCGCCGGTCCAATCGCGACGCTTCGAGCGATAGCGGCGGCACAATGTCGGGCACGGAAAAATTGAGGGCCGCCGGATCGGCATTGATCGTAAAGGGTGCGCAGGCCGGACCCAGGTAGGCCGCTCCGGCGCTGGGATGCATCGCCGGCAGGCAAACGTAGGGCGGCACGGAACCGCGCGGCCCGAGCTTGCGAGCAATGATCGCTCCGTGGGCCGGGCGCTGATTGTTGGGCGAAATCGTGGGCGTAAAGCCCGGACCCGCCTTGTAGCCGGTGAGCATGTAGTGATCGGCCGGCCCATGATCGGAATTGCCGTGACCGAACGAACGGATGAGCGAGATCTTGTCCATCTGGCGAGCGATTCTCGGCAAGTGTTCGGAGATTTGCACCCCCGCCACATTGGTCGCGGTGGGCCGGAACTCGCCGCGAAACTCCGCCGGAGCGTCGGGCTTCAGGTCGAACGTGTCGATCGTGCTCATGCCGCCCCTGAGGAACAAGATGATTAGCGACACGTCCTTGGACGCTTTGCCTTGCTCGGCGGCGCGGGCTTGCGCCAGCGCGATGGCCGAGGCGAAGCTGGCGCCGAACAGGCCCGCGGCTCCCACGCGGAGAAAATCGCGCCGCTGGATTCCGTCGCAATAACTTGCGCGCCTGGTCATGGTCTGACTCCTTGCCTCGCGGGCAGTGCGATCAGTGATTGAACACGAATTCCAAGCTATTGAGCATGCTCCAAGCCAGATCTTCGGCCACGGATTTTCGGTCCGAGGGGCTGCCCTGGAGATACTCGCCGGCCAGCTTTTTTTCTGGTTCGCTGGGATAACGGCTGAAAAACGTCAGGTAGATTTCATCAGTTAATTGTCCGTTGTCGCACATTTCGGCCACCAGCCTGGCGATAGTGCCGCGCGGGTTGGATAGCTTTTGACTGATTTCCGGCCCGTTGAGAATGTGGAGCACCTGGCCCACGCTCGGCTCGCCGTTGCGCTCGCACTCGCACGCGCTCTGCCGCGTCGGCCGCCCGAACAGTTTGAGAAAGTAGTGCGAGGCCCGGCTGTCCCAGAGCTGGATCGCCCGATAGCCGGCCGGCACGCCTTGGAATTTCTCGCCGACACCGGTGACCTGGCACACCGCGTCCAAGAGAACCTCGGCATCCATCCGCTTGAGCAAGGCGCGAGAGTAATTCAACTCGTCGCGGGCGTTCGTGTCGTTCACGCAGGAGGCGTGTTGATAGACCCGCGAAGCAGTGATCGCGCGGATGAGTTGACGCTGATCGAATTTCTGGTCGATCAGGTATTGGGCCAGCGCGTCCAACAGGGCCGGATTGCTGGGCGGGTTCGTGGCTCGCACGTCGTCAATCGGCTCGACCAATCCGCGCCCCAAAAAATGGGTCCATAGTCGATTGGCCTGATGCCGGGCAAACCAAGGATTGTTGGGCGAGGTCAGCCAGCGGGCCAGCTCCTCGCGGCGATCGCCCGCGGGACCTTGCTTTGGCATCGCCGTGCCTAGCGCATGGGCGACCATCAACTCGCCGGTCCGTGGATGCCGCGTTTCGGGGGTGCCGCTGGCCAGCATGACTTCGCCCAGGGGCGACGCCTTTGGACCGAGCGGGGCGAAGTAATCGAGCATGCCGTAATAGTCGCTTTGGCTCCAGCGGTCGAACGGATGATGGTGGCACTGGGCACAAGCGATCCGCACGCCGAGAAACACCTGCGAAATGGTGCTGGCCATGTCGCCCGGCTTGGCGGCGACTTTGAAAATCTGCGCTTGCGGAACTTCACTCACGGGGCCTTCAGCCGTGATGATCTCGGCGGCAAATCTGTCGAGCGGCGTGTTGTCGGCGACCCGGTCGTGGATCCAATGGTAATAGGAATAGGCTCCCTTGTGCCCCAGTGCCGTCCGATCGACGCGGAGCAGGTCGGCCCACTTCAAGGCCCAGTAATCGGCAAACTCGTTCCGCTCGAGCAGCTCGTCGACCAGTCGCGCGCGGCGATCGGTGCGGGTGTCACTCAAAAACCGCTTTGCTTCTTCGGCGGTCGGCAGCGTGCCGATGACGTCGAGGTAGACGCGGCGCAAATACTCGGCATCGCTCGACAATCCCGCGGGCTCGATGTTGAGCTTGCGCAGTTTGGAATAGACCAACGGGTCGATGAAGTTGTGCTCCGGCCAGGAGGTGTTGTCCGCCAGCGGTTGCGCATTGGGGATGAGCGCCTGGAACACGGACACGGCGCCCATATAGCTGGCCATGACGGCTACCTGGCCCGGCGAAATTCCGGCCGTGACATATCCTTGATCGTCGACGGCGGCCAGGCCGTCGTTGTTGGATTGAAAGCGGGCCACGCGCGTGACGTCGATTCGCTGTCCGTCGCTGAGAATCGCGATCGCGCGCAACTGCTGATGAGCACCCATTGCCAGTTGCCGTTCGCTGGGCTGGACCTCGAGACCGACGACGTGGGGATCACTTGGGTCGCCTGGCGGCAGGCCGGCGACGATCCAGTCGCGCAAGATCGCATACTCCCGCGAGTCGCAAGCGATTCGCAGCCCCCCGCCATGTGGGACGATGCCGGCGGCTTTCTCCAAAAACAAACTTTTCTCGGGCACCGCCGGGAACATCCGCCGGCCGCGGCCCTCCATCGCCAGCGCCGCGTAATCGGCCGCCGGATCGAAGCCGAATACCGAGAGCTTAAAGCCATTTTGGCCCTCGGCTTTGCCATGACAGCCCGAGGAGTTGCAGCCGAACTTGCTCAAGAGCGGCACGATGTCGCTTTCGAAATTGAACCGCTTGGGCCGCCGCACACCCTCAACCGCGATGGCAACCGACTGCTTCTGTCCGCCGGCAATGACTTCGACCAGTCCCGCGCCGTCAGATAGCCCGCGAACCACGCCCAGGCTCGACACTTCGACGACGCCAGGGGTTAGCGAGCGGAATTCGGCCTGCCGGGTCAGGTCCGTTGCGCTGCCATCGGCCAGCTTTTGCTCGACCAAAAGCGAATAGCTGGCATCAGGACCCGCCAGATGGATCGAGGGGGGATCGACGCCAATGGTTAATGATGTGTCGGCTGCAAGTACCGATCCGCCAATAGCCACGGAGACTGACAGCGCCAGCAGCAAGCGCATGCGTCTCATCTCGCACCCCTAGTGGCAAGTGGGGAAGGTAGGCCGGTAGACGACAACGCATCAAAGTATACCGATTCAAACGGGGCAATGAAAGCCTAGTGGTCTGTCGTTGATTCAAGGATATGGGATAGCATAACGCCTCCTGGTTTTTTTCAAGGAGGCCAAGAATGAACTACAACACGAAATACATTGTGCGGCTGGTATCGGAGTAGCGGGAACAACTAGCCAAACTGGTCAGGACGGGCAAGGTGGCG
>JACQFF010000206.1 GCA_016200205.1 Planctomycetia bacterium
GCCGTAAATTCAACCTCCGCTGGCTACTGCTGCTGGTGCTGGCCGCATCACTCGGCATCTGCTCGCAGGTAGTGGCGCAATTTGGTGGCGGCGGTGGCATCGGTGGCGGCGGTGGCATCGGTGGCGGTACCGGCGGAGCAACCGGCGCCGGCATAAGCGGCGCCAATGGCGTGATGGTCGATGCCGACGGCGTGTTGCGGATGCGCCATTTTCCCGATCCCACCGGGCAGCTCACCAAGCAGCGGATGGTCGCGGCCCGCGCCAATTTGAATCCCAAGGTGGCCAAGCCCAGCAAGCTCCGCAAGATTTCGCTCAATCGTCTCGAAGCCGCCGTGCGCGCGCGGCTCGACAAGAACAGCGCGCCGACGGATGAGATGCAGTTTTTGGCCGGGCTGACCCGCGTTCGCTACGTGTTCTATTACCCGGATACGCAAGACATCGTGTTGGCCGGGCCCGCCGAGGGCTGGGGAGCCGATTTGTCGGGCCGCGTGTGCGGTCTGGAAAGCGGCCGGCCGGTGCTCGAACTGCAAGACCTAATCGTCGCTTTGCGGGCGTTCGCTCCCGGCGAGCGCAAGTCGCCGGTGATTCTCTGTTCGATCGATCCGACGCCCGAAGGGCTCGCGCGGATGCAAGGCTTCTTGCGCAGTATCGGCGCGCACGCCACGCCGGGTGATACGGAAACGATCGTCAACGGTCTGCGCACCAACTTGGGCATGCAAAATATTCGCGTTGGCGGCATCGCGCCCAACACGCACTTTGCCCAGGTGCTCTTGGAATGCGATTATCGCATGAAGCTGATCGGCATCGGCGTGGAAAAGCCGCCGGTGCGGCTGGTCAGTTATGTCGATCGGGCTACGCCCAGCAGCAATCGCAGCGCTTTGCAACGCTGGTTTTTCATTCCCGATTACAACAGTGTGCGCGTCGCGGCCGATAACCTGGGACTGGAACTGGTCGGCGACGTGGTGAAACTCGTCTCTGAAGACCAGATCGTGAATCAAGACGGCAGCCGCAGCGTTTCGGGGAAAAGCAACAAGGCCAGCGATCTGTTCACCAAGAGCTTCACGGCGAAGTATGCCGAATTGGCCACCCGCGTGCCGGTCTTCGCCGAAATGCGCAACGTGATCGATCTGGCGATCGCGGCCGCGTTCATCCACCAGCAAGATTTCTACACCAAAGCCGGCTGGCCGGCCGCCACGTTCAACGACGAGCACGCGCTGTCGGTCGAGACCTACACCACGCCGCTGCAAGTCGAAACGGTTTGCACGGCCGTGTGGAAAGGCAACCGCCTGATGACCCCGGTGGGCGGCGGCGTCACGATTCATCCCAACGAAGCTCTCAAATCCAGCAACACCTTGGCGGACGAAGACGGCAAGGTCTCCGAAGTCCGCGAATCGATCGGGCTGAAAGAAATGCCGGCCGGTCAATGGTGGTGGGATTGAGCGATCTCGTCAGAGTTTTCTGAAAACTTCCCCACGGTGCCCGCGCTCGAGGGGCTAACGTGTCGATCATCGTGACGGAGTCACTGACGCGAACCTACGGACGGCGCCGCGGGATCGATTCCGTCAGTCTCCGCGTGTCCGAGGGCGCGCTGTTCGGCTTCTTGGGCCCCAACGGCGCCGGCAAAACGACGGCCATCCGAGTCATGGTCGGATTGCTGCGGCCATCGGCGGGCACAGCCCGGATATTCGGGCTCGACTGCTGGCGCTATAGCGACTCGGTCAAGGCCGAGGTCGGCTACATGCCCGGCGACCTGCGATTGCACGCGTGGATGGACGGCAACCAGGCGCTGCGGATTTGGGAGAAAGTGCGGCGGCGAGACCTGTTGCCGTACGGCCGCGATCTGGCACAACGATTCGACCTGGACTTGACAGTCAAGGTTCGACGCATGTCGCGGGGTATGCGGCAGAAGCTGGGACTGATCCTTGCGCTGGCCCACAAACCGCGGCTGTTGATCCTCGATGAGCCGACCGTCACACTCGATCCGCTGATGCAAGCGGCGGTTCACCGGCTGTTGCGCGAAATGGCCGCCGCCGGGCACACGGTATTCTTCTCCAGCCATACCCTCGGCGAAGTCGAACAGTTGTGCGATCGCGTTGCCGTAATCCGCGAGGGACGGTTAGTCGCGGATGAATCGCTCGACGCCCTGCGCCAGCGGGCTGGGCATCAGGTGACTATTCGATGGCGGGACAACGCGGCCGCATCCGCCGAGCCACCCCCGTTTTTGAAGATTGAACCGCCCAACGGCCTTGTCTGGAGCGGGATGCTCAACGGGCCAGTCGACCAGTTCATCGCCTGGCTGGCCCATCGCCCGGTCGACGACATGAGCATCAGCCGGCCGGATCTGGAGACCTTGTTCCGGTCCTATTACGCTTCGCAGGGGAGCGGATCATGAACCGCGGCTTGATGCTCAAAGCGGTCGTCGAGATCCGCACGTCAACGCTGCTCTGCGGTGGACTGTTGTGCGGAGTTGAGGCCATATTGGCCTACGTGCTGCCGACTTTCCAGGCGCAGTTCTCGGAAAACCTGCGGCAGATTCGATTCCTACAAACATTCTTCAGCGCGATGCTCGGCGTCGATGCCTCCGAGCAATTCGGGCCGGAGGCGTTCATGGCGTTTCCGTGGGTTCATCCTGTCGTGCTTGCCCTGGTATGGGCACACGCACTCGTGTGCTGCACGCGACTGCCGGCGGGCGAAATCGAGCAAGGCACCGCCGACGTGACATTCACGCTGCCCGTCACACGCTGGGAGATCCTCCGGTCAGAAACGGCCGTGTGGCTCGCGGCCAGCCTGACTGTCATGGCCATGATCCTGCTGGGCAACACAGTCGGAGGATCGTATGCCGTTGCGGCAGAACATGCCGAGGGGGCGCGAACGCTCATCGTGCTTGCTAACCTGTGGTGTCTGCATCTCGCGGTGGGTGGCCTGTCATGGCTTGTCTCGGCGTTGAGCAATCGCCGCGGCGTTGCGATCACCGTTGCGTTCGTGTTGTTGCTGGCATCGTTCTTGCTCAACTACCTTGCCCAATTCTGGGAGTTCGCCAAGCGCATTGCATTTCTCGGACTGCTGGATTATTATCGGCCGCTCGTCATTCTCCGCGACGGAATTATGCCATGGCGTGACATGGCCATACTGTTGATGGCCGCGATTCTGCTGTGGACAGCAGCGGGCGTCGTTTTCACCCGCCGCGATGTGTGTACGACCTGACCAAAACGGGCCGACCGCGATCGAAAGTGGGCACGACGAATGTCTTATACAAGCCCGAATCGCCACAACATTATGCAAGTGCTTGCATAATGCTGTGGCGCAACAGGCTAGCTGGAGCCTGATTCATTCCGCGGGTCCACCTCTCTATGCTCGCTCGCCAGGTTCCACGCGGTCGACCAGCACGACGCGCAAATCGCAGACGTTCGTGTCGGTGGGTCCGGTCTTGATGAGCGCTGCGAGCGGCTCGAACCAATGATAGGCGTCGTTGCGCGCCAGATAGTCGCGCGTGTCGAGCTTGCGTCCGGCAGCCGCGGCGATAATCGCGCTATCGACAAAAGCCCCGGCAGCGTCGGTGGGTCCGTCTTCGCCGTCGGTGCCGCCTGACAGGATTAAAATTCCCTGCCCGCCGTCGCACTGCAGCCGCTCGGCCGCCGCCAAAACAAGTTGCTGATTCCGCCCGCCCAGACCGCGTCGGGCCGCCTCGACCAGTTTCACCACCGGTTCGCCTCCACTGATTAGGCTGTCGGGCCCGGGCCCGCCGCGCATTTTTAGCGCCGCCTCGGCCAAGTTGCATCCCACATCGTTAGCGGATCCCTCGGATGTCTTGGCGCACGTCTTGGCCGGCGAGTAGCCCAATCGCTCGGCTTCGAGTCCTGCCGCATCCACGGCCAGGCCATTGTTGCCAATCACCAGGTTGGTCACTCGAGAGCGGATGGGCTCGGGCGGCCGTTGCCTGCGCCGGCTTAGGACCTCGAAAAGTTTTGGCGAGAGGCCGGCCTGACGGGCACCGTAACGCTCGAGTACCGCCAAGGCATCTTCGGGCGTAGAGTGGTTCTCGACGGTCGGCCCCGAGGCAATCAGATCCAAAGGGTCGCCCAGGACGTCGGAAATAATCAACGTCACGAATTGTCCGGCGCGGCAGGCGCGGGCCAAATTGCCGCCTTTGATCTGACTCAATTGCTTGCGGACCGCGTTCAAGTCTTCGATCGGAGCGCCGGCGGCGCTAAGGAACCGCGTTACGGCCAGCTTGTCGTCGAGCGAGATCCCCGCGATCGGAAAAGGCATTAGCGCCGATCCACCGCCTGAGATGAGCGCAATGCACAAATCGTCCGGCTCCAGAGAGCCCACCAGACGCAGTATTTCCCGCGAGCCATCGACGCCGGCTTGCGTGGGTTCGTTGACTCCGGCGGGGCGCGCCGGGTGTAAATGAATCGAAGCCAGCGGCCTCGCGCAGTCGTCCGGCACGTGAACCCAACCGCCAAGTTGTTTGTCGGCGATGACCTCCGGGCCGAGCGCCTGCTCCAATCCGGCGGCCATTCCGGCGCCCGCCTTGCCCGCGCCCACGACCACGATGCGGTCAATGGAGTTTAGATCGAACGATTCGTCACCGATCAGCAGGCGCTGACCGCGCACTTTCACCGTTTGGCGGATCAGACGTTCGGACCCCACGGCCGCGACCCCTGAGCGCCAGATCCGCAGCGAATCGCGTCGTAATTGTTCGAGTGTTCGTTGCATGAGTTTTTCCGCACCCGCGCGCTGGCTGCGTGTTTCTGATGCTAACGGATCGCCGGCCAGGAGCAATGGGTTCGATGCGATCCACCGTCGAGAGCAGGGCGGCGCCGCAAGCAGCCGAGGGCCGCCAGCAACCTTCTCGCCGGAAGCTTGGGGAGTGTGGTAGGCTATTTGAAAAGCCCGGTGCTCGATTCGTATTATCTTTCCGAAGCAGTCATTCCATGGCCCGCTACGCGATTACGATTTTTTTGAGCGCGTTTCTGCTGTTTCAAGTTCAGCCGCTCGTTGGCAAATTCATTCTGCCCTGGTTCGGCGGCAGTCCGGCGGTGTGGACCACGTGCATGCTCTTTTTTCAGGTGCTGCTGCTGGCCGGTTATAGCTATGCGCACCTTGTGACGAGTAAATTGTCGCCGCGGGCGCAGACGGTCTGCCACGTGGGATTGCTCGCCGGCTCGCTGGTGTTTCTGCCGATCGCACCCGACGCGACCACCTGGAAGCCGTCCGGCGACGAAGCGCCGATCGGCCGGATACTGGTTTTGCTGACCGCCATGATCGGCTTGCCCTATTTCTTGCTCTCATCGACCGGCCCACTGCTGCAAGAGAGATTTCGCCGCGAGACCGGCAAGACACCCTACCGGCTCTATTCGCTCTCCAACGTGGGCTCGCTACTGGCCCTGCTGAGCTACCCGTTCTTGTTCGAGCCGGAACTCACGCTGCAAACGCAAATCCTGGGGTGGTCGATCAGCTATGGGCTGTTCGCGCTGTGTTGCGGTTGGTGCGTCTTGTGGTTTTCTCGATCGGCGCATTTTGTTCCTGGCGCGTCGGGCGACGAATCGGCCCCCTCCCAGGCAGTCGTGCCGGGCGATGCGCGTCCCGACTTGCGTCACATTCTGCTTTGGCTCTCGCTGGCGGCCTGTGGCTCGGTGATGTTACTGGCCACGACCAATCAGCTTTGCCAGGAAATCACTTCGGTTCCGTTTCTGTGGGTGTTGCCGTTGGCGTTGTACTTGCTCACGTTCATCATCTGCTTCGACCACGAGCGATGGTACCATCGCAATGGGTTTCGCGTGTTGCTGGTGGCGGCGGTAGCAACGGTGTGCTACCTATTGTTCATCAAAGTCAAGCTGGGGATTTGGGCGCAGTTGACGATCTACTCGGCCGCGCTTTGGGTGTGCTGCATGGTTTGTCACGGCGAGTTGGTGCGCGCCAAGCCCGCGCCCAAGTTTGCCACCCTGTTTTACTTGCTGGTCTCCGCGGGTGGCGCTTTGGGAGGCATTTTGGTCGCGCTGGTCGCGCCGCTTTTGCTGCACGATTTTTGGGAATATGAAATCGGCCTGGGGGCTACGATTCTGTTGGCGGTTGTCGCTCCGCGCCTCCAGCCACGCCGGAAGCCGACGAGTCCTCAAATGCGGTTACTCCTGGGCGGCGCTACGAGCATTGCCTTGGGAGCCGGCATTACCTGGGGGATTCTGGAGTACCAGGAGCAACCCACCAGCACCGAAACGAATCTGGAAACCACGCGAGACTTTTATGGGATCTTGCGGGTGAACCGTGACGAAAATCCCTACAATCCCACGGTGGGCGATGCCAACGGTCCCTACCTCGAGCTCATCCATGGGCGCATCCAACACGGTTTCCAATATCTCGACGCCGACAAGCGCCGGATGGCGACGACCTATTACGGGCCCAAGAGTGGCATCGGAGTGGCGCTGATAAACCACCCGCGCCGCAGCGCAATGACGCCCGGCGAACGGTCGTTGCGCGTCGGGGTCGTCGGGCTGGGTTGCGGCACGCTGGCCACCTACGGCGAGCCGGGCGACACCATCCGCTTCTACGAAATCAATCCGGAGGTGATTCGGATCTCAAACGAGTACTTCACGTTTCGAAAAGATTCGCCGGCCCAGGTGGATATCGTGCTGGGCGATGCGCGGATCAAGATGGAGCAAGAAATTTCCTCCGGCCGGCCGCAGCGGTTCGACGTGCTCGCCGTGGATGCCTTCAGCAGCGACTCGATACCGATGCACCTGCTGACGAAGCAATGCGTCGAATTGTACCGCCAACATCTCCAGAGCGATGGTTTGCTGTGCCTTCATATTTCCAACAATTTCTTGGACTTAAGCGGCGTGACGCGTGGAATTGCCCAAGCGCTGGGCTACGAGTGCCTGCGCATCCACGCGCGTCGCGATCCTGAAATCGGCACGAATACTTCGACGTGGGTGATTCTCACCGTGAACCGGGAATTTCTCAATTCGCCGGCGGTGCAAGATCGCATCGAGCCCTGGACCCAAGACGATCCGCCACCCTTGGTGTGGACCGACGACTACGGAAGTCTGTGGCAAGTGCTCGACGATTAAGGCCCCGTGACTCGCACGCCTGGTAGCCGCCTTTGTTGGGCTTGCTGCGTCTGGCCGCCGCGCTGAACGACTTGGATCGTGACGTCGTCGATCCAGGCTTCGCCCAAACCCGACAGCGCGAACGTGACGCTCATGGGCCCCGAACGGCTGGCCGCGCGATACATGCTAAACTGCCGCCACTGGTCGGCCTTGGCCACGCGCAGAGCGAGGGCTTCGCCCGAGAGACTGTCGATCACCAGCAACCCATCGACGCTGCCTGCGATCGGCTGCACGATGCGCAGCCAACCTTGGATCTGCAGCAATTGACCCGATTCGACGTCGACCGGGGCGGTGGCGATCCACAAGGGCGGCGTTTCGACCAAGGCCGGCTTGTTCTCGGGATTGGCCGCATTGGCTCGCAACCGCAGACCCATGCGGCCGGAGTGCGCTGCCTGCGGCGACAGTTCGACCGCGGTAGTAAGACCCGTCTGCGGGTGCTCGTAGTACTTCCATCCGGCTTGCATCATCGCGCCGAGATCTTCGATATTGCCCGCGGCCAACCGATTTGCACTGCGTGCCGCCGTGGTCATTTCGTGGGCGAATCGATAATGTTCCGGCAAAGTGGCGAAATTAGCGGTGAAGGGGTCCTCCAGCGACGAATCGGTGGCCGGCACCGCGAAGCCCCAATGCGCTCGCTCGATGTCTCGCAAGGATTGCAAGGCTTGTCGCGCTCGATAGTATGAGGTGACCAGATCGTTCTTGCCGAACAGCGCGTCGCCCTCCTCCAGAGCGGTCTGGGCCTTCGTGCGCAGCGGTCGAGTGGCGGGAACCGCACGTCCGACTTCCGCCAAGCGGCGCTCGGTGGTCTCAACCTGCACCAGTTCGGCCTTGGCGACGGCAAGCGAGAGTTGTGCGGCCCGCTGGCGGATTTTTGCCAGCCGCTGGGAAATGGCTTTGATCACGACCTGGTCTTGCGTAAACACGACCAGCGAATCGCGTTCGGCTTCGCTGAGCTTGACTTGCGTTCCGCCCGGCACGCGCGTCGAAGGGAGCGGACGAAAGCTGGTGGGCGACAGCTCATAGGCGTTATTTCCCTCGGGCACTCCGGGGACCGTAACGACCAATGTTTTGACCGACGTGTTGCTCATGACGAGTTGGCTCTGCGGCGGCCAGTAAATCGGCAGCAGCAGCCGGCTGCGATCGGTCTCGATCACGGCGCCGTTTGCGTGTGGATCGTTGGTCTTGGCGTTGGGGGCAAAGCTGCCGGCGGCCGGCCAGCGATCGATCAAGTCGAGTTCCAGATTCAGCAATTCCAAAATCGCCGCGCGACGCCGCGTTTGGCGGTCGTCGGCGTCGAGCCGCGCGTGCGACTCGAAACATAGCCCGCGCACTCCGGCGGACAGGGCCGCATGAACGATCGCGCGAATTTGCGACTCTTGCCAGGCAGCCAGCACGGCCTGGCCGCCAGAGAGAAAGGCCATCTGCGCTGCCAATGCCGGCGACAGATCGGTTTGGACCGTGGCCCAGAATGGCGTGCCGCCACGCGCCAATCGGCCGCGCTCGCGCAGCCAGGTCGCATAATCGCTCAATTGCAACGTGGAGCCCAACGGATCGCGATGGGCCAGCAGGATATTCAGGGCACGGCTGTATTCTTTCAAATCGCTGTCAGCGTCGCACACGACTGGCCGGCCGCGGGAATCGGCGGCCTGGATGAGTTTCGCCCACCGCTTCGTCGACACCAGTTCGCGCGTGGCCAATCCGCTCCCCAGATCCCAAGCCAGCACCGGGTCGAATTGTCCGGGGATTTTCGCGCCCGCCACGTCGCCGGCGCGCGACTCCAGTTCGCGGGATGGCGGCGGCGGAGCAACGATCCACATCCCCACGCCGGCCGCTTCGCGCAGCAACTCGGTCGTCGGCACTTGGGCGAGTCGCACGGCGTTGAAGCCCAGTTTTTGCAAATGCGCCAGCGGTTCGCCACGATGTTTGATCGCGCGCGGAAAAAAGGGCTTGTTGCCGACCAAAAGCAAGGGCCCGTCGAGCGCCACCGCCGGCACGCTCTGGCCGCCGGCCCAGACGGGGGGAAGATCTTGAATTCCCAGTGACGGACCAGTCCCTTGAGACTCGTTGTCCGCGGAGGCCGCGACGCGAGTGAAGGGCACGATGCCGACCACTTCCAAATCGTCGATCCACGCGTTCGTCCCGCCGGGCCCTCCGTAGACGTTGAGCAACAC
>JACQFF010000207.1 GCA_016200205.1 Planctomycetia bacterium
GATCGTCCGCGGGCGCGTGATGATCTCGTTTTCCGATTCGTTGTACTACGATCCGGACGGGTATCGCCATATCGCTGGGCGACTCTACTCCAGCGGCACGTTTGCGATCGGACGCGAATTTTACCCTTTTAACCACCCCACGGCATACCGACCGCCGCTTTATCCTCTCCTGCTGGCAGTTTTCGAGGGCCTGGCAACGAAGCACTACTTTATTGGCGTTGTGCACGTGCTGTTGGGCGTGGGTACGGTTTGCGCCGTTTTTCGACTGGGTCAACTGTGGGGTCTTCCCCCTGGTGGATCGCTGTTGGCGGCGGCCTTGGTGACCGTCGATCCGATTCTGCTCAATCAATCGGTTCAATTGATGACCGAAACGCTGGCCGCGTTTCTGGCCGCGGTTGCACTCGTAGCGATCACGCGCGCCGCGCGCAATCGTTCCATCCGCTGGGGTATGTTGGCCGGCGCGTTGTTTGCGCTGTGCATTCTCTGTCGGCCGACTTTTTTGGCCTGGCTGATAGCGGCCGTCGCTGTGCTTCCGTTTTGTGTTGAGAGTAAATGGCGACGGGCTGTCGGCGTCGTTACCGGCTTGACGGCGGTGACGGCCGCGGTGCTCGCGCCGTGGGCCATTCGCAACCAAATGGTGTTCGGCCGCCCCATCATCACCACGACTCACGGCGGTTACACGCTGCTCTTGGGAAATAACCCGCAGTTCTATGAATATCTGCGCACGGGCGCGTGGGGGAGCGTCTGGGACGCCAATCAGTTCAATTCGCAACGGAGGTTGCAGATGAATCCAATCGCGGGCGGAATCAGCTTCGCAAGGCGCGAACGTCCCGACGACGAAGTCGCCACCGACGCGCGGGCTTATGAATTGGCCTTCGAAAATATCCGTAACGAACCGCTGATGTTCGCTTATGCTTGCCTGGTGCGCGTCGGGCGACTGTGGGGCGTGATGCCGCATCAGATCGATCCGCAAGAATCGACCGCGCGCCGAATGCTCCGCTACGCAGTCGCAATCTGGTACGCCGCCGAGCTTTTGCTAGCAGTCGCCGGGGCGTGGTTGTTGAAAAGAAAACTGCTCCGTTCGCCCTGGATTTGGGGCGTGCTGTTGATGCTTTCCTTTACCGCCGTGCACGCCTTCTACTGGACCGATTTGCGGATGCGGGCACCGCTGATGAGTGTGGTTGCACTTTTGGCGGCCAGTGGGATGGTGGCAATCGCGACTAGCCGACGAGATGCAACGCCTTTGCTGAACGCCACTTAACCACCTGTCATCGGCCGCGAACCTACCTTGACCCGGCGGGCCAATCGCTCTTATAATCCCGCCCGCTCGCGAGAGCCTTAAGAACTTTCGTCACTTCATTTTGCGATTTGTCGGCGGAGCCCCGTTCGGGGTCGCTTTCCGCTGACTGGTTGGGGATGCCATTCTGCTGATTCTTGGTACGGCTGAAACCGTGCTGGTGACTTCGCGCGCGAATTGGCCTTTGCGCGCCCGCCGACGGCTTACACGCGCGCTGCTCGGCATCCTCGGTGGTTTTCTATTGGCCAACTCGGCGCGGGCGCAAATCGAACTGCCCGGGGGAAATCTCTCCGATCGAATCGTCGTCGCCGCCGACAGCGGCAGCCATTGGACCGAAGGCGTGTACGACGTCTATCTGCTGCGCGGCAACTGTCTTATCAATCAGGGTTTAACCTACGCGAGCAGCCGCGAGGCGGTGGTGTGGATTGAACGGGGCGGAGCAGGTGGCGAACCGCCGCACAAAGTGATCGCTTATCTCGAAGGCGACGTGGAGATCAAGTATCAACAATCCGCGGCGGGAGAGTCCAAGGCGGCCGGCGCGGCCGTGCTCAAGGACAAAAC
Organism: Planctomycetia bacterium; assembly: GCA_016200205.1. GTDB lineage: Bacteria > Planctomycetota > Planctomycetia > Pirellulales > PALSA-1355 > PALSA-1355. The sequence goes on from JACQFF010000207.1 coordinate 1,859, forward strand.
CTGGTTCGGCCGGTTCTACTCGGTGCTGCCGGTCGACGTGCGTCCCATGAAATCCGAGCCCGAGCCTCGCGTGAAGCCGGAAGTTTACGGGCACGCCGTCGCCGCGCGCGATCCCGATTCGCCGGCCAAAGCGCAGCCCGCGCAATTTGCCGAACCGATCACCTCGCCACCCCCCGTCATCGGACCTCCCCTCGGCATGGTCCGCGTGCGCGTGCAGAGTCGCAGTGCCGTCAGATTTCAGGCACAAGCCTTTCCGGTTCCCAATACGAACGAATGGGTGGTGATCGCCCAGTCGGGCGTGAATATCGTGGTCGATGGCATCGACCAATTCGGTTCGATCGACGTCGACACCGACAATCTCGTGATCTGGACCGAAGGCGCGCTGGTGCCCGACGCCGAGGGCCAGTCGATGCAGTCCAAGGACCGGCCATTGGAAATTTACATGGAAGGCAACGTCGTGTTTCGCCAGGGCGAACGGACGATTTACGCCAACCGCATGTACTACGACGTCCGCCGCCAAACCGGCATTATCCTTTCGGCCGAAGTGTTCACGCCGGTTAAAAGCTTCGAAGGGCTCATCAAGTTGCGAGCCGAGGTGATCCAGCAAGTCGGACCCGACCGCTTCGTGGCCCAAAACGCTTCGCTCACGTCCAGCCGATTCGGCGTGCCGGGCTATGAGCTGCGCTCGCGTCTGATGACCTACGACGACGCGCAACAGCCGCGGATCAACCGCCTCACTGGCATTCCCGAGACCGACGCGGCCGGCGCGAACATTATCGATCACCAAAAGCTCGCCACCAGCCGCAACAACCTGCTGTACGTCGAGGAGGTGCCGGTCTTCTATTGGCCGATTATCGCCACCGATCTGGACCAACCGAACTATTACATCGACTCGATCCGAGTCAAGAACGATCGGGTTTTCGGCACGCAGGTTTTCACCGACATCGATGCCTATCAGGTATTCGGAATCAAAAACAGGCCGCCCGGCACGAAATGGGGATTCAGCGCCGATTATCTCAGCAAGCGCGGGCCGGCCGGCGGCACCACGTTCCGTTATCAAAACGTGGATTTGTTCGACATCCCCAAGAGCACCACGGGATTCATCGACGCGTGGGGCATTGACGATCATGGGCTCGACAACCTCGGTCTGAACCGCCGGACATTGACTTTCCCTCGTCCGTTTCGCGGGCGAATTCTGGCCCAGCATCGCCAGATATTGCCCGATAATTTCCAACTCACCGGCGAGCTCGGATTGATCAGCGATTTCAATTTCCTGGAACAATACTTTGAGCGCGACTGGGATCAGCTCAAAGATCAATCCACCGACTTGGAGCTGAAGCGGTACCTGGACAATAGTTCGTGGAGCGTGTTCGGAGCGGCTCGGCTGAATTCATTTTTCACCGAGACTCAATGGTTGCCCCGCCTCGATCATTTCTGGCTGGGAGAGTCGTTGTTGGGCGATCGACTGACCTGGTACGAGCACAGCAATCTCGGCTACGGAATTTTCCGCTCAGCCTCGCCGCCCACGGATCCCACCGACGCCGCGCAGTGGGGACCGTTGCCGTGGGAAGGATCGGCGAACAATACGCTGCAGGGCGATCGCGTGGCCACCCGGCAAGAGTTGGATCTGCCTTTCTCGGCCGGCGTGGCGAAGTTCGTTCCCTATGCGCTGGGCGAATTGGCCCATTGGGGCCAAGCGCTGAACACCGAGGACTTGAGTCGCGCCTACGGTCAACTTGGCCTGCGCGCCAGTCTGCCGATGTGGAGCGCTAACCCTGCCATCGAAAGCCAGCTCTTCAACGTGCACGGAATCGCGCACAAGGTGGTGTTCGAAACCGACGTTTCCTACGCCCAGGCGACCAACCGCTTGGCCAACCTGCCGCTCTACGACCAAATCGACGATAACGACATCGAAGCCTACCGCCGCAAGTTTACCTTCACGGATTTTGGCATCGCGCCGCCGGTCCCCCTACAGTTCGACGAGCGCTTTTACGCTCTGCGGCGTGGCTTGGGGAGTTGGGTCGGCTCGCCGTCGACCGAGATCGCCGACAGCTTGTTCGCCGCCCGGCTGGGAGTGCGCCAGCGATGGCAAACCAAGCGCGGCCCCGTCGGTCAGCAGCGCGTCGTGGACTGGATCGTGTTGAATACCGATTTCACGATCTTTCCCAACGCGAACCGCGACAACTTCGGCCAGACGGTGGGGCTGGCCGATTACGATTTCCGCTGGCACGTGGGCGACCGCACGACGTTGGTCTCGGACGGTTACTTCGATTTCTTTACCAACGCTCCGCAATACTTCAATGTCGGCGGATTCCTCAACCGCCCTCCCCGCGGCTCGATGTACTTGGGATTCCGCTCGATCGAAGGACCCATTCACAGCAACGTGGTGGCGACTTCTTATAGCTATCGCATGAGTCCGAAATGGATCTCCACGTTCGGCACCTCGTTCGATATCGTCAATGCCCGCAACATCGGCCAGAACTTTACGATCACCCGCATCGGCGAGTCGTTTCTGATGATTTTCAACATCAACGTCGATACCAGCAAAGGCAACGTGGGCGCGAATTTCGCGATCCAACCCCGCTTCTTCCAGAACCGGCCCGGCGCGACCAGCGGCCTGACCGGCGGTCCGATCAGCACCGGCATGCAGGTTCCCGTGGCGGGAATCTATGGGCTGGAATAGCACGAAGGGCAAATTATCGGCATGAAATGGACAATGAAAGGCTCAAAATCCACCGGGCGTGCGGGTTCGAGTCCCACTTCAACGCTCCGACAAACGACCAAATTAATCAGTTTGGTATCGATCCCTTACGCACGCCACGTGCCGGGTAGTTAGTTCAGCCCGCGCAGGTTTACCGAACACAGCGGCTTAGATCACTTCGGCCATCGGCTGATAATGGTCGACCAGATACTGCGGACGACCGCTCAAATCGGGAAGCGTCGTGTGGTTGACATCGATGCCCAGGCGGTTGTAGAGCGTGGCAAACACTTCCTGGAAATGCACGGGCCGATCTTTGGCTTCGGCGCCCAAGCGATCGGTCGAGCCGATCACCTGCCCGGTCCGCATCCCACCGCCGGCCAGCAAGGCGCAGGAAACATTGGGCCAGTGATCGCGACCGGCCGAGCCGTTGATCTTCGGCGTGCGGCCGAATTCGCCCCATACCACGACCGAAACGTCCTTGTCCATGCCGCGATTGTGCAAATCGTCGACCAGCGCGGTGAGCCCCTGATCGAGCATCGGCATGTCTTGCCTGCAAGCGGCGAAATTGCCGCCGTGATGGTCCCAACGGCTGAACGCCAGCGTGACGCAGCGCGTGCCGGCCTCGACCAACCGGCGAGCCATGAGGAAATGTTCCATCAATTTCGGCCCGCCGTCGTCACGATTCTTGGGATCGCCTTTGCCATATCGCTCGCGAATTCGCGGATCTTCCTTGCTGATGTCCAAAGCGTCCATCAAGCGGCTGGAAGTGAGCACGCCGAAAGCTTGTTCGTTGAAGTTATCCAGCCCGCCCATCATGCCCGTCGCATCGGCGTCACGCCGGAAGCGATCAAAACTGCTTAACAGAGTCTTGCGATCGCTGAGCCGATCGAGCGTGACGCCGTTGAGCACCATGTCGGCCTTGCCTTCGCCATCGGGCTTGAACGGCGCGTGGGCCACGCCCAAAAAGCCGGGCTGGCCGTTATCGGCCCATTCC
>JACQFF010000208.1 GCA_016200205.1 Planctomycetia bacterium
CCAACGGATTTTCCCAAGTCAGCGCCCGGCCATCGGCGGTGGCGGCAAGCCGGCTCGCATCGACGTGCCCCGTCCACGTCGTGACGCTCGATTGCGGCCGGCTGGAGATGACCAGGGCTGCCTGGCCGGAGGTGATTTCGGTTCCTTGCCGAATACGCAAAGTCGCGGGGAGCATGGCGGCCAACCGTGCCAAGTCGGCCTCGCCTGTGACTTCATAATCCTCGCGCGCCAGCGCGGCCAAACCATCGCGGGCCGAAAAATCATCGAGCTTCGCGCTACCCGATAGCGCGAGCTGGCCCAGTTCGCATTGGATGGCCAGTTGCTCGATTTGGACCATTTCGCCGCTTTGCACAATGTGGCAAGGCATCTCGAGTCGCTCGAGTTGGATCCGATCGTCGCCGAGCGCCGCGGCGGTGAACACAAAGCCCGTGGCGAGCGCTTCACCGCGCACGGAGGTTTCGCCCCCTTCGGCCATTTCTCCCCAAGCGCCGTTGAGCCGCGTGGAAAGGCGACCGCTCAGTTGGGCTCGATCGATGCGACGCCGCAAGAGCGGCTCGAGCAGCTCCAAGGGAATCGCGGTCGACTGGCAATCGACTTTGCCGCTGGCCAGCGCCGCGGTCTGGTCCGGGGCAGATCCTTGAGTGTGGACGTCGATTTTGAAGTTACCCGGCTGACGCTTGTCGGCCAGCACACCGGAAGCAGCCAAATCGATGCCTCCCCGGGTGCTGGCCAGCGAACAATCGAGCGTCAGGTTCTCGACGCGAAACTGGCGACCCGCGGCCGTATCGTCGATCGTGATGGTGCCGGCAGTGACGACCAGTTGCGCGGACACGGGGCTGCCACCTGCGCGAGAAAGCAGCTCGGCGAACACTTGTTCCAAATTGCTATCTTTTTCCCTCGCTACCAGGTGCAGCGTGAGTTGCTCCACGTGGAAGCGGCCCAGATCGGCAAGATCCAAAAGCATGGCTATGAGAGGCTTATCGCTTCGCAGTGAGTCCACTTGCAGCAGCAGGGCCCCGGTCTGGTCGACGATTGCCAGATTCTCCACGACCACTGGTGAGAACCAGCCCAGCGACGCCGAACCCAACGTCAGGGTGCCGTCCAAGTGCAGGGCCGAGGTCAAAATCCACTGCCCCAGCGGCGTGCTGCCGACAATCGCAGGCGCGAAGTACAGGCTTGCAGCCAACAGGGCCAAGGCGATCCAGCGGCCGAAACGGCGGCGCGGCTTCGGCTCAGCAGGTTCGGCGGGCTGCGGCGGATTCGATTTCTTGGAGCGGTGAGCTTCGACCGTGGCCATGGCAAAATCTCGGCGGAGGTTGCGTGTGGACCTTCTGGACGGGACCGGGATTGAAAGCGAGCGGCGGCCTATCTATTGAATCGGCTGGCGGCGCGAAATAATCCGCAATGTCGACGAGCAAAGTTTTACCGGCTAGGATAAAAGCCATCGGCCGATGATCTTGGCAGTCTTACCGTCTTTTGGAACTCGGCTCGGCCGGCGTGCTAGCAGCTCGGTGCATGCGGCCAGAACCTCGCACGAACTTTAACCGAGAGTGGCTCAAATCCGCCATGCCAGCCTTTCCCCCGATCTTCCGTTTGCGGCAAATCTTCGCGGCTCCTCGAGTGGTCGAGATTGCCGGGGAAGTCCATCGGCAGCTCGGCAAGTTACGACTCGAAGAGAAGATCAAGCCGGGTGAGAGCGTGGCTGTCACGGTCGGCAGCCGCGGCATCGCGAACATTCACTTGATCACCAAGGCCATCATCGAGCATTTGAAAACCTTGCGGGCCGAGCCGTTCATCGTGCCGGCCATGGGCAGCCACGGCGGCGGCACCGGCGAAGGGCAGCGGCAAGTGCTCCAATCGTATGGCGTTACGGAAGCCTTCTGCGGTTGCCCCATTCGCGCCAGCATGGAAACCGTGATCGTCTGCCAGACCGCCGAAGGATTCGACGTCCATTTCGATCGCCACGCCTTCGCGGCCGATCACGTTTTAGTTTGCAATCGCATCAAGGCGCATACCGATTTCGCGGGCGACATCGAAAGCGGCCTGATGAAGATGATGCTTATCGGACTGGGCAAGCACGAAGGGGCAAAAATCTACCACCGGGCGATCCAGGACCACAGCTTCTCTCAGATCGTGCGCAGCGTGGCCGGCCGCGTGCTCGAGGCCTGCCACATCGTCGCGGGACTGGGCATCATCGAAAACGGCTACGATCAGACGGCCCACATCGTGGGCATTGCGCCGGGCGAGTTCGAAACGCGCGAAAAAGAACTGTTGGTCGTGGCCAAACAGCTAATGCCGCGGCTCCCGTTCGACCGAGTCGACCTTCTGATCATCGACGAAATCGGCAAGGACGTCAGCGGCTCGGGAATGGACACCAACGTAGTTGGTCGAAAGTTCCAAATTCATCGGCCCGGAAGCAAGGAGTTTCCCAAGGTGAAGAGCATTTTCGTCCGCGGATTGACCGAAGCCACGCACGGCAACGCGACCGGAATCGGCCTGGCCGAGTTTTGCACCACGCGCGCCATCCAACAGACCGACGTTGAAGTCACGCGCATCAACTGCCTCACGGCCGGCCACATCGCGGCCGCCATGATGCCGCTCGACTTTCCGACCGATCGGGCCGTGCTCGAGGCTGCCCTGCCGACGCTCGGCATGGTTGCTCCGGCCGAGGTAAAGCTGGTTTGGATCCGCAATACTTTGGAACTGCGGGAAGTCGAATGCTCGGCCGCGTACTTGGACGAATCGCGCCAGCGACGCGATTTGGAAATCATCGCCTCGCCACGCGAGCTGCCGTTCGACGCCGTGGGCAACCTGCCGCCGGATGGCGTTCGCGCCCTTGCGCTACGCTAGAGCTTGAAGTTGAACGTGCGGACCATGTAACGCCAGAAACGCTGGCCGATCGATTGCCATTCGGCTTGGATTTTGGCCGTGCCGCGCAGGCCTTGCACCAATTTGCCGGCGTCGGCGGGTTCAAGGTCCAAATCGCAACGAGCCTGGTACGACGTGTTGATCGGCCGTTCCGTGCCGCTTTCGTCCTGCTTGCTCATCAATGGGCCGCCCGTCTTGCTCGAAAGCTGACGTGGAGTGAACTTCACTTCCGGGCCGATTTCGGCAATCTTGCTGTGAAACGTGCGGTAGGGGATTTCATCGAGCTTGATCGAAAGGGCCTGCTCGGGCCGCAGGAACTCGATGTCGTCTTGATCGATGTAAAGAATCGCTTCCATTTTGAGAGGGTTGCCAATTTGGCAATACAAAGCCGGGGGTATCAGGTAAGCCCCCAGGTTCCTCTCATCGAGCGGACTTCCGGACCATTTTTTCAAGTCGCCTTCGTGTTCCGGTTTGGAGGGCACCTCGGGCGGCGGCATGACCGTGCCGTCGGCGCGGGCGTCAAGCTGCAAGCGGGCCTCGTCTTGCTTTTTCTCCTTCCATTGCTCGCGCAGCGCTTCGAGCCGTTTTTCGACTTCCGGCAATTCCTTGGCCGCTCCCTCGTTGTGTAAAACAAATTGATCGTTGGTGAGAATGGCCAATTGTGCGGTTTGTTGGGCAATCTTGGACTCGATGTCGCTGATGTCCAACTCCAGGTCCACGTTGCTCAGCCGGCCCAAATGATCGCCCGTCTTCACCTGCTGGCCTGGTTTGACGTTGATCTCTTCCAGGATTCCCGGCACTTTGGCGTAGACCGGGTCGGCGCCCCGCGGTTTGATCTCCAGCGTGCACAGCACGCGATACGGCAGGGGGCAGAAGATGATGAACAGTGCCAGGGCGGTCAGAATACCCAACGTGATATTCAGGTTCGTGCGTTTCACTTTGTCGAGCCTTCCGGGTACGTAGAAGAACTTTCCCAATTTATACAAGGGCGCGGCCACGAGGCTCACGATCGAGACGAGAGCCAGCATTTGGCTGAGCACTTTCAAGCCATACGGTTCGAACACTTTGTACAAGAAGAAGATGATTCCAAACAGAATCAGCCAGCGATACGCGGCCGAGGCGACGGTGTAGAGCGCGAAGAAAATCTGGTTGCGCTGCGGCAAGAAAGGATCCTCCGGCTCTTCCAAGCCCAAACACCAGGCCCCCAGCTTGCGATTGAGGATCGAGCTGGACTTTTGCCGCAGGTTGGGAATTTCCATGATGTCCGACAGGATGTAGTAGCCGTCATACCGCAAGAGCGGATTGGCGTTGAACATGACGGTGCTCACCGAGCAGACGAACATGGTGCTCAAACACAACTGGTGCAGCAAGCCGGGCGAACTGAACCACCACAAAAAAGTGCAGATTGAGGCGATCACGATTTCGACGTACATTCCCGCGGCGCCGATCCACGCGCGATGCCATTTGTTCGGCAGCATCCAGGAGTCGGAGACGTTGCAATACAAGCAGGGAGTGAGCACCAGGAACATTACGCCCATTTCGTGGCATTCGCCGCCGAAATGCTTGCAGGTCAGGCCGTGTCCAAACTCGTGAATGACCTTGGTAATGCCCAGCGTAACGCCCAGATAAATCCAGTTTTTCGCTTCGAAGAATTGGTGGAAGGTGGGTAGCTTGTTGTGAAACGAATCGAATTGCACCGTGATCAGCGTCAAGGCGGAGAGCGCCAACAGCAGGCAGACAATGCGGGCCGGCAGGGAATAAAACCAGGCCACCTTGGGATACAGCCAGTTCAAAATGCGTTCCGGGTCGATGCCTTTGAAACGCAAGGCCAAGATGTTGGCAAACCCGGCCCAGAACTCTTTCCATTTCCGCTCGGTACGGCGCTTGCGAAGCTGCTCGCCTTGACCGGCGACGTCGGCAATCACCAGTCCATTGCGATGGAGCATGCCGACGAAGTTGCCTAGCTCTTCCACCGTGATCTTTTGCGGCGGAAAGCGGCGTTCGAACTCGATCTTGATCTCATCCAAGCTCGTTTGACCGTCCATCATTTGCAGAATCGCGTACTCTTCCTCCTGAAAGCGGAAGTAGTGCAACCCGACCGGCTCCTTGAGGACCCAGTAGACCTGCCCTTGATAGCGCTGCTGCAGGGCCGACAAGTCGGGCCGCATCCGCATCGGGAGCATCCGAGCGGAACTGGATACCAAACTATCGGCCAAGGTTACCATGGAAACGGCTCAACCTTTTAGCGGCGCGCCCATCGAAAGAAATCGGCGCTCGACGACGCTCAATTGTTGCTGGCTGATTTGCGCGGGGCAGTGCGAGCCGCCGCCGCCGGGGAATCCTTCAGATGAATGGTCATCGTGGCGTCCAACCCATGCCGCACGACCGGCCGCCCATCTTCGTCCATGGGATTGTCGATTTCTGCGTACACGGGCAACTTGCCGCCGACGTCGACCACCGGACTGGCGAAGATGATTTTTCCCTGGATCGGGATGGTAGCTCCGCGGGGCAGCGACACGTTGACCGTGACCCGGCGTCCTTCGACGTCGCCGGGGCCAAACTGCGCGGAGTTCAGGGTGCCGTGAACCCGCAAGCGGTCGACGCGCACGATCCGCACCACGGCTTCGCCGGGGGCGACCCATTCGCCGGGGTGTTTTTTCACTTCGACGATCACGCCGTCAAATGGCGCGTACAGGATGCGGAGATCGAGCGCGACGTCGGCCGCGTCCACTTCGGCTTTTTTGGCTTTCGCGGTGAGCTTCGCCTCGTCATGCCCTTCTTTTTCCTTTTTAATGGTCAGCACGGCCTTCTCGTACTCGAGGAACAGCTTCATGACCTCGATTGCAGTAATCGTATTCTTGCTCTTCTCATTGGCGACCTCGGCCTTGTGGTGGGCTTCCTTGGCCACGTCCGCCGACTTCTCGGCATACTGGACAGTGACGTCGCTCTTGGCCTTTATTTCGGCAATTTCATAGTCGTATTGCTTGATCTTCCGCTGCGCTTCGGCTTCGCGGTAATCGATGCGGCCCAATTCCTGGTCTTTCTTGACACGCATTCCCTCTTTGGCCTCGAGCGTGGCCAACACGCCGGCGTCTGTTCCGGGCACCTCCTGGTCCTCGATCGAGACCACCTTGCAATTGTCCACGAAGACTTCCGCCGGCAGGGGATTCGCCCCCGGCGCAGCGGGCGCCGCCAAGGCCAAGGCCATAGTCAGGAAAAGGGAGTTGCTGAGCATGAAATCCTCGCTTGCACCAAAAGCCGCGGTGGAAAGCGCGCGCGGCGCGGAACAAAAGTGTTACCAAATTCGGAACCAAACCTTGGATTGCCAGAACGAAACCAGGTCGTGGAACCAGACATATCCGATCGGTGCCCGCCCGCAGTACACCTTGGCGGTTACCACCGCGCCGTCCCGCCGATCCGTAAGCTCGTTCTTATCGAAGGCGACCCGCAGGAGCACCGTGTTTCCCTCTTCGCCCCGCACTTCGGCGCTGCGGTGGACCTCTTTGACGGTGCCCAGATGCGTTTCGCCCGGCTTCGTGGCGGTGATGAATTTCACCGGCAGCTGTTCGCCGACGCTGCGCTGCGCGTCGGAGATAAAGCCCATGCGATCTTCCGGCATTTGCACCTCCACTTCCCAATCGCCGGCCGGCTCGACGACCTTCATCAGGACGCTGCCCTGTTGCACGGTGCGATAAATCAACAGTTCATAGACCTGCCAGGTCACGACCTGGCCATCGATCGGGCTGACCACCTTGAGTTTTTTTGTTTTTTCCTGATAGAGCTGCAATTGGAGCTGGAGACTTTTCAGTTGAGAATCCAGCTTTAACCGCTCGCCCCGCAGTCGATTCATCTCTTCGGCTTTTGGCGACGGCCTGCCGTTGATGCTGCTGTTCACGCTGGAAAGCTGAGCGCGCGTCGCCTCGATTTGCCCGTTCGTGTCGGTTATCTTGACCTCCAAGTCGATGTTGCGCATCTGCGCGAGAAGCTCTCCCTTTTTGACCAATTTGCCATGCCATACGGGTACGTCGATCACCTCGCCATCCAGGTTGGC
>JACQFF010000020.1 GCA_016200205.1 Planctomycetia bacterium
CAATTGGTGCGCGAGCAAGTGAATGAACTAAGTCAGCAAAAAGGGGTCTCGGCAGTCGTGCTGGATGTGCCGCTGATGTTTGAGTCGGGTTGGAACAAGTTTTGCGATAGAATTGTTTTTGTCGATGCTCCGCGCGAATTGCGCAGGGCGCGTGCGTTGGCGCGAGGTTGGACTCGGGAGGATTTTGACCGTCGTGAGGCCGTCCAAGAATCGCTGGAAACCAAGCGAAAGCTTGCCGATCTGGTAATAGATAACTCCGGATCTCCGGAATCGGCCCAAGCTCAGATCGAGCATTTTTGGCACTCGCTCCTCGGCTCATCCCGACCGAATTAGCCTCCTGCGCTTGGCGAATAAGGAGTCGCGATCTTTGGCCCTCGAGCAAGGTCGCGGTCACGCAACAGGCGTTGGTTCGTTGATCAATTGACCTTTCGAAAAGGTCCCACAACATGTCTTGTCCCGTAGGAATCCCCTTACCTGCCGTTGGCACCTTCTGCGTGTCAGCTTACGACCTTTCAGGAGTATCGTGACAAATGGCTGAAACCAAAAGCACAGGCGCTGGCAAAGCGACCCCGCCACACATTCAACCCGACGAATTTCAGCATGCCGGCGACAACGGGCCGCTGAGCCTCGCCGAAGAGTTGGCCGACGAGGCCGCTCACCTCGGCGATGAGACCCACGACCGTTATGAGCAGATCAAGCAAGGCGACATTCACATCGCCGAATTGCAGCGGATGACGATGCCGCAATTGATCGAGCAGGCCCGCAAGGAAAACCTATCGGAAATCACGGGCATCAAGAAGCAGGATCTGATTTTCAAGATCCTCAAGGAGCGGGTGAAGCTCAACGGCTTGATGTTCGGCGAAGGCACGCTGGAGATTCTGCCCGACGGCTTCGGATTCCTCCGCAGTCCCGACTACCACTACCTGTCGTGCCCCGACGACATTTACGTTTCGCCCAGCCAAATTCGCCGGTTCGGACTGCGGACTGGCGCCACGGTGTCGGGCCAGATCCGTCCACCGAAGGAAAACGAGCGCTATTTCGCGCTACTGCGCGTCGAGGCGATCAACTATCAGGATCCCAATCAACTGGCCGAGAAAGTCTTCTTCGACGACCTCACGCCGCTGCACCCCGACAAGCGCGTCGTGATGGAGACCACTTTCGACGAAACCGAGATGCGGGTGGTCGATTTGATTGTGCCGATCGGGTTCGGCCAACGCGGATTGATCGTCAGCCCGCCGCGGGCCGGCAAAACGATCCTGCTGCAAAAAATGGCCAAAAGCGTGCTCGTCAATCACTCCGAAGTGTACGTGATCATGCTGTTGATCGACGAACGCCCGGAAGAAGTCACCGACATGGAGCGGCAGGTCAAAGGGCCCAATTGCGAAGTAATCAGCTCGACTTTCGACGAACCGGCCTCCCGCCACATCCAGGTTTCCGAAATGGTCATCGAGAAGGCCAAGCGAATGGTCGAATACGGCCACGACGTGATTATTTTCCTGGATTCGATCACGCGGTTGGCTCGGGCCTGGAACTCGGAATGCCCGCACTCGGGCAAGATCCTCTCCGGCGGCGTCGACGCCAACGCCTTGCAGCGGCCCAAGCGGTTCTTCGGCTCGGCCCGCAAGGTCGAGGAAGGCGGCTCGCTGACGATCGTTGCCACGGCCCTGATCGACACGGGCAGCAAGATGGATGAAGTGATTTTCGAGGAGTTCAAGGGCACCGGCAATTTGGAGATCGTGTTGGACCGGCGGCTTGTCGACAAGCGCATCTGGCCGGCGATCGACATCAGCCGCAGCGGCACGCGTCGCGAGGAAATGCTGATGGATCCGGAGGAGCACCGCCGGGTGTGCATCTTGCGCCGCGTGCTCAACGACATGAACGGTCCGGACGCCATGGAACTGTTGGTCAATCGCCTGCAAAAGACCAAGACCAACGCCGAATTTCTGATGAGCATGAAATCGTAGCGCGGCGTCAGGGAATTTGTTTCCGGTGCCACGGCCGGCTTGTCCAGCAGTGTCTCGGAGCCACGCTTTGTTCCGCACTGCTCGACAAACCGGCAGTGGCAGCCAGGCGCGTTTTTTCGAAAAGGTTTTTTCCGGTGCCACGCGTGTTCGAAGGTAATCTGACGGCTCCCCGAGGATCGTTCGGCATTGTAGTGTCACGCTACAATGAATCGATCACCGGCAGATTATTGCAGGGGGCGCTCGATACGCTGGCGGAAAACGGCGTGAGCGACCAGAGCATCGACGTGGCCTGGGTGCCCGGCGCATTCGAAATTCCCCTGGTCGCTGACCGGATGGCCAAGAGCGGTCGCTACGTGGCCGTGATTTGCTTGGGCGCGGTGATCCGCGGCGAGACGACCCACGACCAGCACATCAATCGCGCGGTGAGCGTCGGCTTGGGCGAGGCGGGGCTGCATTCGGGCGTGCCGGTCTTGTTCGGCGTGCTTACTTGCGATACGCTCGAACAGGCGATTCATCGCTCGGGCGGTAACGTTGGCAATAAGGGAAGCGAGTGCGCGTTGGCTGCGTTGGAAATGGTCAACCTGCTCGCAAAGTTAGCCTAAGTGTAAAAGGAGTTTTTTCGCCCATGGCCCGTCGCACTCGAGCCCGAGAAGTCGCCTTGCAAGTTCTCTACCAGGACGATTTGAATCCCGAGCACAATCCGGCTGATGACGAGGGGTTTGTGCGCAATCGGCTGCAGGGGCCGGAACTGGTGGAGTTCGCCGGTTCGCTGATCGCCGGCGTGCGCCGCAATCGGCTGGAATTGGACCACGTGCTCTCGCAGACGGCCGATCACTGGAGCCTGGGCCGCATGGCGGCCACCGACCGCAACGTGCTGCGGTTGGGCGCGTATGAAATTCTCTATTCCGAAACACCCGATCGGGTGGCCATCAACGAAGCGGTCGAATTGGCCAAGCGATTCGGCAGCAAACAATCGGCCCAATTCGTCAACGGCATTCTCGACCGGCTGCTGGTGGGCCACGAAAAGCATTGAAGGCTTTTGACGGCCGCCGACGGCCCCGACGAACCGCTGCCAAAAAGTTTCTCGCCCCGCATCCCCTTTTCCCGCACTAGGCATCATGGGTTTTTTCAACAAGATCAAGCAGGGTCTCAAGAAGACCGCTCAACTGCTCAACACCGACGTCCGCGACCTGTTCAAGAGCCAAGGTCGGCTGGTGGACGATGGGTTTCTCGAAGAGCTGCTCGGCGTGCTCATCAAGACCGACATGGGGGTTCAAGCCGCCGGCGCGATCGTCGAGGAAACCGGCTCGAAATATCGCGCCCGAGTGATGCAGATGGACGAGCTGCTCTGCACGGTCAAGACCAAGCTCAAAAGTCTGCTGGTCCAGGACGAGGCGCCGATTCGCTTTGCCCCCGAGGGCCCAACGGTGATCATGGTCGCCGGCGTTAACGGCGCGGGAAAGACCACGTCGATCGCCAAGTTGACCTCCCTGTTCCAATCGCAAGGCAAACGCGTGGTGCTTGGCGCGGCCGATACGTTTCGCGCCGCGGCGGTCGAACAATTGACGATCTGGGCAAACCGGCTGGGAGCCCAGATCGTCAGGGGAGAGCCCAACAGCGATCCGGCCAGCGTCGCCCACAGGGCCGTGGCGCTGGCCATCGAGTCGAAGGCCGACGTCTGCATCGTCGATACCGCCGGCCGGCTCCAGACGCAGCAGAACCTGATGCAGCAACTGACCAAAATTCATCGCGTTATCGGCAAACAGATTCCGGCGGCCCCGCACGAAGTCTTGTTGGTGCTGGACGCTACCACCGGCCAGAACGGGATCAGCCAGGCCAAACATTTTACCGAAGCGGTACATTGTACCGGGATCGTTTTGGCAAAGCTTGACGGCACCGCCAAGGGCGGGGTCGTCGTGGCGATCCGCGAGCAAGTCGGTTTACCGGTGAAATACGTGGGAGTCGGCGAGCGCCCCGAGGATTTGACCCTGTTCGTGCCCGATGAGTTTGTCGAAGCCCTTTTCGAAGATCTCACGACTGCTCCTGCCATCTAAAGCGCTCTAATAAAACGGGTGGGGACGGCCCCGTTTTTGCCGATTCCGCGCGGCCAAACAGGGCACCGTCGCGCGCTCCGATGTGGTTTTGTTGGAGATCCTTAGCAACAACCTCTTCCGCGCAAGCGACGGCGCGGCTTGCCGTCGTTTTTTCTGCCTGTCGGCTGACGAATTTAGGCCTTGTACGCGCCGCACCGGTGCTGACAGCGGGGCTCAATTCCGTTACCACCGGCAAGCCTTTCCTAAGCTGTTGCTCGTCGAGCTGTTCTAGCCCGAATATGCGATCTTTCGGGTGAATTCGGATTTCGTGGCCCGCCGATAGCAGTTCATGTGGACCTCAAGCGAGACTAGGCGGCTCTTGTTATTGGTTCCTGCCTGATTTCTCACCCGCCCACCTAAGTGTTCTCGAGGAACACCCCCGTTTCGAAGGCTTGGAGAACGGATATGAAGTTTTCGAAGCTGGCGCTTGCCGGTGCCGTAGCCGGTTTGCTGTCGGCCGGGACCGCCTGCGCTCAGAGCGGATTTGGCCAAGGCGTACCCGCGCAGGAGACAGCGTTCGAATACAATAGCTATTATGCGCAGGACGATGCCCAGCCGCCCAGCGACAATGGTGCTGCGCCGGCCGTCCCCGCCGCCGCTTGCAATTCATGTGGTTCTTCGGCCGGTCTTTTCCACGACAACCCTTGCGGATGGGGATCCGGCGACCTGCTGAACCCCTGCTGCACCAATTTAGGCGACCAGTGGAAACTGGTCGACCAGTTTCCTTGCGCGAAGTGCAAGGGGATCAATATCGCCGGCTGGTTGGCCCAGAGCTATACCTGGAACACCGCCAATCCCGGCGACAAGTTCAACGGTCCTGTGACCTGGACTGACCGATCCCGCGAATATGAGATGAACCAGCTCTACCTGTACGCCGAAAAAGTGACCGACACCAAGGGCTGTGGCGTCGACGTCGGTTATCGGGCGGACGTGATGTTCGGGACCGACTACCGCTTCAACACCGAGAGTGGTTTGGAAACGAAAGGACCTGTCGAGTTCCAGAACCCCAGGATCAGCCAGCAGCGCTTTTACGGCACCGCCTTCACCCAGTTCTACGGGGAAGTCGCGATCGACAACCTGAAGGTCAAAGTCGGTCGCTGGTATGCCCCGGTAGGCTATGAAACCGTGCCGACAACCGGCAACTTCTTCCCAAGCTTGCCCTATACCTTCCAATACGGCGAACCAAAAACCATGACTGGCATCATCGGCACGTATCAGGCTAATGAGAACGTGTCGTATGGCGGCGGTGTAATGCACGGTTGGGACAACTTCGACAATACCGCCAACCACAACATGAGCTTTATCGGGATCTATACCGAAAAGTTCTCCGACGGGGCCTCCTTGGCGATTGCCAACACGGCCGGCAACGAACCCAATCAAGCGACCAGTCCCGCGGGCGCCGTCACCAGCTTCCGCTACCTACAGACCAACGTCTATAGCCGTCCGCTCAAGGGAATCAGCGACAAGCTCAACTACGTCGCTCAAAGCGACTTCGGCTACCAGAGCAACGCCTTGCTCAATGGCCACGTCGCCCGTTGGTACGGCTTGAACCAATACCTGTTCTATAAGGTCAGCCACCGTTTGACCTATGGTCTGCGTTCCGAGTGGTTCCGCGACGAAGAAGGCTTCCGCGTGGGCGGCTTCTTGGGAACGACAAATCAGGGCGAGTTGCGTGGCTTGTCCACGGCCCGCGCCGGCTACCAGGGTAATTTCTATGAAATCACCATGGGTGCCAATTACAAGTTCACCCCCAACACCACGATTCGCCCCTACGCTCGCTTCGACTGGTTCTCCGGCACCGCGCTGAACGGCGCTGGGACCTTGCCGTTCAACAACGGCTTCGGCAACAGCCAGACCTTACTCGGCTTCGACCTGGTGACGATCTACTAGTCAACTCCCATATGAAACTGTCGAAGTTGGCGCTGGCCGGTGCCATAGCCGGTTCGCTGTCGGCCGGGACCGCCTACGCTCAGAGCGGATCGGGGCAACCCGCACTCGCGCAACAAACAGCGCTCGACTACAACAGCAATTACGCGCAGGACGACGGCCAGTCGCCCAGCGACCAACCACCGGCCGCAGCGCCGGCTGCTGATGGTGACGCGTGCCGCGGTGCCTGCTCGAACCACTGCAACAGCGGTTGCGGACTGCTCGCGCCCGGCAGCTTTTTGAATCCCTGCTGCGACTTGAATGAGCAACGGAAGCTCATCGACTGCTTCCCGTGCGCAAAGTGCAACGGCGTCAACATCGCCGGCTGGTTGGCCCAGAGCTACACCTGGAACCCAAGCAACCCGGCCGATCGCTTCAACGGACCGGTGGGCTGGACCGATCGATCCAACGATTACCAACTCAACCAACTGTACTTCTACGCGGAAAAAACCACCAACACCGACGGTTGCGGCACGGACTTCGGGTATCGGGCGGACGTGTTGTTCGGCAGCGACTACCGCTTCAACACCGAATCGGGCTTGGAAACGCGTGGGTACTTCACTTCCCCCAAGATCAGCACTCAGCGGTTTTACGGCACCTCGTTTCCCCAGTTTTATGTCGAAGCCGCCGTGAACGACTGGAAGTTCAAGGTGGGTCACTATTTTTGCCCCGTGGGCTACGAATTCGTGCCGTCAAGTGGCAACTTCTTCTCGACCAAGGCTTGGTGCCCGCAAAACGAACCGTACACCATGACCGGCGCGATCGCGACCTATACGGCCAGCGAGAACGTGGCGATAGGCGGCGGCGTGATGCATGGCTGGGATAATTTTGACAACTCGAACCCGAACTTGAGTTTCATCGGCACCTATACGCAAAAATTCTCCGACGGCTCGTCGTTGAACATCGACAACATAGCCGGCAACGAGCTCAACCAAAACCATAACTTCTCCTTCCGCTACTTGCAGACGAACGTCTATAGCCGTCCGCTCAAGCAGATCAGCGACAAATTGACCTGGGTTGGTCAAATTGACTTCGCCTACCAGGCCAATGCGCTTGTCAGCGGCCATCAAGCCCGATGGTACGCCTTGAACCAATACTTGTTCTACAAGGTCAGCGATTGCATGACCTATGGCATTCGCTACGAGTGGTTCCGCGACGAAGAAGGCTTTCGCGTCGGTGGCCTCCTCGACACGGTTCCCGACGGCAGCTTGCGCGGCTTGTCCACCGCCCGCTCCGGCTATCAGGGCAGCTTCTATGAAATCACCCTGGGCCCTAACTACAAGTACAGCGCCAACACCACGATTCGACCGTATGCCCGCTTCGACTGGTTCTCGGGCACCGCGCTGAACGGCCCTGGGACCTTGCCATTCAACAACGGCTTCGGCAACAGCCAGTCCGTATTTGGCTTCGACGTAATCACCCTCTTCTAGTCCGCAAAAACAGGCCAAGGGCCTGAGATTTCCGCCAACACCCAGCGCGTGCTGTGGCCAGCAATGGCAACACCCCGCGCTTTTTTATCGGTCATGCGCCAGCGCATAGCAACATTATGCGAAGGCTTGCACGATGTCTCGGGTGCCACCGACAACTTGTTGTCGGTGTTGCGAAGCAACAAGAGGGCTCAGAGGCGGTGGACGCCGCGAAATGGTCCTATTGTCCCTTCGGGACCCAGACACCAAGTTGTCTGGGCCACTCAGTTACTGCTTGCACTTGCATGATCCTGGTAGGCAAAAGCCGATCGGATGCCAGTCGGCCAGCGGCGGCGGGTTCATTGCGCGCCCGAGCGGCAGATGCGCAAAAGCGCTTCGCCGAGTGACGAATTATTGGGCATCCGCGGTGCGAGCCGCAACCGACGCGGAAGCTTCCCGCCACGCATCGTCGTTTTCGCAAGCAGCCAGGATCCAAAGGTTTACGACGCATTCGGCGGGCGGATTATTTCCCGCGCACGCGCTTGGCACGAAGCTTGCATTAAGCCGGTTCCAGGCAGCGTGTTGGAGGCCGGCTGCAAACTGCCTTGTGCGAAACGGAATTCGCGCGTCACGGCCGACCGATTGGCTGTGCGGCGAGTAGCTCAAAATCAAAGGCGAAAACTTCGGCTCTTGCCTGGGCCAGAAGATGCCCCGTTGGCTTGGGTAGGTCACCGCCTAACCTGCCCAAGCCAGGGGCTTTTTTTATTCTCCGGCTCGACTGCTCGCCATCGTTGCCCTAAAGCACCCAGCGAGCTAGAACTAGAGCATCGGGGTTTCGTTTTAGGGCCTATCCGGTCTCGGAGAAGGGTACAGTCCCATTTTGCTCCCAAGGCACCGCAAAATCGGGACAGTCCCCGACGGTTCTCGGATCGGCTCTTAGTCCACATTTCTCGCAAAGAGTTGACCACAAACGCACAAAGAACACCGAGAGGAAGGGTTGCGATATAGACCATCGAGAGATACGGGCGACAACATCGCACCGGCGGTCTTTTGCGACACGCAACCGGAGTTTCTGGTCCCTGTCACATCTTCGTGTCCTTCGTGCCATTGTGGTGAGAAATGCGTTTTGGGAGTTTCGCTGCGATGAAGTTGATTATCGCCATTATTCAGCCACAGCGGCTGGAAGCGGTCAAAACCGCGTTGACCGAGGTCGAGGTGTTCCGATTGACGGTCATGGACGTGCAGGGCTTTGGGCGGCAAAAGGGGCACACCGAGGTGTATCGCGGCCACGAAATCGCCGTCAACCTGCTCCGTAAAGTGCAATTGCAGATCGCCGTGAACGAGCAATTCGTCGAACCCACGATCAACGCCATCATCAAGGGCGGCCGCACCGGCAAGAGCGGCGAAATCGGCGACGGCAAAATCTTTGTCCTGCCGATGGACGACTGCATCCGCATTCGCACCGGCGAACGCGGCGGCGAGGCAATCTAAACGCCCCGTCGTTGACCAACAAGGACTTTTACTCTTAGTGGTTGCGTCTCCGCGAAGCATGCGCCGCCGCCTCAATCGGTGGCGGCATACGCCTTCACATCGCTTTGGCGTGTCGCTCGCTCGCCCGGCGACGGCAGCCACTTGCACAAGAGAATGCCGCCGAAATACAGCGCCACCAGCGGAACGAGCATCATCATCATGCTGATCGGATCGCCGCCCGGCGAAAGCACCATTGAAGCGAAGGCCATCACCAGCACCGCAATTCTCCATTTCGAGAGATAATTCTGGATTGTGAAAATGCGGATCCGCTCCAAGAACAGCATCACCAGCGGAAGCTGAAAACTGATCCCAAAACAAATCGGCAAGAGCAGCACAAAACTCAGCCACTCGCTGATCCGCGGATGCATGTCCTGGTTCAGCGATTTGGATATCCCGAAGAAGAAATTCAGCACCGGCGGAAAGACAAAAATAAATGCCATCAGTGCCCCGCACAAGAACAGCCCGACGCTAATGGGCAAAAACAGGTGAACGTACTTCTTCTCGTGCGGATACAATCCGGCGGCCACGAAGCTCCACAGGAAATAGAACGCAAACGGGCTCGCGAACACAAGACCCGATATGAACGACGCCTTGATATAGGTGATAAACGGCTCTTGCACGTTGAAACTTCCCAGCTTCAAGCGCTCATCGTCCGACATGGGCCTCCACAAGAATACACGAATCAGATCGTCCTTGGTCAAATTCTGTTTGGCATCAGCCCGCGGAAGCTCGAGCTCACCGAATGCTTTGGGGTACTTCTTTTTCAACTCGTTGAGCATGTCGGACGGCGCCACGAACGCTTCTTGCGGCACTAAACCCTCCTCGAAGACCAGCTTTTTGATTGCCGGGTCATTACGCATTTCGGCCGGAACACGCTCGTTGAATCGCTCGATCGCGTCCGTCGAGTAATGCTGGCGCAGTGCCTTTTCCAAGGGAACCTGGATCAACTTGACCACGTCTTCGCCAAACCACAGCCCGATGCCAAAGCCGATCGCGATGCTCAGCACGGCCTTGAACAAGCTGCCGCGCAGCTCTTCCAAGTGCTCCCCGAAAGTCATCGAGGTGTGCTTGAACAAATCGTCTTCGTCGCGGTCAACCATGGAGCAGGAGAATCCAGCAGTGCCTGATGATTTGGGCAGATATGCCGTCGGGAGGGTTCAAAACGATAATAGCACTGTTTCGAGCGCCCGGCAACCAAGCCTTGGACGGCCCGGCAGTGTTTACGCTATAGTTGGAGATGTTCACAAAATCGTTGCGGCCCTGGGGTCTTCCATGACTGCGTTTTATCCGCTCCGCTTCCATCCCATTTTACGGCGCTATTTGTGGGGCGGACGCCGCCTGGAGACGCTCGGCAAGCCCTTGGGCCCCTTCAACGATTACGCCGAAAGCTGGGAGATCGCGGACCACGGCACGGATCAGAGCGTCGTGGCCGAGGGCCCCTTGGCCGGGCGCACGCTCGGCGAATTAGTCCGCCAGCACGGGCACGAGTTATTGGGGCGGCACGCCGGCGTCAAGCAATTTCCGCTGCTGTTCAAGTTTTTGGACGCCCATGAGCGACTGTCGATTCAAGTCCACCCCGACGACGCCCGCGCGAGGCGGCTCGATCCTCCCGATTTGGGAAAAACCGAAGCCTGGGTAATTCTGGCGGCCGATCCGGGCAGTTACCTGTATGCCGGATTGCGGCGCGGACTGGATCGAGCCACGCTGGCGCGAGAAGTGGCGCGGCGGACTTGCGATTTGTGTTTGGAACGCATCGAGCCCCGCGCCGGCGATTGTTTTTTTCTGCCAGCCGGCGTGGTGCATGCGCTGGGGCCGGGACTGTTGGTCGCAGAAATCCAACAGGCCAGTGACACCACGTACCGCTTGTACGACTGGTCCCGCCCGGGTCCCGATGGACAGCCGCGCAAACTGCACGTCGCGGAAGCCCTGGAGGCGATCGACTATCAGCATGGCCCGGTCGCGGTGCAACAGCCGCACTCCACCGCTCGAGGAGATGTCGAGCGGTTGGTCGCCTGCGATAAGTTTGTACTCGACCGCTGGAAACTTTCTGGCGCTGCGAGTGCGGGTGGCAACCACCGTTGCCACGTTCTCGCCGTGGTCGAGGGGGCTCTGGAAATCGAGGGCGATCCCGGCAAGCGGCCGCTAGAGCGCGGTGGAGTGGTTTTGCTGCCTGCCGAATTGGGGCCCGTCAACATCGAGGCCCAACACACCGCCGTGTTTTTGGATGCGTATCTGCCCTGATCAATGGGCAAACGCCAAGCCAGCATACGCTGCTGGCACTCGGTAGCTAGCCGGTCGCCAGCCGAGCGTAATTCGCCATTGATCGGCGCGGGCATCACTCTATAATTCGCCGCCCACCTGTTTGCAACTCAATCGTTCGGGTTTCTTTCGAGCCACCGCAGGGGTTTGCGATATCGGCATGATTTTACGCTTTGCATTTCTGCCGATCGCGCTCGTGGGCTGCTGGGGCTGTGCGAGCATTGCCCCGCCGCGTCTCCTTCATCCGGGATCGGCCGAGTATCAGCAGAACCGCGCGCAGCGTTTCGATCCTTATCCATTGAATGACGTCGGGCCTTATATCGGCGGCGGCCGCCCGATGCAGTACGACATCCCAGCGCCGGAAAATGAGCGCGCACAGAACGAACTCACCTTCCAGGAACGCTACCACCAGTCGCCGCCGCCGGGCGTTTATCGTGCTCCCCGCACAACCCCGTCGATCATTGTTCCCGCCCCGATTTCGGCGGTCGCCCCGCAATAGGCCCACCCGGGCGACTTCCCCGCCGCAGGTTGGAAATTCCAGGGCTCCACTGCCAGGGCTCTCGTCGGCCGATTATGATGGGGTATTAATGCCCACTCCTGAGCCTGCCGGCCTTGCCATGTCCCCACGTCCCGCTTCGTCCCACAAACCAACCGCTCCGCCGCCGGCCGAAGCCCACGGCCCCCAGCGGCTGCAAAAGATTCTGGCCGCCGCCGGGCTGGGCAGCCGCAGGAAATGCGAAGAACTGATCCTCTCGGGCCGCGTGGAAGTCGATCGCCGCGTGGTCAGGGAATTGGGCACGAAGGCCGACCCGCGCCAGGCGGAAATCCGCGTCGACGGCATGGCGCTGCCCAAACCTCGGCTCGTTTATTTTCTCGTCAACAAGCCCACCGGTGTCGTCTCCACCAACAGCGACCCGTCCGGGCGCCCGCGCGTGATCGACCTGGTGGCTTATTCTGGCCGGCTGTTCACCGTGGGCCGGCTCGACATGTCGAGCGAGGGATTGATTCTAGTCACCAACGACGGCGAGTTGGCGAATCGTTTGACGCATCCACGCTACGGCGTGGAAAAGACCTACCAGGTGGAAGTTGCCGGCACCCTGGAGCGTCAGGACTTGGACAAGTTGCACAAGGGCGTACATCTGTCCGAAGGATTTGCCCGCGTCGTCTCGGCGAAGATCAAGCATCAATACAGGCAAAGCACGCTCTTGGAAATCGTGCTCAACGAGGGTCGCAATCGCGAAATCCGCCGCCTGTTGGCGCGCGTGGGGCACAAGGCGATGCGACTGAAGCGGATCGCGTTGGGGCCCGTGCGGCTGGCCGATTTGCCCTCGGGCCAGGTGCGGCCCCTGATGCGCGAAGAACTCAAGAGTTTGAGGCAAGCCACGCGCGGAGGCCACGCACAATCGCCTCGGGGCCCCAAGCGGCCCGCGGCCAACAGGCCGGCCAAAAGCGCGTTTGGAGTTCGGGCCGTCATCGGCGGTGACGCGTCATCCAAACCGGCCGCGGCTCGTGCCTCGATCCGCCCGCGGAAAAAAACGCCGCTCGGCAAACCGGGCCAAAAGTCGCTCGCCGCCAATCGCCACCGCAAAACCGCCAAGATGTAGCGGTTCCGAACCATGCCAACCACTGCCGAATTGCTTCAAACCGCGCTGGCATTGCATCGTGGCGGCCAATCGGAACAAGCTCGCCAGCTCTACGAGCAAATCTTGCAGCGCGACCCCCGGCATGCCAGCGCGTTGAATCTGCTGGGGCTGCTCGCTCGACAGCAAGGCCAATTCGAACGGGCCATCGAGTACTTGCGCCAAGCCGTGGCGATCGACGGCTCGCAAGCGGCGTTTTTTGCCAACTTGGGAGAATCGCATCGCGGGCTGAATCAGTTGACCGAGGCCATCGAATGCTACTGGCGGGCCATGCGGATCCAGCCCAGTGCGCCTGAAGTCCACTATTATCTGGGAACGCTGCTCGCGGAGACGGGCCAGATCGAGGCGGCGATCCGCTGTTTCCAGCAAACGATCCGACTTCAGCCCCAACTTGCCGATGCCCATTGCCAATTGGGAATCTTGCTACACGGGCAAGCCAAGTTGCCCGAGGCGGTCTCGTGTTATCAACAGGCGCTACGGCTGAACGCCGACCACGTGGGGGCTTTGATCAACCTAGGCGCGATCCTTACCAACGAGTGCAACCTGGCCGAGGCGCGGGCTTGTTACGAGCGGGTCGTCGAGTTGCACCCCACGCTTGCCGACGGCCACTACAATCTCGGCAACGTGTTCCAGGCCGAGGGCCGATGGAAGGACGCGATCGCCTGTTACCGTCGCGCGGTGGAGTGCAAGCCCGACTTTGCCGATGCGCTGTGCAACTTGGGCAATGCCTTGAAAGAGGACGGCGAGCTTTCGCAGGCGATGGTCTATTTGGAACAGGCGATTCGCGTCCGGCCGGACTTTGCCGCGGCGCACAGCAATTTGGGTTCCGTGCTGCAGAATCTGAGTCGCCTGGCCGATGCACAAGCATGCTTCGAGCGCGCGATCGAGTTGGCGCCGCGGACGGCGGAATTTCATTACAACTTGGGCACCGTGATCAAAGACCAAGGTCAACCCGCTCTTGGAATCGCCTGCTTCGAGCAAGCGCTACGCCTAAAGCCCGACTATGCCCAAGCCCTGTCGGCCCGCGGAATGACGCTCGTGAGCATGGGCCAGTTCGCCGAAGGCTGGGCGGGCTACGAGCACCGCGTGCGATGTCCGCAGTTCGACACGCTCCAGTTTTCCGAGCCGCGCTGGGACGGCTCGCCGTTGGAAGGTCGCACGCTGTTGATCCACTGCGAGCAAGGCTTGGGGGACACGCTGCAATTCATCCGCTATATCAAGTTGGCCCGCCAGCGAGGCGACAATATCATCGTGGCCGCGCAGGAATCGCTCATCCCCCTGTTGGCCGCTTCGGGCGTGGCGGGGCTGGTGTCGAAAGAGGGCCCGCTGCCGCCGTTCGACGTGCAGGCGCCGCTGTTGAGCTTGCCCTATATTTTCCGAACCGAGGTCGACACCGTGCCCCGCGACGTGCCCTACCTGGCGGCCGATCCCCAACGGATCGACAAATGGCGCCGCGAGCTGAGCGGGCATCAAGGATTGAAAATCGGCATCGCCTGGCAAGGGCGGACGGCTTATTCCGGAGACCATTACCGTTCGATTCCGCTGGCGGACTTTGCTCCGCTGGCCGCGGTTCGCGGAGTCCAGCTTTTCAGTTTGCAAAAAGGACTTGGAAGCGAGCAATTGTCGGCGCTGGACAATCGATTCTCCGTAGTCGATCTAGCCAGTTCGCTCGACACGGAGGGCGGGGCATTTTTGGACACCGCGGCGGTGATGCACAGCTTGGATCTCGTCGTGGCCTGCGATACTGCCGTGGCGCATCTGGCCGGGGCCCTGGGCCAGCGGGTTTGGCTGCCGCTCTCCGTGGCCTCCGATTGGCGCTGGATTCGCGACCGCGACGACTGCCCATGGTATCCCACGATGCGATTGTTCCGCCAACGCCGTTTCGGCGATTGGCCGGAAGTCTTCGAGCGGATGGCCAACGAGCTGCGACAGCTTCAGCCCGCGAACTGATGACAAAACTCCTTGGCAATAACAACTTGCGCCAGTAGGATTGGTGACCACATGAGCCCGCACTCGTGATCACCAGCTGGAAGCTCTCGATGACCCATGCTCTCGACACCGCACATTACGCACTTCGGGCTTGCCAAGAGCGAGTGACCGTTTTGGAGAACGTGCGGGTTGCCCGCGACACATTTCGCGTCCGGTTCCATTGCCCGCAAATTGCCCGACGCATCGTGCCCGGCCAGTTCGTGATGGTCCGCCTGGCCGACTACAACGATCCGTTGCTCGGCCGGCCGTTGGCGCTCTACGACACGATTTTGGCCAACGGCGATGGGGGTGCGGCGGTGGGGATCGACATCGTTTATCTGGTGCTCGGCAAGATGACGAGCCAACTCGCGCAATTTGCTCCTGGAGGGCAGTTGGACGTCTGGGGCCCGTTGGGCAACGGGTTCGCGCCGCCGAGCGCCGAACACTTGATCATGGTTGCCGGCGGGATCGGGCAGACTCCATTTTTGGCGTTGGCCCGCGAGGCTTTAGGTCAGCGGCCATATGGCGATCCGCCGCGCAGCGTTGCCCGAGCGCCGCGCGTGACGCTCTGCTATGGCGCCGGCTCGAAAGATTATTTGGCAGGCGTCGATGACTTCGAGCGGTTGGGGGTAGAGGTGTGCTTGAGCACTGACGATGGCTCCGCCGGGCATCATGGTCTGGTCACCGATCTGGTCGATCAGGTAATTGCCCGCTCGCCCCGCGGCCGCGTGGTGTGCTGTGGCCCGGAGCGGATGATGGAGGCGGTAGCCAAGACCACGCACGCGGCCGGCATCGGCTGTGAAGTGTCGTTGGAGACGCCGATGGCTTGCGGCATCGGGATTTGCTTTAGCTGCGTGGCCCGGGTCCGCGACGAGGACGGAGGTTGGGACTATCGGCGCACCTGTGTCGAGGGTCCGGTCTTCGATGCCGAGCGGATCGAGTGGTAAATCGACCTTGGATCGGCACTCGATCAAAGTCGCTGCCGCGCCTGGTGCGACGCTCAACCGCAAGCGCCGTGAATCGCTGCTCGTGAGGGTCACGGCTGAATTCTACCGGTCGTTTTTACTTCTTTTTTTGCTTGGCGGCTTTGAGCGCGGCTGAAAGTCGCGATTTGACGCGTGCGGCTAAATTGTCGTGCACGATGCCGCTGGCCGCCGACTTGTCGAGCTTTTTGGCGGTCAGCCGGAACTCCGCCTCGGCGGTCTCCAGATTGCCCTCGGCAATCGCGTCGCGGACTTTGCGGACCTGTCCTTTGATGATGCTCTTGGCGGCTCGGTTGCGAGCACGGCGGACGAGACTTTGGCGGAGACGTTTTTTGGCGCTTTGTGTATTGGGCATGGCTGGGTTTCGAGAGAGTCGGCCTGAAGGAAGCACATCGGCCGATTGAGCGTGGGGACCCAACGCGGCTCCGGAGAATCAATCTTTATGGCGTATTTTGGAGATTTTGTCCAGTAGTTGCGGAACGTCTCTATATCCGAATTCCAGCCCAGCCAACTCGCTCAAATACTTATCCGCCCGCTCCACCTCGTCTTTACCCTGGGGATCTTTGGCGGCCAGATATTTTTCGCCCAGTCCCAAAGCCAGCTTGCCGGCCCGATAGAGGGCCAGTTTTCGCTGGTCCACCTCGCGCGACGAAGTCGCCGCCAGTGCGGTTTCGTAGTTGGCCATCGCTAGCTTGTATTGTTTGATGTATTGGAAGCACTCGCCCAACTCCGTGTGCGTGGCGGCCTTGCGTTTCGCGTCGCCGGTGGCCAATTGGAACAGTGTGATGGCCTCGTTGTATTGGCCGGCCCGTTTGAGCCGCAACCCTAATTCGAATTTCAAACCGACATTGGTCGGATAGCGCTCGCTGCGGGTGCGGTAGACGTCGGTTTCCTCCGCGTTCAACTGCGCTTTCATCTTTTTGACCAGCTCGACCGCCTCGGAAGTCTTTTTCTCGGCCGCCTGTTTTTCGGCGATTTTAAGTTGATGCCGCGCGCGGCGCAGTTGGGCATCTTCGAGTCGTTCCCGCACGCTGACGTCGCCCCCCGAGACCTCGAGCGCCGTGGTTAGCACTTTTTGCGCTTCGGGAAAACGTTCTTCGCGCGTGTGCAGGTCGGCCAACTCCAGATAATTGCTCAGATCGTCCGGCTTTTTGGCGATCGCTTTTTCCAACTGTTGCACGGGCGTGAGTTTGGCGCTGGCCTCGGAGCGGCGGTCGGCTTTGGCCGCTTTGTCGGCCATCACGTCGGTGCTGTTCTCCGCGCCCTCGTAGCCCCCGTGGCTGATTGTTTTTTCGATGGCCAGATCGCCCACGGCCCGCATCGCTTCTTCGTCGCCCGGCTTGGCTTGTGTAACTCGATGCCAGCAGGCGATGGCCTGATCGTATTGGCCCAACCGGGCCAGGGCACGGCCGCAGAGGCGATTGACTTCCGCATCCTTTTGATTCACGTCGAGGGCCCACTTCAGGTATGTCAACTGGCCTTCGTCGTTTTTCGTCTCATCGCAAGCGTTGGCCATGGCTGAGAGCGTCGAAACGTCCCAAGGGTTGAGCTTGAGCATGTCCAAGCCCGAGGCCATTAGCGACCTCCAATCCTTGGAATAGGCGGCTTTCTTGATCAAGCCTTTGATCGTGGCCCCCTTGATGCCGGCGAGTTTGCTCCCTCTTTTGTTGTCGTTATATTTTTTGGACAAGTTGATCAGGAACTGCTTGATGTAGATCGGGTTGCCTGGATCTTCCTTCAAACAACTCACGAACATGTCGGTGGCGTAGTCGAAATCGCCTTTCGCGGCGCTCTTGCTGCCATGCTCGAAGCACTGCTGCACTCGCCGCCGCGTGGCCGGCGGAAGGGGTTGGCGGCCTGGGCCATCGGGTGCCGTCGGTTGTGCGGGATTCTGCGACACGTTGGGCTCTGCGCTTTTTGGGCGGATCGAAATAAGGAAAAATCGGTTTTCTAGCAGCCGGCTAAACCTCTATTTTAACTGCACGGGCCCGGCAAAACAACGCACGTGCGACCCGCTGCAAGGCGGTTCATAGTACCAATGCGGCCAAAAACGGGGTGCCATGCTCACGCTTGCGCGAGCACGTGCCAAGTCGTTCGAAAATGGCCAACACGGCTCCGCCGCCGTGGCCATGGCACCGGTCGTCTCACGACCCAGTGTGAAAAACTGGCCGGACTTGCAACGCCCAGGCTCAGTTCTTGCCGGAACCGGAATTGTTGCCATCCTCTTTATTCAGATGGTGGCGCAGATAGCGAGCCCGTTCGATGTTGCGGTCGGCCGTGTCGAGTTCCACGCCGCGCAGTTTCTGCAAGTGGGCCGGCTGGGTGTGAATGAACAGCTCGTTGAGCGTGGGGATTTGCAGGTCGCTGATCAGTCCCAGGTTCACGCCCATCCGCACGCTGGAGAGCAGGTGCATCGTTTCTTCGGAGCTGATGGTCTGCGCGGTCCGCAGAATGCCGTACGCCCGGCTGACTTTGTCGTGCAGGTTTTCGTGGCTCTCGCGGACCAAAAAGTCGCGGGCCCGGCGTTCGTAATCGATCAGCACCGGCACGATGTCACCGACCTGCTTGACCAGATCGGTTTCGCTTTTGCCAAGCGTGATCTGGTTTGAAATCTGGTAGAAATCGCCCATGGCCTGCGAACCCTCGCCATACAGTCCGCGCACCGCCAGGCTGATCTTCTGCAAGCTGCGAAAAACTTTGTCGATTTGCCGGGTAATCACCAAGGCCGGCAAGTGGAGCATCACGCTCACCCGCACTCCGGTGCCCACGTTGGTCGGGCAAGCGGTCAAAAAGCCCAGCCGGGGATGGTAGGCAAAGGTGACTTGCTGCGCGATCAGCGTATCGATCCGATCGATCTGTTCCCAGGCGTTTGGCAAATCCAAGCCACTGTGCATCACCTGGATGCGCAGGTGGTCTTCTTCGTTGATCATCAGGCTGACTTGCTCGTGGCGGTCGATGGCGACGCCCCGCGCGCCTTCGCTTTCGGCGTGTTCGCGGCTGATCAACTGGCGTTCGACCAGGAATTGCCGGTCGATGACTTTGAGCTCGTTGACGTTGACGTACTCCAATTCACCCGATTCTTGGATTTGCAAGATGCGGTCGCGCAACACGGCCTCGATCTGGCTACGGTCGCTCTGGCTGGCCCGGCTGATAAACGGGAACTCGGCCAGGTTGCGAGCCAGGCGGATACGGCTGCTGATCACGATGTCCGACTCGGGTCCGGACCCGCGCAGCCATTCACCACTCGTGCGTACTAATTCGTTGAGGTCCACCGCTAAAACTTTCCAATCCCGCTCGGAAATCCTCCCTGCATTCTCGCGCTCGAGAGAATAGTTCGCCGACTCGGTGGACGCCGTCTTTGCAGAAAGGCGTTCGGCGCGATCCTACTTTTGGTCCGGCGCCGCCTCCTCGGTAGTGCGAATTTCGTCTCGCAACTGCGAGGCACGTTCGTAATTTTCTTCGTCGATGGCTTCTTTCATCTCGCGCCGCAATCGAATCAACTGGGTGCGATGTTCGGTTCCCTCGGCGTACCTCGGCGGCTTCTTGCCCACGTGCTCGGTCTCGCCGTGAATATTGACGATCAGTGGTTCCAGCTCCGACTTGAAGCAAACGTAATCGTACGGGCACCCCAGGCGACCTTGATTGCGGAATTCGTAAAACGTGATGCCGCACACCGGGCAGGAACGCTGATCGAGCTTGGCCAGTTCCTCGGCCGTTTGGCCGACGGCCAGTTGGTGGGCCAACACGCCGGCCAGGCTGGGCGTGACGGCCGGCTCTTCTTCCGATTGGGTCAAGTACTGCCGCGCGTGTTCCTCGCACAGATGCAACTCTTGCGGCTTGCCCCCGGTCAGTTCCGTGATATGAAAGGTCGCTGTCTTGTTACACTGTTGGCACTTCATGGGAGTCCCCAAGAACTCTCTCGGCAGGCGGGAGACCTGCGGTGGCGCTCGCAAACTCTCAGCGAACTGGAGCCACTTTAGATCAATTATAGCAAGGGAAGTGCAAGGCCAGTGGGATTCTAACAGCAGCCCCCGGGGTGTCAAGGCGGATCGGTGGCCACCCCACGCGCTTAAACAGTTAGCGAGAAACCTGATAGGCCGTGCTAGCGCGTTGTGGCGGCCAGGCGCGCCTGTTAAGCTGGACGGATCGAACCTGTGCGCGCCGCATCGGGTCTAGTTCAATGGTAGTGCGCGCTGTTGAAGCCCTGAATCGCGATGTGCGTTGCGCGATGAAATAGATGAAGTATTCGCCTGATTTTGCCACCTTTTGCAGCCTGGCCGCTGGCGTTCAGCTTGTGCCCGTGTATCGACGCCGATTGGGGGACGCGCTGACTCCGGTCTCGGCTTTTCATAAAATCGACGCCGGCCCGACCGCCTGCTTGTTCGAAAGCGTGATCGGAGGCGAAAAAGTCGGCCGCTACAGCTTTCTGGCCGCCGGCCCATTCTTGCAGATCGAAGCCCGCGCGCACGAGGTGACGATCACTTCGGCCGAAGGCAGCGAAGCTTTCACCGTCGACGATCCGCTCGCGGAGCTGAAGAGCCGCGTCGAGGCGATTCGCTCGGCCACCTTGCCCGAGCTGCCGCCGTTCACCAGTGGCGCCGTGGGCTATGCCGGCTACGACGTGATTCGCTACAGCGAGCATTTGCCCAACGCTCCGGAGAACGATCGGCAATTGCCCGACCTGGCGTTCGCGTTTTACGACCACATGATCGTCTTCGACCATGTGAACAAGACCAATGTGGTCGTGGCCATGGCCCGGCTGGACAAGTTCGGCGCCGACCTGGCTGGCGCCTATGCCGACGCGAAGCGCCGCGTCGACGAGCTGGTAGCGCAACTCGAAAACCCCAAGCGCCTGCTGCCGCCGGCCGATATCGAAATGCTAGGCGAACCGAAGATCGTCTTCCAGTCGAATTTCGCCCAGGCCGACTTCGAGCGGGCGGTCGAAAAGTGCGTCGAATACATTCGCTCCGGCGACATTTTTCAGGTCGTCATCAGCCAGCGGCTGCAATTGGAGATCCGCTGCGAGCCGTTCGAAATCTATCGCACGCTGCGCGTGGTGAATCCCAGCCCGTTCATGTTCTACCTGCGAACGCCCAGCGTGACCTTGGTCGGCAGCTCGCCGGAGATCATGGTCCGCGTGGTCGGTGGCCGCGTGACCGTCCGGCCGCTGGCCGGCACGCGCCGCCGCGGCGCGACCGACGACGAAGACCGCCAGCTGGCCGAAGAGCTGCTGGCCGATCCCAAAGAACGGGCCGAACATATCATGCTCGTCGACTTGGGCCGCAACGACGTCGGCCGGGTCGCCCGCTATCGCTCGGTCGAATTGACTGACGTGATGACGATCGAACGCTACAGCCACGTGATGCACATTACCTCCAACGTCAGCGGTCAACTGGCCGAGGGGCGCGACGCGTTTGACGCCCTGCGGGCGTGCGTACCGGCCGGCACCGTGTCGGGCGCCCCCAAGGTGCGGGCGATGGAGATCATCGACGAAGTCGAGCCGCATCGCCGCGGTCCCTACGCCGGCGCGGTCGGCTACGTCGACTTCAACGGCAATATGGATACCTGCATCGCCCTGCGCACTCTGGTCGTGCAGGGCAAGTGGGCCTACATCCAGGCCGGCGCCGGAATCGTCGCCGATAGCGTCCCGGCCAGCGAGTATCAAGAAACCCTCAACAAAGCCCGCGGACTGCTCAAGGCGGTCGAGATTACGGAACAGCGGCTCCAGGAAGCCCCGACGTAGCCGGCTTTTTTGGGATTGTCACCGGCGCCTTGCCGGTACTTGTCAACATGCACATCGACTCGATTCAAATCTTTCGCGTGCCGCTGCGCGCTGTCACATCCGACGTGGCGGCCCAACGATTCGAATCGGTGTTCGTCGTCATGCAAAGTGGCGACAGTTTCGGCAATGGCGAGACGACGTTGGCCCGCGGACCGCTCGATTGCGAAGAATGGTCCGCCGGCACTTTTGCGTGCCTGCGCGATTGGATGGCGCCGGAGCTCGTGGGAAGATCGCTCACTTCGGGCGAGAAGCTCCAGGAATTCTTGCGGCCGTTTCAAGGCAATCATCATGCCAAGGCCGCTCTCGACATTGCCTGGTGGAACTTGGCGGCGTCGACACAGGAAAAGCCCCTCTATCAACTCCTGGGCGGCACTGTCGCTGTCATCCCGCTGAGTTCGACGCTCGGAGTGCGTGGTTCGACCGAGGAATTGTTGGGCGAAATCGGTACGGCGTTCGAACGAGGCTGCGATCACCTGACACTCAAGTTCCGTCCCGGCTGGGATCTCGAAATGGTGCGCGCCGTGCGACAGGCGTTTTCCGCAGAGCCGATTGCCATCGATTGCGACGGGCTGTGCAGGCTGGGGCAACAAGAGATATTTTATCGCTTGGAAGATTTTTTTTCCAATACATCGAGCAACCGCTGCCAGCCGACGACTTGGTCGGCCATGCGATGTTGCAGCAATCGCTTCGCACGCCCGTCTCGCTTGACCAGAGCATCACGTCGCTCGAGCGCGTCGAACAGGCGATCGACCTACAAAGCTGCCGACAAGTGCGAATTGACCTGGGCAAGGTGGGGGGCATCACGCCGGCGCTCGAGATTCAAAAGGCTTGCGAAGAGGCCAAGATCCCCTGTGCGGTGGGTGGTGGTCCTCAACACGGGATTGCGGCCTTCGCGGCGGCGGCATTGGCAACTTTGTGTGAGTCGTCATTATCCAATCAAGCGTTTTCGTGGCCTTTTGAATCGTGGCTGTGCTGTGACAATACGGCATTCCAAGAAATCGACGCGGCAGGAAAACTTGCGATCAGACTGCCCAACATTCCCGATTCAGGCTGTCTCATCGATACCAAAATTCTCGCTGACGCCGCCGTCGAGCAAGCCACGATTCGCTAGCGCACGCGTCTTTCGTAGGTACCCCCATTGCGTTTGCGAGCCGGGTATTCCAAAATGCGTCACTTCACGGGCTTCGCCTGGCGATTCTTCAGTTGGGTTACTTTTCGAGACGAAAACGATGATTTACGTGGTGGCCACGATCGAACTGGTCGAGGGAATGCGCGAGAAATTCTTGGCCGAGCAACGGAACTTGCTGCCGCTGGTGCGGGCCGAAGAGGGCTGCGTCGAATACGTGCCGACCGCCGAGGTGCCGTTGGTCGATCCGCCCAATACGCCCGCGCGGACCAACTCGGTCGTCATGCACGAAAAGTGGAAAACGCTCGCCAACTTGCAGGCCCACGCCGTGGCCCCGCACATGAAAGAGTTCCGCGCGAAAACAAAACAAATGGTGGTGGGCACGAAAGTCGAAGTGTTCCAGCCGGTTTAGGACAAATCCCTCTCCCCTCGTGGGAGAGGGCAGGGTGAGGGGGCGTTTTTGGACCGTTCTCCCGTAGCCAAAGGGGACGCGGAAACAAACAAGTGCCCACCACGCGCTGCCGATCGAGGTGACTTGTGCCGATTCGCTATCTCAACACGGACCTTGATCTGGTTGCTCCGCGAGATATCACCGAATTAGCGGCGCTTCTCGAAGCCCATGGCGTTCGGGCTCTCCAGGTGACGCATGCAGAGGATAGTTGTTGGTATGCAGTATTCGAAACTGAGGAACAACATGAGGAACCGGAACGAAATATGTCTGCGATGTTAGACGCCATCGAGTCTTTCGACGCAAATGCTCGTGCGCTTTGGTCGCAGTGCACCTTGCGAGAATTCAATATCGGCT
This sequence comes from Planctomycetia bacterium, assembly GCA_016200205.1. Lineage (GTDB taxonomy): Bacteria > Planctomycetota > Planctomycetia > Pirellulales > PALSA-1355 > PALSA-1355. The sequence continues at coordinate 23,483 of JACQFF010000020.1, forward strand.
ATGATTGTGGCGACGAACGGTGGGCTTTCAACAACGGACTAACGAACACAACATTGCAACGGGCAGCCGCAGTAGGTGCATCGTTGAGGGTTACGTTGTATCCTGAACGGCCCGCGAACAACGGTACAATTAATGAGAATTCGTGAGGCCTCAAGGTTTTTCGAGAGGCAACCCTAAATCCCTCTCCGCTCGTGGGAGAAAGGCAAGGTGAGGAGGCCTTCGTAACTTCCTGCCCTCACCCCAACCCTCTCCCAAAACGGGAGAGGGAGCGGGCAAGCGTGACAAAACAATAAATCGCGAGAACCACAATGACTTCCATCGTTGACGTTCAAGGCCGACAAATCCTCGATAGCCGGGGCAATCCGACCGTCGAGGTCGATGTGACGCTGGTGGATGGTTCGTTCGGCCGGGCCAGCGTTCCCAGCGGCGCCAGCACCGGCGCGCACGAGGCTTGGGAACTGCGCGATACGGACCAAATGAAGTTTTTCCTCGGCAAAGGCGTGATGCAAGCCGTCGACAACGTCAACGAACGGCTGGCCGACGTGCTGATGGGCATGGACGCTCTGGACCAAGCCGCCGTCGACGTGAGGATGATCGAGCTGGATGGCTCGGAAAACAAGAAAAATCTAGGCGCCAACGCGATCCTGGGAGTCTCGCTGGCCGTGGCCCACGCGGCGGCTGAGCATTGCGGGCTGCCGCTCTACCGCTATCTCGGTGGGCCCGGGGCCCGACTGCTGCCGGCTCCGATGATGAACATCATCAATGGCGGACAACATGCCGACAATTCGGTCGACGTGCAAGAGTTCATGGTCATGCCGCTGGGTTTTACCGAATTCAACGAAGCGCTGCGATGCGGCGTCGAGATTTTTCACAATCTCAAAAAAGTGCTCAAATCGAAAAAGCTCAACACCGCCGTGGGTGACGAAGGCGGTTTCGCGCCCGACTTGCCCAGCAACGGCGCCGCGCTCGATTTGATTCTCGATGCCATCTCGAAAGCCGGCTACCGGGCGGGAGAGCAAGTCTGGATCGCGATCGACGTCGCCGCCACGGAATTTTACGACGCCAAAAAGAACACCTACAAAATCGACGGCAAGTCGTTGGACGCCGCCGCACTGGTCGACTTTCTGGCCGGCTGGGCTGAAAAATATCCGATCTGCTCGATCGAGGATGGCTGCAGCGAAGACGACTGGGAAGGTTGGACCCTGCTCACCAAGCGCCTGGGCAACAAAGTGCAGTTGGTCGGCGATGACGTGTTCGTGACTAACAGCCAGCGCTTGCAGCGCGGCATTGACGAGCACGTGGCCAACAGCATTCTGATCAAGGTCAACCAGATCGGCACGCTCACGGAAACGATCGAAGCCATTCGATTGGCCCAGCGCAACGGCTACACGACCATCGCCAGCCATCGCAGCGGCGAGACCGAAGACGCGACCATCGCCGACCTGGCCGTGGCCCTCTCCACCGGTCAGATCAAGACCGGCTCCGCCTCGCGCACCGACCGCATAGCCAAGTACAACCAACTGCTGCGAATCGAAGAACAGTTGGGCGAAACGGCCCAATACGGCGGTCCGCTCTTCTTTCGGCAGGGACACTAAAACCGTCGCCGACGCGAGTCCCGTTCCGTGTGCCACTGTTGGCTTGTCCAGCAGTGACACCCAATTCGACGCACCCAACGCATGGTATGATGCAGAGGGCATCTGTGATTCTCCCGAACGCACCCCGTGCCGTCCATCAGTCGCATGTCCGAACCATCCGGCACCCAGCGCGCTAACCAATCGCTGACCGATTCACCCTGGTTTTGGGTGATGATCTTCTCCGCGGTGGCCGTCGTGCTTTTGTTGGCCATCTCGCCCAAGTACGCCAAGCGGCAGGGGCGGCTGGAACTGCAATATCAGGGGCGGCAGGAAATCGCCCGCCGGCAGGTGGAAGGGTCGAGCGCTGCGCGTGAGCCCGGCGAAGAGGGGGCCGCGGCGCCGCCGCCCCCCGGAGAATTGATCATTCCGCTGTGGCCGCTGACGCTTCTCTTTACGGCGCTGTTCGCGATTGCCGCGGGCTTTCTTTATCGCACCAGGCGGGCACTGGGCCAATCGATGACCCAAGCGAACCCGGGAGCAAAACCATGACCTGGTTCGTCGAAAGTCCCTGGCCGAGCGTGATGCTGGGCATCGGCTTGGAAGCGATCCTAGCGATCTTTCTGGTTCGCTCCGGACGCGCGGTGGTCATCGCGGCGATGGTCGGCGTGTTGGCGCTGACCGCCGGGCTCGTGGTGCTGGAACGGATCATCGTCACCCAAACCGAACAGGTCGAGAACACGCTCGATGAGATTGCCGGGGCGCTGGAGAGCAACGATGCAAACGCGGTGTTGGCGCTATTTTCGAGCCACAGTCTGCGCCGCGCCGAGGTGCAATCGGCGATGTCGCGCGTCAGGATCGGCGAAGCCAAGATCGGCGGCGATTTGGAGATTCGCTTGAACCAACTGACCAGCCCGCCGTCGGCCAACGCGTATTTCACCGGCCGCGTCCAGGTGAAGAGAACTCGTGAGACGATCCCCTACGAGCACGTCGTGCGTAAATTCAAAGTCACGCTTCGTCAAGAGGGCAACCGCTATCGCGTCTTCGACTACGAAGATGCCGATCCACGGGGCACCGGCAGCCCAACGCGCTCGACCGCGCCGGGCCGTTAACCCAGATTGAACCACCAAGTCACAAAGTCCGCGAAGGGCAAGAAGCTAAGGGAACTATTTCTTCGATACTGGCTTCTATGTGTTCTTCGTGCCCTTTGTGGTAGTCGTTCCGGGTTCTAAAAGTTACTGGTCCTTGGGATGCTGGACCATGAGTTCTTCGGTCTTGGGGTCGTAGATGAAGCTGTCGCCGGGGGGAAGCTCGGGAAGCTGCACGGCGTTTTCCTTGATGATCGCTTCCCAAAACTCTTCGTGGGTTTTCGGGCCTTTGTTCTCGTGATTGGCCTTGTAGAGCTTCATCGCGTGGGGAATTTGAACCTCGAACGCGATCCGCTGTTCGGTGGAGAAGAAGGCCGCCACCGGCGTGGTGATAAATCCGGGCTTGTAATCCCGGCCCTGCTTGCCGACACCCACTTGCGCTTTTTCTCGATTGGCCGGATCGCCGGCGGTGGCCGGCTCTGCCGGCGCATTGGTTGGCGGCGAAGTCACGACAGGCTGAGCCGCGGCCGGATCCGCGGGTGGTGGGGATGTGACCGCTTGCCCGGCCGCCGAAGCCGCAGCTTCGGCCGGCGCCGCCGCGGCGGCCGGGGCCGCGGGTGGTGGTGGCGGCGGCGCCGGCGCAGCTTGCGCGGCCTGCGTGGTCGAGCTACTCGGCGCGTTCGATTCGCATCCCGCGCACACAACCAATACTAACAACGCTGCTATGCTCGTTAAGGTTTTCATGGCCTGCTCCAATCCGCTGGCAAGAGTCTCAGGGTTGTTCCTCAGTTCCAATCCGGTAACTCGAATTTCCACTGCTCCATTTCCGCCAAAAGCGACCGCAAGGTCAAGTCAAATTCCAGCGGCGTGAGGGTCACATAGCCTTTTCGCAGGGCCGACACGTCGGTCTCGGGCCCCCCTGTTTGGACCACCGGATCCGACAGGGCCCAAAAATAACTGCGGCCACGCGGGTCGATTCGCTTCTCGTACTGCTCGCCGCTGCGGGCCAGCCCCATCGGCACTACCCGCATCTCGGGCTCGGAAGCCGCCAATGCGGCGGTGGGTATATTCAAATTATAAAGTTGCGGGCCGGCTTTTTGATGGGCCAGAATCTGCTCGATCACTTGCCGCGCCAAACGGGCCGCCCGATCGAAGCGGGCCTGCTCGTTGAACTCCAGCGATACCGCCACGCTCGTGATGTCGAAAAAAGCGCCCTCGATCGCCGCCGCCACCGTGCCCGAATAGAGCACATTGATCCCCGCATTCAGTCCGCCATTGATGCCGCTGACCACCAGGTCGGGCAAGCGCGGGCAGAACTCGAAAATGCCGATTTTGACGCAATCGGCCGGGCTCCCTTCGACGGCCCAGCCGCGCCGCTGATGGCCCTCGAACAATTCCTTGACGACCAGCGGGTTCAAATACGTGATCGAGTGCCCCACGCCGCTTTGTTCGGTGGCCGGCGAGACGACATACACCTCCCCCAGCCGTTCCAACTCGCGCTCCATGGCCGCCAGGCCAGGGGCGTATATGCCGTCGTCATTGGTCAGCAGGATCAGCACGGATTTCCGATCTCGAAGCGCGGCCCCAAAACTTCATTACTATAATGGGCAGCCCGCCGACGGGCAAATCGCCACGCTTGAGTCACTCGGTTACGCGGGCAATGCATCACCCCGAGATACGTGCGCTTGAACACAACGGCACATGATCACGCAAGCGTGAACGTGGCACCCCCGGACATGAAGACGACACCCAATTCTAACCAGATTGAAACCATACCCCTACTAGCCCACCTGGGTCCCACTTCCTATAATCATCCCTTTGAAGCCCGTCGGTGTTGACGGGCCTTTTCGTTTTATTTGACTTGACGCATCCAAGGGCCGCGCGGGCCTCAAGCCGACGCGAATGTTCGTGAAGCGTACAACCGCCGTCACGGCTCCCCAGCGAGCCAGTCTGGTCGCCGATGAAAAAGTCCTGATTCTGGACTTCGGCGCGCAGTATGCCCAACTGATCGCCCGCCGCGTCCGCGAGCAGCACGTCTATTGCGAGATCGTCCGGCACAATGTCACTGCCGCCCGCGTCCGAGAGATCGCCCCGCGCGGCATCATCCTCTCCGGCGGTCCTGCGAGTGTTTACGATCCGGGCGCGCCGAAATGCGATCCGGAAATCTTTCATCTGGGCATCCCCGTGCTGGGCATTTGTTACGGCATGCAGTTGGCCTGCGAAGTGCTAGGAGGCAAGGTCGACAACGCTCCAGCGCGGGAGTTCGGCCGGGCCAATGTGCACGTCACGTCGCACGCCGACCTGTTCAACGGCGTGAGCGATGACCTGGAAGTCTGGATGAGCCATGGCGACCAGGTCACGCGAGTGTCGGGGGACTTTCTGCCGCTGGCCAAAACGGCCACCTGCCCGATAGCGGCGGTAAAGCACGCGCAATTGCCCGTGTACGGCTTGCAATTTCATCCAGAAGTCACTCACACGCCGCAGGGCTCGAAGCTATTGGGCAATTTCGTGACCAAGATTTGCGGCTGCTCGGGAACCTGGCAATTGGGTGATTTCGCCCAGCAGACGGTCGAACAGATTCGCCAGCGCGTGGGATCGGATCGCGTGATTTGCGGACTTTCCGGCGGCGTCGATTCGTCCGTCGTGGCGGCGCTGATCTACCGGGCCATCGGCTCGCGGTTATCGTGTATTTTGATCGACAACGGGTTGTTGCGAAAAGCGGAAGAAGCCTCGGTGATCGAGGAATTCTCCGATCACTTCCGCACCGATCTGCACGTGGTCAAAGCCGAAGACAAGTTCTTGACGGCCCTAACCGGCATCACCGATCCGCAGGAAAAGCGGCGGCGCATCGGCCACGCCTTTATCGACTGCTTCAGCGACGAAGCGGCCAAAGTGGCCGGAGCCCGGTTCCTGGCACAAGGCACGCTCTATCCCGACGTCATCGAAAGCGGCGCCGCCCTCGATGGCCCGGCCGCCACGATCAAGCTGCACCATAACGTCGGCGGGCTGCCGGCCGATATGAATTTCGAGCTAATCGAGCCGCTGCGCGACCTGTTCAAGGACGAAGTCCGGACGCTAGGGCTGCAACTCGGACTGCCCGAGGAAATTGTCTGGCGCCATCCGTTCCCCGGCCCGGGGCTGGCGGTCCGCTGTTTGGGCGAGGTCACGAAAGTGCGGCTCGACACGCTGCGCGAGGCCGATGCAATCGTCATCCACGAAATCAAGACGGCCGGATTGTATCGGCGGACCTCACAGGTGTTTGCCGTGCTGTTGCCGATTCAGAGCGTGGGCGTGATGGGCGACGCTCGCACCTATCAAGACACGGTGGCCGTGCGAGCCGTCTCGACAGAAGACTTCATGACGGCCGATTGGAGCCGTCTGCCGTACGATGTATTGGCCAAAATCTCCACGCGGATCATCAACGAAGTGCCCGGCGTCAACCGCGTCGTGTACGACATCAGCTCGAAGCCGCCCGCCACGATCGAGTGGGAATAAAGCCGCGAAATTCCACGTCCGCCCCCAGACGATATTTCGAATCCGCCGGGGACTGCCCCAAGATCGCGGAATCTTCGCGGCTCAATGGGACGGCCCGCCTCTCCGAGGCGGCATTGAATTAGCGACTTAGAGCCTATCCGTCTCGGACAAGGGGACAGTCCCATTTTGCTCCCCGACCATCC
>JACQFF010000210.1 GCA_016200205.1 Planctomycetia bacterium
AGCAGGGTCGCTAAGTTGCGACGTTGGAATGAGTTGCCTCTTAGCTAGCGGTGACTTGACGGCAACGACAGTGGGGAAGTCGGGCTAGCGCGGGCCGAGATAGCGATCGAACCAGGCCCACACGGCCGGATATTGGTCCATTATCGTGGGCCAATACGTGTGGCCCCCGCCCGGCTGGACGATCAATTGCACGGGCAGATCGGTCTCGTCGTATTTTTCTTTCAACAGTTGCGACTGCTGGATGGGCACCGTGGTGTCTTTGTCGCCGTGGATCAACAGCAGCGGCGGATCGTCCTTGCTGACATGATAAATCGGCGAAATCGCCTTCAGTTGCGTTTCGGCGTCCGTCACTTGGCCGAAGATGGTCTGAAAGAAACCGGGACGTCGTTCTTCGATGCCGCGAAAGCCCTGCGGCACGCCCCAATTGACGAAATCGGTGGGCGGGAACCAGGCCACGACCGCCTGCACCCGGCTGCCGACGCGTTCCACCGGGTCGCTGGACTCCGTGCGACCGTCATCGCCCGTGGTCGCAACCGCCAGCGCCAGATGTCCGCCGGACGAACCGCTGGTGATCCCCAGCCGCCCGCCGTCGACGTGAAACCGTTCGGCATTCATCCGCACGAACCGCACGCTGCGGCGGATGTCCTCGATCATCTCCGGAACAAAATAGCGCGGGGCACTGCCGTGACGCGTGATGAAGATCGTATAACCGCCTTGCAACAACCCTTGAACCCAGTGCTCTTTGTGACGCTGTTTATTCTGTTCCGACACGTTGGATTTGCTCGATTTCCAACCGCCGCTCGAAACCAAGATCACGCCGATGTTCTTGGGATTCGTCTCGGGCGTTAGAACATCGAGCGTCAAGCCCATGCCATCCTTATTTCCATAAACGACGTCCTCCACCATGCTGTACCGGGCGCTCCGCGGAGCATCTTCGGCCCGGCCGGCCTGAAGCGAGCACAGGGCCACGGTCACGAAGCCCGCGAAGTACTTGGTGAGCGTCATTCGGATACCGTCCTTGCACAGGGAGGGTGGATCGTTGATTACTGTGCGCCGTTAGAATTGTTTAGAATAGTCACCCGCCGTCGCAGTGCAAGGCCCGGTTAGATCGCTGTAGGGCGCCAATTCCGCGCCAACACGACGGACGATAGAATTTGGCCCGCGTATCCACCTGCGGCTTAACCGCGCATCGGCCGGAGCCTTGTCTGCCCGCTCACAAGTGAAAAGTTTAGATCCATGCGAATCTTAGCCCTTGAAACCGTCGAGACCACCGGTTCCGTCGCGGCGCTTGAGGATGAGCGCGTGCTGGCCGAACATCGACTCGATCCGACTCAGCGCAGCGCGCAATCACTGGCGCCGGAAATCGACAACCTATTGCGGCGGGTAAACTGGCGGCCCACGGATGTCCAACTTGTGAGCGTGGCCAGTGGACCGGGGTCGTTTACGGGTTTGAGGATCGGCGTGACGACGGCTAAGACTTTCGCCTACGCGGTGGGTTGCCAGGCGATCGGGGTGCACACGCTGTTGGCAATCGCATCGCGAGCTCCGGCCGATGTGCGGCAATGCTGCGCCGTGCTCGACGCCCAACGGGGCGAACTGTTCGTCGCCTCATTCGTGCGTCAAGCGAGCGGAGAATTCATCGACCACGAGCGGACCCGAATCGTGTCGAGCGAGCAATGGCTCAAAGAGCTGGTCCCTGGCAGTGTCGTGACCGGGCCGGGTCTGGCAAAAATCGTCGAGCGATTGCCGCGCGAAGTCACCGCGCTGGATCGAGCCGTGTGGGCGCCGACGGCGGCGACAATTGGGGTGGTGGGCCAGCGGTTGTTTTCCGCGGGGCAGCGAACCGACGTGTTCGCTCTCGTGCCGGAGTATTTCCGGCGCACCGCCGCCGAAGACGAATGGGAACGCAAGCAGGCTCGCTAAGAAACTTTCTGAAAACGACTGGGGCTGTCCCAATTTTGCGCAGCCTTCGGAGCAAAATGGGACTGTCCCCCTCTCTGAAGGCATTTTGAGATCGTTTCTAACGGCCGGCATGGGACAGCGCAAAAATAATCCGAGCCCCCGATTTCATATCGGGGGCTCGGCGTGGGTGGTGAGCTTTGCAGCTCTTTATAATCTCAAGGTTTCTTTTAAAGGCAAACTAAACTTAGGCAACTAAGGCCTTGTGCTTACGAGCACGCCAAGCGTAGCTCAACAGACCAACGACTCCGAAGGCAAACAGCGTAATCGTCGATGGTTCCGGCACAGCCGGGTCGGCAACGATTTGGCCACCGAAGGCCGAAACGAAATATCCGAGCAAAACTCCGCTCGATTTAACACTAACCCAGACCTGGGCGTTGATTGGCAGCACCAGGTGAAAGGTCACCGGATCGATGTTCCCCACCACAGTACCGGGCGGCTGGAAGCTATGGACACCGCCAGGGCCGTTGTTGAAGTCCACTGGTAGGTAGGCACCGAAGTCGGTCTTGTAGTGGATTCTGGTCGGCGAAGTAATACCAGAAATGATATCTTCCAGACCCGTGGCCCACGGCAACACGGTGCCATGCGCATCAAAGTTGCCCGCCCCGTCGGTGGCCAACGCTGCCGGAGCGGTCAAGGTCGAGTTCAGGCTGAAGGTAGAGTCAAACGACCAGTCGGAATCTCGCAACTTAGCGGCAAGCGCGGGATTTTTATGGCCAAAGTTGCCCGGATACGAGCCACCGGTGGAAATATTTCCCGAGTTGTCCTGACCGGGCTGGTAGAGCCCCGTGGTGGCCAAGTGCATGTTGACTCCGCTATTCGCCGGGCCCTCAGCGAGTTGGCCAGTCAAAAGCTGAATCGACGAACCTGGGTTTACCACCGCGTAGAGATTCCCGAATAGCTGAGCATTCATGCTACCGCCGGGAATGGTACCGGGATTGACAAGTCCAGCGTTCTGGGGATCATCCGCCAGGAAAGGACCGCTGAAGCTACCATCGGGATTGGCCGGCTGAAAGCCAGTACCGACTCTGCTCATATAGCTCTGATTGCCGTCGATCGTAAAATCGGTCTGAGCTTGAGCTGTGGTGGCGAAGAATAACAGGGCTGCAATTGCAGCCATCGCCACCTTTCCGCGACCCATACGCCGGTCGCAAGGCGCACCACACGTTTTCGATATACGCATTAGCGGCCTCCTTTAAAGAAACAGTGAAATCTTGCAGCGTTGTTTAGGTGCGAAACCACCCACTACAATGCTGACTATAGTTATTGTCACGAGCGGTTGCAAGTTTTCCGACAAAGAATTTTTAAATTTTTTAACTCTTTACTCCTGTAGAGGGGGCAGGGCAAAATGCACAGTTGGGCCCACCGTTTGGGACGAGCAACCAGCAAGCGACCGTGCCGGGCGAATCCGAGCGAAAAGGCTCCGATGCGAGCAGTGGTTTGCACTCGGTCAGCCCTAGCGGAGGCCCCCCCACGGCGAGCGCCTGAATCGGGGCGATTTTGCCGAGCAGCTTGTCCGTGGCGGAGACCATCGCATCGATGTCCTGGACTATGTGCGGCCGAAGACGAATGGGAACGCAAGCAAGCTCGCTAAGGAACTAGCCAAAACGGCTGGGGACTGTCCCAATTTTGCGCCGGGCACCATCCGCAGGATGGTCGCGGAGCAAAATGGGACTGTCCCCCTCTCCGAAGCCAGTTTGAGATCGTTTCTAATGCCCGGCATGGGACAGCGCAAAAATAATCCGAGCCCCCGATTTCATATCGGGGGCTCGGAGTGGGTGGTGAGCTTTGCAGCTCTTTATAATCTCAAGGTTTCTTTTAAAGGCAAACTAAACTTAGGCAACCAAGGCCTTGCGCTTACGAGCACGCCAAGCGTAGCTCAACAAACCAATGATGCCGAAGCCAAATAGCGTAATCGTCGACGGTTCCGGCACAGCCGGGTCGGCAACGATTTGGCCACCGAAGGCCGAAACGAAAAATCCGAGCAAAACTCCGCTCGATTTAACTTTAGACCAGATCTGGAGGTTGATCGGCAGCACCAGGTGAAAGGTCACCGGATCGATGTTGCCCACCACAGTACCGGCCGGCTGGAAGCCGCCGACACCGCCCGGGCCGTTGTTGAAGTCCAACGGAAGGGGGCCGAAGTCGCTCGCCAAGTGGATTCTAGTCGGCGAAGAAATGCCGGAAATGATATCCTCGACACCCGTCATTGTGGGCAACAAGGTGCCATGCACGTCAAAATTGCCCGACCCGTCGGTGGCCAACGCTGCCGGAGCGGTGAACGTCGGGTTCATGCTCAAGGTAGAGTCAAACGACCAGTCGGAATCTCGCAACTTAGCGGCAACCGCGGCATTTTTATGGCCAAAGTTGCCCTGATACGAGCCAACGGTGGAAATATTGCCCGCGCCGTCCTGACCAGGCTGGTAGAGCCCCGTCGTGGCGACATGCATGTTGATTCCGCTATTCCCGGCGCCCTCAGCGAGTTGGCCGGACAAAAGCTGAATCGACGAACCTGGGTTTACCACGGCGTAGAGATTCCCGAATAGCTGAGCATTCATGCTTCCGCCGGGAATGCTGCCGGGATTGACAAGTCCAGCGTCCTGCGGAGCATTTGCCAGGAAAGGACCGCTGAAGCTGCCATCGGGATTGGTCGGCTGAAAGCCGGTCCCAACTCTGCTCATATAGCTCTGATTGCCATCGATCGTAAAATCGGTCTGAGCCTGAGCTGTGGTGGCGAACAATAACAGGGCTGCCATAGCAGCCATCGCCACCTTTCCGCGACCCATACGCCGGTCGCAAGGCGCACCACACGTTTTCGATATACGCATTAGCGGTCTCCTTAAAGAAACAGTGAAACTATGTAGGTTGCCTAGCTACGCGGCTACGCACTACGGGTGCGAATATAGTTATAGTCGCTATGGGTTGCAAGTTTTCCGGCAAAGAATTTTGAAATTTTTTTGACATTTTACGTCTTTATGGGGGCGAGCAACTAGCCCCGGTCCGGACCCCGTCGGTCGCCCGCGGCTCGAGAAGGGGACAGTCCCATTTTGCTCTCCGACCATCCTGCGGATGGTGTCCGCCGCAAAATCGGGACAGTCCTCGACGGTTGTCGGACAGGCTAAATCCGGGCGATTTTGGCCAGCACTTCAGCGGCGGCGGAGACCGTCGCGTCGATGTCTGCCGCGCGGTGCGCCGCCGAGACAAAAAGGGCCTCGAACTGGCTGCAAGGCATGTAAATCCCCTGCACCAGCAGACCCCAGAAATATTTCGAAAACTGCTCGACATCGCAGGCGTTGGCGACCTCCCAGTTGGTGACTGCCTCGGGGTTGAAGAAGAGGGTCATCATGCTACCGACGCGGGCAACCGTGTGCGGTATTCCGGCCACCGTCGCCGCACGATCGAGCCCCGCGGCCAATCGGGCGCTGAGCTGTTCCAATTTCGCGTAGGGCGACTCGTCGCGCAGCAGTTTCAGCGTGGCGATGCCGGCGGCGGTGGCCAAGGGGTTGCCGCTCAGGGTACCCGCCTGAAAAACCTTGCCCGCCGGCAGAACGTGGTCCATGATTTTCGCGCGGCCGCCGTAGGCGCCAACAGGCAATCCGCCGCCAACAATCTTACCCAGCGTGGTCAGATCGGGCGTAATGCCCAGGCGCGATTGGGCTCCCCCATAGGCAACGCGAAAACCGGTCATCACCTCGTCACAGATCAACAGAGCCCCGTGCTTTACCGTGAGATCACGCAAGGCACTCAGAAAATCCGCCGTGGGCGCCACGCAGCCCATGTTGCCCACGACGGGCTCGAAGATGACTGCGGCGATGCGTGGGCCGTGCTCGGCGAAGGTCGCTTCCAATCCGGCGGGGTCGTTATAGGAAAGCACAAGCGTATCTTTCGTCGTGCCGCTGGTGACGCCGGGCGAATTCGGCACCCCCAAAGTCGCGGCCGAGCTGCCTGCCGCAACGAGCAAACTATCGACGTGGCCGTGATAATTGCCGGCAAACTTGATCACGACATCGCGCGAGGTAAAGCCGCGAGCCAGCCGTAGGGCGCTCATCGTGGCTTCCGTGCCCGAATTCACCAGGCGAACTTTCTCAACCGAAGGAACCGCCTCGATAATCAGTTCGGCCAATTCGTTTTCGGCCAACGTGGGCGCACCGAAGCTCGTGCCCCGCGCCGCCGCGCTTTGAACCGCTTGGAGCACGTGGGGATGGTTGTGCCCCAGGATCATCGGACCCCAAGAGCCGATGTAGTCGATGTAGCGGTTGCCATCGATGTCGAACAGGTAAGCCCCATCGCCGCGCTCGAAAAAGATCGGCTCGCCTCCCACGCCGCCAAACGCGCGTGCTGGGCTGTTGACGCCGCCGGGCATGAGCTGCTTGGCGCGGGCAAAGGCGGCCTGACTCCGCCGTCGACGGTTGGGATCGATGTTGCCGGAAAAACCTGGAGCGCCCATGGTCACGACATCGTGCTTGGAGTTATGCAAGCCAGCGGGCGGCCTGTTTGGCCCAATACGTCAGGAGAATGCCGGCTCCGGCACGCTGCATTGCCGCGAGCGATTCCAAGGCGATGGTCCGCTCGTCAATCCAGCCCCGTTCGGCGGCCGCCTTGACCATGCTGAATTCGCCTGAAACATTGTAGGCGGCGATCGGCACGCCAGGAAAATGGTCGCGGACGCCTCGAATAATATCCAAATACGCCAGCGCCGGTTTGACCATCACGATGTCGGCGCCTTCGGCCAGGTCCAACTCCACTTCACGCAATGCCTGCCCCGGATCGGCCGCCGGATCCATTTGATAGCCGCGACGGTCGCCGAATTGCGGCGCGCTTTCGGCGGCTTCGCGAAAGGGACCGTAAAAAGCGCTGGCATATTTCGCCGCGTAACTCATGATCGGCACATGCACGAACCCGGCTTCGTCGAGCCGGTCGCGAATGGCTCCTACCATGCCGTCCATCATCCCGCTGGGCGCCACCATGTCGGCGCCGGCCCGCACGTGGCTCAAGGCCTGGGTGCCGATGAGTTCCAACGTGGCGTCGTTGTCGACATCGACGCGGCCGGTGCGGCTGTTGATCACGCCGCAATGGCCGTGGTCCGTGTATTCGCAAAAGCAGACGTCGGTGATGACCAACACTTGCGGAGCGGCCTGTTTGGCGACCTGAATCGCTTGTTGCACAATGCCCTGGTCGCTTGTCGAATCGCTTCCCAGCGAGTCTTTTTCGTCGGGGATGCCAAAGAGAATCACACCGCCCAAGCCCAGCTCGGCCGCTTCCTGAATTTCGCCGGCCAATTGGTCGGGCGAGATCTGAAAATGCCCGGGCATCGACGCGATCGGCTGTCGCAGGTTGCGCCCGCTGCGCACGAAGAGCGGCAACACCAACTGGGCCGGCGAAAGCCGCGTTTCCCGCACCAGGCCGCGCACCGCGGGGTGGTATCGCAGTCTGCGCAGACGGGTGGTCGGGAAGCCGCCGATGGATTTTCTTGGCGATTTAGCCATAGCTTTTCTTATAGCTCAAAGCAATCACCGTGGATACCGCCGGGGTGAAGCAGAGGTGCAATAACCGATTGGGGCTCAGTTACCCGCGCTGGCTGCACGCCAAAAGACGGAGACCACGTCGGGAAGCTGCCCACAGGGCCACTGTCCCGATTAGCAACAGCACCCACGTCGCAGGCTCGGGCACGAGGCCGACCTGTCCGGTGAAGTTGGTCGGAGTGGCGAACACCGTCGTGCCGTTGCGTTGTCGGGCGTGAAAACCATCGGAAGGCAGTGCGGGAAATGTGAACGTGCTGACGGAGGCGTAATTCAGCGTGTCGCCATTCCGGTTGAAGAACGGCGCGACGGGAAACGTGTAATCGGGCGTCACGCCGGCAATCGCCGCGAAGCCCGGTGTGGCCACTAGGAAATGCTGGCCCGTCTCTGGAAAGTCGGGTAAGTCATTGGCGAACGTCAAGGTGTTGGAGTTGAGGCCAGCCTTAAGCTTTTGACCGGCCAGGAACCTCTCGTCGTCAAACACACTGCCCAGCACGAAATCGACATATTGCAGCGAACCGGTGAAGTTCGAATAGACCTGGTCGAATTGCCAGAGGTGAAACGAGGCCTCGGCGGGTTGCGACCGGGTTGCTATCGTGAGAACGACGAAGAGGCCAAAAACCGTTCGAATGTTCATGTTTACTCGCTCAAGATGATGATGCCGGATACCCGATGTCAGTCGCTTGCCGACTCCGAATGGCGAGGCTCGCCCAATGGTTCACCACCGCAGGTGCCAACGAACCGTGATGCTTGATGTCGCTTTCGCGAAAGACACGCAGCGGAACGACGCCGCGCGGCCGCAAAGCCGATCAGGCCGAGGGTTGCTATTCCCAGCAATGTCACCGCCGCGGGCTCTGGGACCGGGACGAGTTCCAGGGCGACGCCGGTCGTGCCGGAGGGGCCAAGCGCGGTGCTGCCCAACACGTATAACTCGCCATTTGCGTCCTGACCAAAACCCTTGATGAACAGTCCGAGCGTGCGGTCGTTCAGGCCGAGAATGAGTTCCTGGATCAAGCCGGTGTTCAGGTCGGCAAAGAACAATCGTCCGTTGGGCCCTGCGAAGCTTCGCGAAAAGTCGCCAAACACGTACTTGCCGATCAATTGGGGAATCGCGGTGCCGTGGTAAACGAAGCCACCAATGACGGCGATGCCCTCGTCATGGTCGTACTCGGCCAACGGGTCGATCAGACCGGCTGGCGTGCCCGGGCTGTCGGCGGTGACCTGGCCCGTGCTTGGGTCGAACAAGAATGTGCCTTCCTTGACATGCCAGCCGAAGTTGCCGCCTTTGACAATGCGGTCGATCTCCTCGATTTTGTTTTGCCCCACGTCGGCCGCCAACAAGTCGCCTGTTGGCCGATCGAAATTGAATCGGAATGGGTTGCGCAGACCGTAGGCGTAAATTTCTGGCACGCCACCGCCGGCGACGAAGGGATTGTCGGCGGGCACGCCATATTGATGGTTGGCGCTATTGTTGCCCGCTACGTCGATCCGCAGAATCTTGCCCAGCACGTTGCTGGTGTCCTGGCCGTTGCCGATATTTGCAGTGTGACCATTGCCGACGTCGTTGGCAGCGCCGCCATCGCCCAAGGAGATGTAGAGGTTTCTGTCGGCACCGAAGGCCAGCATGCCGCCGTTGTGATTGAACTGTGGCTCGTCGATCCGCATGATCTCGCGGCGGCTGTTCAGATCGACCGCCGACGGGTTTTGCGCGCTGACTTGCCACTCGGTCACCACGCTTTGATGATTAAAGCTCACGCCGGACGGCAGCGGCACCGTGAAATCAGCCGGGCCGCTGCTGGGCTCGCTCGTGTAAGTATAGAGCTTATGAAAGCCGGCGCTGGATGAATCGGAAAAACCAGGATTGAACGCCAGGCCCAGCAGTCCCCGTTCATCGTAGCCGCTGGACAGCGTCACCAGCCGGCTGCTCAAGTCCACAAACGACGCTGGCTGCAGCAGTCCATTTTGGACAACCCTCACCTGTCCATTCTGGTCGGTAATGAACAGTCGATCGGTGCCGTCGCCGGCGGGCGTCAAGTAATTTGGCGCAACCAGCCCCGCGGCAATCGTTTTCAGCTCGATGGCGATCGAGCCTTTAACGATGTGGGCGGGAATCGGATCGGCCAACTGGGCCGGCGCGGGCGAAGCCACGATCCCCACCAGCAGCACGGCACAAGCCGCCAACTCGATCGCACGCGCGAAGCGCCTGGTTTCGATCCTGCCCCGGGGAACAGACCACGCCTTCGGCCTGATCGACCGTGGAGTGGAAAGTGAAATTTCCGAGGCCAAAGAGCTCGTTGCCCAGAAGTCCGGCTGGCGCACCGCTACCGGGTGCGCGATCCGCGGTACGCGATATCGAGTCATGGCTGAAACCTCGCGGGGCCGTCACTCGTTCGAAACTGTTGCGCGCCGACTACATGTCGGCGCGGCTCGCGTTATCGGCAAAGCGCTTCGCGGAATACACGCATCGGCTTCGAGCGTGATCGTGAAGCAGCGGGAATCAACTGATGAGAGGAAAGCCTGGCGGGCCGGCCGCACTGAGAACTCTCATTGCGCGGGCCAGCGGCTTTCAGTTATGAATCTTTAGCCTGGTCTAAAACTAGGCAATGTTAGTGCTGCAAGAGAAACACCCCGACTCACCGTCACCGAACTTAATGGCACGGCGGTGGGATGTCAACATGAAACCGTCAGTATTCTTGGAAAAACCTACATCCTTCCAGGGGGGCCCATGCCACTATCGGAACAAACGGCCAGGAAAGCGCAGTCAGATCTTCGATGGCTCGTCGTGCGCCGAGGCAGTTTATTCGGGGAGGGATATTTCACCGGGCGAATCAAGCGTCGTCACCGGTCAGACCGCTCATGTCGTGCGTCAACACATCGTACAGGGGAGATTGTGACCCCAAGTTGAATGGCTGCGCAATTGGGTCGCT
>JACQFF010000203.1 GCA_016200205.1 Planctomycetia bacterium
CTTTTCGACGACAATTGAGCAGCTGTTGATCGTGTCTCTCGAGCACTCGGCTGCAAAAGGCAAGGGCGGCAACGGGTCCACTAAGAAGAAGCCGAAATCGTAGCGTCGGCAGCGATTTGCTTGGTCCAGTCACTACTTCTTGACCGCACTGCAGTCCGCACGAAGAATCGTAACCACTCGCCAAGTACCGCTGTTGAGGTATTGGCCGTCCGCACGGAAAAACGTAACTGTCTTGTCGGCCACGCCAAAATGGCACCAGCCGTATTTATACCAAGTCACTGACGCTTTCCTGTCTTCTTCCGTGGAATCTTCCTTGCCCAGAATCGACTGGACCATCTCGAGAGTGGGTTTTTCCGTCGTCTCCAATTTGATGAATGCATCCTTGCGCTTCGCGGCAACGTTCTTTGCCGCGAGCGGCCAGCCCTCGACAAGTTTCCTTCTCTTGAGTGCCGCGCGAGTGACTTCCATCGCGTCCCGCAGGGCAGCTATGCTTCGCGTGGTGACGGTTCTGCCGGCGTTGATTTCCACGCTGGCGTCCGACGCGGCATCCCCGAACAGATCAAGAGCTGCGGCGAGTTTCTTGTCTCGCCCGGCTTGGTCTGAATCCGTTCGTCGTCGGGAGTCCTGTAACTGACGCGCCAAATCCTGCCTCGGCTTGGTGGATGTGGCTGTGGTCCCGTCGGACACGACACTTGCCTGATCCGCCGATGAGCGGGAAAACAAAAACAAACTCGTCCCGATAAGCACGATTGATAGCACAGCCGCGCCACCAGTCAGGGCGAGGACCAAACGACGTTTGCTCCCGCCGGAGGGCCCTGGCAGAACGCTTGACACCGGGGCGGCGTCTTGCGACTTCCCGGCGAGCATTTGCACAGCGGATTGTGGAACCGCTGGGGCCTGCGTTTGAGCTATTGCAGTAGGCGTCGGTGTGCCCGGCACAGATGGCACCACCACGAGCTCGCCACAACTCTTGTTCGGGCAGGCAACGCGCTTCCCGGCCAATTTCGGTGAAGCCTTGAGCCGGTGTCCATTGGGACAGAGGAACCGCAACAGCCCGTCCTGGCCCACGGTTGGCTTGCTGGCATCACGGTCCATGAGCTGACCCCCCACTTTAGACCTCGAAGTCAATCGCCATCGCTGTCCGCGCCTAAGCTTGCCCCGCTGATAGTATCCGAGATTTGGTTCGTCCGTGCAAGAAATACGATCTAAGCGCGCCGGCCAATTGATGCGCCCTCGACGTTCCCACGCCAGAGGGTTACAATAATCGGGCTGGCTGTGGCTTTCGTTTGGTGGGAGTCGCGGCGGGCCAAAACACATCGCGGGGTGGAGCAGTCCGGTAGCTCGCGAGGCTCATAACCTCGAGGTCACAGGTTTGAATCCTGTCCCCGCCATTCTCACATAACCCCGGGTCGCGAAAGCCGCGGGCGCGGGGGTTGGCGTGGCCGAGACTTGTGCGCCGCCAAGGGCGCAGGAATAAAGCCATGACGATCGAGCAAATTCGCAGCATCTACGAAGGGCAGCCGTTTCGGCCGTTCGTCATCCATTTGGCTGATGGCAGAGAAGTGCCCGTTCACCACCGCGATTTCATTATGTCCGTGCCGAGTGGCCGGACTTTGTTCGTTTGCCAGCCGGATGATACGGTCAATATCATCGACTTGCTGCTGGTGACCGACTTGGAGTTGAAACCAGTTTCGAATGGATCGCGCAAGAGACGCCGGAGCTGAGATCATTGCTGAAAGGAGGTGGTTGACCTGACAAAGTTTTTGAAATGGCGCCCAGGGCCGCCTACTCTATGGGGCGCGAAATAAATTGCAACAACGGCCTCGGGACTCGTGCCTGCGTCATGGATGGCGAGTTTGGTCGAGCCAATCCTCAAGTTGAGAGAATGTAGGGTTCACAACAATGCCGCATGTGGACAGAGGAATCCATGCGGTTGCGCGAACTTTCTTGGACAGTGGCTTGGCTCACCATTGAATGCAGAGCCGTTACCTCACGAATGCGGAGAGCGATTGCCCTCTCATGCACACCGATTCGCTTGTTCTGGGCAAGACCTGGGGCGCGCCGCAGTGGCGGGCGCCTCACCTTTTTTCATAACTCGGTAATCGAGAGCAACACGGCATTCGGTTAGGGCCGCGAGTGATCCGCGTGATGAAGTGCGGGTGATTACCGGGGATTCCGAGACTGTTCGAAGGGAGTTCGGCGCGCGCCATTCACGAACTCCCCCGGGTCGCCAAGTGCGGCCGCGGGGGTTTTTGCAAGGCGGTGGTAGAATTCTTATCGAGCTGGAGAGCAACGCCGTGACAATCGACCAGATTAGAACCCTATACGATGCCCAACCATTTCAGCCGTTCGTCATACACCTGGCCGACGGTCGACAGATTCCGGTTGAGCACCGTGAATTCATGGCACGCGCGCCGAGCGGTCGCACGGTAACCGACTATGGCACCGATGATGCGGCGCACATCATCGATTTGCTGTTGGTTACCGATCTGGAAATCAAACCCGCCAAGAACGGCTCGCGCAAAGGGCGACGCAACTGACGCACGGCGCGGATTTTCGGATCCGGACGGCTGTTTGTGCAAGGTCACGCCGCGCGGCTCGTTGGGAGCAATTCTGCGACATCCGAGCAATTCAAGAAGGTCATCAACCAGCGCGACTTCGTGCTGGACTACACGCCGGAGGCGTAAAATTCGCTCGAAGGCGAACATCTTACTTGCGCGTCACAGATTTCGCGACGTTCGTTGAGCCGAAGCTGCCTGCTAGTGGCGAAAGTGCCCGGCTCTCTCGCTTGCGCGTGTAGTATTTGATATCTTAAAGTTGCAGGCTGGCTCTTGCCACGCAGCTCGGGACGCTGCCGCGCCGTTGTTTCTGTCGAGTCTTCTTGGAGCACCGATCTTGGATTTGCCGCGTAATCCTACTCGCACCGTTCGCATTGGCTCGATTTCGCTGGGCAATGGAAATCGAATCGCCGTGCAGAGCATGACCGCCACGCATACGCAAAACGTGGAGGCCACCGTGGGCCAGATCAACGATCTCGTGGCGGCCGGCGCGGATATCGTGCGGATTGCGGTCGATAGCAACAAGGACTCCGAGGCGCTGGCCCAGATCCGCACGCGAACGACCGCCAATCTTTCCGTCGATTTGCAAGAGAATTATCGACTGGTCAAATCCGTGGCTCCGCACGTCGACAAGATCCGCTACAACCCCGGGCATCTCTACCACCACGAGCGCGAGAAGCCGTGGCAGGACAAGGTCAAGTTTTTGGTGGATGTCGCCGGCGAATATGACTGCGCGATCCGAGTCGGGGTGAATTGCGGCTCGGTCGATCCCGCGAAGTTGGAGAAATACGATAAAGACGATTCGCTCACGCCGATGCTCTCAAGCGCTTGGGAGCATTGCGAACTGCTCGATTCGCTTTCGTTCAAACGCTACTGCGTGTCGCTCAAGGATTCCGATCCGGCCAAGGTGATCGAAGTCAACCGCCGGTTCGCACACCAGCGGCCCGACGTTCCGCTGCATTTGGGCGTGACCGAAGCCGGCATGCCTCCGGACGGCATTATCAAAACGCGAATCGCGTTTGAGCAACTCATCAGCCGCGGCATCGGCGATACGATCCGCGTGTCGCTCACCGTGCCGAACTCCCGCAAAGGAGAAGAAATCGCGGCGGGGCGGCAGATCCTGGCCGATATCGCCGCGGGCCGGGTGCGCAGCGTGGTCGATTTCGGCCGTAATACGCTCAACATCATCAGTTGCCCAAGCTGCTCGCGGGTGGAAAATGAGGCATTTATCGAATTGGCGCAAGATGTCAAGGACATGACCCGCTACGCCGCCGAGCATGCGATCACGATCGCCGTGATGGGCTGCCGCGTCAACGGTCCGGGCGAAACGGACGACGCAGATCTGGGCTTGTGGTGCGGGCCGAATTTCGTCAATCTCAAGCGCGGCAGCCGCGAGCTGGGCGCATTTGCGTACGATGCGATCTTGCCACGGCTCAAATGCGAGTTGGACCATCTGATCGCCCAGCGGACTGCTGCTGGCAGCCCGCGCTAGCGTGCCAGTGCCGCCATGGAGCGTAGGATTCGCTCAAACCACTTCGATCCACGACAGGTCACGGATGACCCTTCGCAATTGGATTCCGATCGCGTTGGTCGCAAGCTGCCTCCCGAGCGGTAGCTGCGCGCGATGGCATTCGACGCCGGTGCTGCCGGCTCGCAATAGCATCGTGTTGGACCAATTGATCGTGTTCAGCGATTCGGCGCTGCCCGAGCATCATCGGCTCTTGGAAGAACTCCGATCGCAACGGACGCTCGTGAGCACGAAGCTCCGCCTGCCGGTCTCGGACGAGCCGATTCACATTTACTTGTTTCCGACGGCCGAAAAACTCGACACGTTCATGCGCGTCAATTACCCCGCCATGCCCCAGCGTCGGGCTTTCTTCGTCGAGAGCGATACGCGTCTGAGCGTCTACGCCTATTGGGGCGATCGGGTGGCTGAGGATCTGCGGCATGAAGTGGCCCACGGATATCTGCATGCCGTCGTGCCACACTTGCCGTTGTGGCTGGACGAGGGCCTGGCGGAGTATTTCGAGGTTCCGCGGGGGCAGAACGGCGTGAATCGCCCGCATCTCGATCTGTTGGCTGAGGCATTATCTCAGAATTGGCGTCCCGATTTGCAGCGTCTCGAGCAGCTCCGGACGACGGGCGAGATGACGCAAATCGAATACGCGGAAAGCTGGGCTTGGGCCCATTTCATGCTGGAAAGTTCGCCCGAGCGCCTCGACATTTTGCAAAGCTACTTGCAGACGCTCAACAAATCGCAAACGCCGGAACTCATTTCCACGGCATTGCGCCGGATCGATCCGGCGTACGTGCAAAACATGGCGGATTACATCCTGGTGCTGCGTCAATCCTTGCGGTAGAGCACCGATTGGTCCACCTGTTCGAAACCCAGGCTGCGGAACAGGGCCAGCGCGGCCGCGTTTTCTTGGGCCACGTGCACTTCGGCCAGCGCGAAGCCCTGGTTGTGCAAATGTCGGAAGGCTTCGCCCAACAAATATTTCGCCAGCCCCTGGCGTTGCCGCAGGGCGGTGACCCGCAAATCGACAATGCCCACGGCGTGCACTCCCCAGGCTCCGGCCATGGTTTACATGGTCCAGAAGTTGACCGCCGCCGCCGCTGCGCCGCCTTCGCGCGGCCGAAGCAGAAACTGCGTGCGGTCGAAGGGCTCGAAAATACACGCTTCCCACCAGGTCGTGGTGGGCGGATCGACCACGGTTTCGAAGGTCGTGTGACGGCGAATTTGCATTTGCTGCCGATCCACCACGGGCCGAAACGTCGCCAAATCGCGATCGAGCACCAGCGATCGCTTGGCCTCTTTGTAGCCATGTTCGCAAAAGATGGTCTGCGCGGATGCATCGGAATCCAACACACCCGAAAGTTCGCTGCCGCCGTATAGCCCGTAGTAAAAAGGGGAGAGCGGATAGCTGCCGCCGGCGCAGAGCGTTTTGCACCCGCTGCTACGCAGATATTGCTCACCGCGCGCCAACAGCTCGGCGGCCACCGCGGGATCGGTTTCGGCTCGGTGCATGAGCGCACAGGTTACGCCAAACTCGGTCGAAAGCGTGCTTTGGTCCGGCGCGGGCCCGAATCCGGCGTGCACGAACCCGACCACCTTGTCCCCCTCGACGGCGACGATCAGCCCCTGGCGATCAAAAGTCGGTTTCGAGAAGACGAACCGCTCGAGCACGGCCATCGACATGGGCTGCATCAGCCCGCGCTGAGCGGTTTGGCTCCGCCACACTTCGGCCAGTTGGGGCGGGTCGGTATTGCGAAATGCGCGGTATTGGACCAATGCACGCCACTCGCTCTCGGTCAAGTGTGTCGGAAGTCACCCCAAGTCTACCAAGATCCACTCATCTTCGACACGCACTTCGAGGCGGGGTTGCACAACCCGGCTGTTCAGTTGGTGTTGTCCGGTGCGCACGTCGAACTGCCAGCCGTGCCAGGGACAAGTCACGATGCAGCCTTCCAGCGTGCCGTTGCCGAGCGGCCCGCCCTGATGGGGACAGACCCCGTCCAAAGCGTGAAAGGTCCCATCGACATTGTAAAGGGCCACGATCCGATCCTCCGCCACCAGTTCCATGCCGGTGCCCGGCGGACAATCGACAACGCGTGCTAGGGGAAGCCATTTGGCCATGATCTTGCATTGTCGAACCGCGCCGTCGGCAGGCCGCTCAGGCCGCTTTTTCCTGGGCCGCAACCTTTTTCTTGGGCCGGTTGTCTCGCCAGCGGCGGTGTACCCACCAATATTGCTGCGGCGCCTCTCGAATCGTGCGCTCCAAGTGCGCAGTGTACCACTGAGTAATCGCCGGAACAGACCGCATCGCGGCGGGAATTTTGGTCGGATCAAAGACTTCGGGCACCCCCATCACAAGCTGCAACGGTTTGCCACCGCGCCGCGCATAACAAAACGCGACCGGCGCTTCGTTTCCCAGTGCAAACAGCGCAATGGCCTTATGGCTTGAGGCGGGACGCCCGAAAAAGTCCACCCAGCAGCCCTTGGGGCCGGCATGCTGATCGCCCAACAGCGCCAAGATTCCTCCGCGATCCATGATTCTTTGGATCTCGAGGGCACTGCCGGCTTTCGGCAAGATGTACTGACCGGTCATGCCGCGAAAATCATTCAAGAACCGATCCACAAAGGGGTTATCCAGCGGTCGAGCGATCGTGAACGAGGGAAACCCCAGGATTCCCAGCATGTAGCCGGAAAGTTCGAAATTGCCATAATGCCCGCAGATGATCAGCGTGGGACGGTCGTCAAAAAAGACGCGGATCAATCGGTCGGCGTTTTCCAACGTCACGTAGTCGCGCCAGTTCGTATCGTGAATTTTTCGCGGAGCGTGCACGATTTCGACCATCATCAAAAACAGATGCTCCCACATCCGCCAGTTCAATTCACGCCGCGCCGCCGCCGACATTTCCGGAAAAGCATGCCGCAGATTGTCGTCGATCACGTCGTGGCGAAAACGCACCACGTCCGAGCATAGCGTGGCCAACCAGCGGGCCACCACCGCGCAAGTCTCGATACGCATCGTTTCGACGATGCACACCAAGACCCGCAACACCAGGTACACAAGGAAGTCGAAAATGCGTTTCAATTGCACGCTCGTTGTTATCGCGAGTTTGCCTGCACAAATCGTGGCGACATTGTGCCACGGACGGCAAAACCGTGGAAGGTCGGTTCGAAACGGCCAGGCCTCCATCGCCGCAGAGAATCTACTGTTTTTGCCATTGACATCTACTGTTTAATCGGTAGATTGGATGCCCATGGGCCTACACGGCAAAATCCTTCAAATGAATCTACGTTATGCCTCGCCCCAAACACGAACACCCGACGCCCGGTGAATTGGAGGTGTTGAGGATCCTCTGGCAGCACAGCCCGCTGACGGTGCGCGAGGTGAGAGAGGCTCTCAATCGGCGGCGCCCGCGGGCCTACACGTCGGTGATGAGCCTGCTAGGCGTGATGACGGAAAAAGGATTGCTTGCCCGGAGGCCAGCGGGCCGGGCCTTTATCTACTCGGCAAAAGCGGGCCGCGCGAAAACAATGCGCCGCATGTTGGCCGACTTGTTGGGGCGCGCCTTCGACGGCTCGGCCAGCTTGCTCGTCGCGCACTTGCTGGAAGAAGCCAGCCCGAACCCGGAGGAGTTGGCCGTCATTCGCCGTACAATCGCCGAATACGAAAAGCAACGGGAGAATCGGTGATGACGCCTCATTTGCCTCTATCCGAATCGGCGGTGCAGATGCTCGCCGAAGCGATGCTTCATTTTCTGTGGCAAGGCACGGCACTCTGGCTGGCGGCCGTGTGCGTCGTGCACGTCTGGCCGATCCGAACGTCGCAAGCGCGTTATGCATTTTATTGTGGCCTGTTGATGCTGCTGGCCGCGGCTCCGCTGGTCACGTTGCTGGCGGTCTCAGTCGAGCCAGTTGCGACAGGCGCGGCTCTTTTGGTCGCGCCAAATCGCGCTGGCAATGACGCGGTTATTGAAGCGGCAGCGGATGCCGCGGCGCAATCGAGCGACAGGCCATCGGCAATCTTGCTTGCCGACTCGCCGTTCGACATGGTGAAAAGTTGGCTGCGGCAGCAACGGCCCCTGATCGTCTATTTTTGGCTGGCGGGGGCTGCTCTCATGGCCGCGCGACTGATCCTGGGCGGCATCGGCGTGTGGACGATCGTGCGGCGCAGGCAACCGATCCCGCCGGAAACATCGCAGATCGTCGATCGATTGGCTCGGCAACTGGCATTTCGCGTCCGTCCGGCGGTCCATGCCGTCGAGCGGATCTCGCAGGCCATAGCGGTTGGAATTCTCAAGCCGATGGTGCTTCTGCCCGCCGCGTGGATCTGCGAGCTGCCGAGTGACGTCTTGGAGGCGGTCATCGCTCACGAGCTGGCCCACTTGCGGCGCTGGGACGTGGCGATCAACTTCATCCAGCGTGTCGTTGAAGCTGTGCTGTTTTTCCATCCAGTCGTGTGGTGGTGTTCGCGCCGGCTGCGCATCGAGCGCGAAATGTGTTGCGACGAACTGGCGCAAGCGGCGATTGGCGACCGCGTCGTATATGCCAAGGCTTTAGCTTATTTGGCACACCAACAATGCTCATCCTTCGAGCCCCTGTTGGCTGCCGGGATAGGAGGCGGAAAAATGGTGCTCTTGAAACGAATTCGCAACATACTGGGGGTGGTGTCGGGTCGCCACGGCCGATTTTATGGTCCCAGTTGCACGTTGGTCGGCGCGGTGGTGGCATCGCTCGTGTGGGTAGCAATTTTCGGCGTGCCTTCTCGACTCCGGCACGTGCCGCCGGCGGAGCCCTTTGACGAGGTGACCTTGAATCAAGGGCCCGCGAGTTCCAGTGCCGCGCCCCTTGGCCGTAACGTGCCCTCGGAGAAAGCAAAAGCCACGCTGCCCAACTACACGATCGAACCTCCCGACATCCTTTTGATCGACGTGCTCAAGGTAGTGCCCAAGCCTCCCTATCGCATCGAACCCGCCGACGTGCTCTCGATCGAAGTGGAAGGGACTTCCGATTTCGCTCCCATCCGCGATCGATTCATCGTCGACGCGGGCGGGCAGGTCGATTTGGGCGCTCGCTACCACAAGGTGCACGTCGCCGGTTTGACCATCGATGAAGCCGCCGAGGCGATTCGCAAGTTCCTGTTGGAAATCGTCCGGCAGCCCGAAGTCTCGGTGACACTGTTCCAATCGACCGGGCCACAGCCAGTCAGCGGCGAGCATTTAGTCTCGCCCGATGGCGCCATCAACTTGGGCGTCTATGGACAGGTGAACGTGGCGAGGATGACTTTGGAAGAGGCAAGAGCGGCCATCGAGAAGAAATTGGCGGAGTTTCTCGACAATCCACGAGTCGCGGTGACGGTGTTCGCCTACAACAGCAAGGTTTACTACCTGATCATTGAAAGCTTGGCTTCGGGCGATCACGTGGTCCGATTGCCGATCACCGGCAGCGAGACCGTGCTGGACGCCCTTGCCTATGTCAACGGTCTGACGCGGCTGTCGAGCAAGAAAATCTGGATTGCCCGACCTGTTACTGGCACGAACGGCGACACGATCTTGCCCGTCAACTGGATCGAGATCACCAAGGGCGCTGCCACCGGCATGAACTATCAAGTTTTTCCCGGCGATCGAATCTTCGTCACCGAACGATCGCCATCGCAGGCAAAGCGATAGATGTGCATGTTCGAGCGGTGCAAGCACCGTTGCTGAATTGGCGCTTGTCGAATCGCGAGAGTTTCATTTTTTCTTGCGGGCCGCCAGCGCCGGATCGCTGGCAAGCGGCAATTTGACGACCTTACCGGTTTCGGCGGCTTTGTAGATGCCCAAAATAATCTCGACCGAGCGGCGGCCTTCATGGCCATCGACCGCTGGGGCCCGGTTGTCGCGGATGGCCGAGAGCACGTCGCAGAATTGCTCGGCATGGCCATGATGCCCGATGGCGGCCGGATCGCTGGCGCCGCCGGCGGTGCTGACCCGAGCCGCCATTCGCTCGTGCACGGCGGCGTCGCCGCGGGCTTTCTTGGCAAAATCCCACGCGACCACGTCCTCTTCTTCCATCGCGGCGCTTCCTTCGGAGCCGTGCACCTCGATGCGTTTCAAATAGCCGGGAAATGCGGCCGTGCTGGCCTCAATCACGCCTAGCGCGCCATTGGCGAATTTGAGCGTGGCCACGGCGGTGTCTTCCACCGCGATCCGCTCGTGGGCCAAGAGGCCAGTGTGCGCGGTGATTTCGGCCACCGGTCCCATCAGCCAGGCGAGGATATCGACGCTGTGAATCGCCTGGTTCATCAGCGCTCCGCCGCCGTCGAGCTCCCACGTGCCGCGCCAGGCGCCGCTATCGTAATAGGCTTGCGTTCGATACCACTTCACATAAGCTTCGCCCAGCGTGAGTCGGCCAAAACGGCCCTGATCGACGGCCCGCTTCAATTCCACGCTCGATTGATGAAATCGCGAGGGGAAAATAGCCGACAACTTCACGTTGTGCTTTTCGCACTCACGGATAATCTGGTCGCAGCGGCGCAACGTGATTTCCAACGGCTTTTCCACGATCACGTGCTTCCCGGATCGTGCGGCGGCCACGGCCGGCTCCAGGTGCGCGCCGCTCGGTGTGCCGACGGTCACCACGTCAATGTCGGGATCGGCCAGCATATCTTTGAGCGCATGGTAGGCGCGGCAGCCCTGCGATGCGGCGAAGCGATCGGCCGCCGCCGGCACGGCGTCGAAGCAGGCCACCACCTTCGCGCCGCGAATGTCGTTGATCGCCCGGGCGTGAAAATTGGCGATCATTCCGCAGCCCACGATCCCGAAGCCGAACCCACGCGATTTTTTCACGGTTGCATCTCCCAGTCCAATTTAACCACGGCACTTGTGCCGCGCACCTCTTGAGCGACGTGAGGATTCTAAGAGGCCGGTAGGCCCAACGCCAGGGGCGCACCATGCCGCCAACTCCGATCAACGCTCAGGCAAGCATGACCCACAACTGGATTACAGCCAGCGCATTGAACGAGACGTGCACGACCAGTGGCGCCAGAATCCGGTGCGTCCGTTGGTAGGTATAGCCCAAGAAGAGGCTCAAGACGAACAGAGCCGCCGGATCGGGACCGTGTCCCCAATGCATCAGGCCAAAGATGGCCGCCACGACCACGTTTGGCAGGATCCCCGCGCGAACCGGCCCGGTCGTTCCCGTCCGTTCTCGCCAGAGAGTTTCCCACTTTTCGAGCCATCCTTGCAGCACGACACGGAACATGAATTCTTCGAAGACAGGCGCCACGACCACAGCTGAAACAGTGGCCAGCGCCAGGATGCCGATATTCGGCTGCTCTTTGGCCAATTTGGCCAGCGGATGCTCCGACTCCACCAATTGCGTGAGCAGGACTTGCAGCCCATACACCGGCAGCAAAACGGCCAGAAAGGTCGTGCCTCCCAAACGCAAGTCGCTGGCAAGCTTTCCCGCATCGAAGCCCACGTCATCAACATAGGCACCGACTTTAGCCGACAAGAACGCCACGGCAACGGCGAGCCAAACGAGGTGTGCGGCGCTTTGGAGGACTACATCAGCGGCGGAGAGCTGTTCCGGCACTTCACCGTCCCGCATCAAGCCGCGCAGGGCGGTCAACTCCAATGCCAGCGCCACGGCCACGAGAAAAACCACGTCCCAACCCGACCAAGGCACCACCGAATGCGGTTCGTGCGCGACCACTGGCTGTCGGCGCAGCAAGCGGCGAATGACGCCCACCCACACGCCCAGACTAGCCAGCGCCAACATCGAGACTAGCGATTCGAAAGCGACCGGCACGGTGGGTTGCATGGCAAGAGGGCTGCGCGGTGGAAGGCGGAGGGCCAAAGAGAATCGCAGTTTTAGCGCTTGAACAAAGCGACTGCCCGGCGGACGTAAGCCACGCCGGAATAAATCGTCAAAGCAACGGCCAACCAGATGCTAATCGCCAGGGCCCAGTTCAACGCCGCCGGACGAAGTTCCGAGCCGCCCCCCGGCGCCGAGCCGCTGTGCACATAGTACAGCGCGTACAAACTGATCGCGGCCGCCACGCATTGCGCCGCCATCTTCAGCTTGCCCGACACGCTGGCCGAAAAATCGGCCCCTTCGCCTTCCAAGTAGCTGCGCAGCGCCGTCACCAACAGCTCGCGCCCGACGATGACTACCGCCATCCAGGCTTGCACCCCCGAATCGGGCACCGCCACCAAGAAAACAAAGGTCCCGCAGATGATGATCTTGTCGACAAAGGGATCGAGAATCCGCCCCAGGTTGGTCACCTGGCCGTATTTGCGGGCAAAGTAGCCATCCAGCCAGTCCGTGCCGGCGGCCACGGCGAAAACCACCACGCTGGCCAGGTAGTATTGAAAACCAATCAACACGAAGAGAACCAGCGAAAGCAGCAGTCGCAATACTGTCAATTGATTCGGAACATTGAAGACCCGCTGCTCCTCAATCCGCTTGTTCGTGATGACCGACACGCTTGAGTGTCCTTCTAGCGAGGCTTGCCGACGGCGACACCAACTAAATCATAATCACTGGTGGCCACAATTTCACAGCGCACAAATTTTCCGGGCCGCAAGTTTTGGCCCGAAACATACACCACTCCATCCACGTCCGGTGCATCCGCATAGCCGCGGCCAATCCAGGCGTTCTTTTCACCCGGCACGTTCCGATCGATCAGAACGTCAAAACGCCGCCCGATTTGAGCCTGGTTCCAGGCAAAGGCAATCTCCTGCTGCACGGCCATCAGCCGCTCGCGACGGGCCTCCTTCACGTCCTGGGGCAGATGATCGGGCAATTTGGCCGCCGGGGTATCAGGTTCCAGCGAGTAGCTAAATACCCCCAATCGCTCAAAACGCTGCACTCGCACGAAATCCACGAGCTCCTCAAACTGCTCATTCGTCTCTCCGGGGAAACCGGTGATAAACGTGGTCCGCATGACCAGGCCCTTGATTCGGGCGCGCAGCTTGGCCAGCAGCTCTTCGGTGGCGGCACGCGCAACGCGACGCTGCATGCGCCGCAGAATCGTGTCGTTGATGTGCTGCAACGGCAGATCGAGATAGGGAATGATTTTCTTGCTTCCGGCGATCGTTTCGATCACGCCGTCGTCGAAATACATCGGATACAGGTACATTAGGCGGATCCATTCGAGCCCGCGCACCCGCTCCAATTCCTCCAGCAAGACCGCTAACCGTGGCTCGCCGTACAAATCCATTCCGTAATACGTTGTATCTTGCGCGACGATCACCAATTCGCGCACTCCGTCGGCAGCCAGCTCCTGGGCTTCGGCGACAATCTCTTCGATCGGTTTGGTCGCATGTTTGCCACGCATCTTGGGAATCGCACAAAACGTACAGAGCCGGTCGCAGCCTTCGGAAATCTTGAGAAAGGAAAAGTGCCGGGGCGTAATCCGCAGCCGGCTGCGGTCGTCCAGCGGCCGCGAAGGCGCCGGATTGAAGACCGTGCGTTGCTCGTCCAGGCCGCCAATCAACCGATCGGCCACTTTGGTCACTTGCTCGCGGCCAAATACGCCGACCAGGTGATCGATTTCGGGCAGCGCCGCGAGCAGTTTCTCCTTTTCCCGCTCCGCCAGGCAGCCCGACACGATGACGCCGCGGATGTCCCCTTTTCGCTTCAGCTCAAGCATTTCGTGGATCGCGCCATACGACTCTTCGCGCGCTCGCTCGATGAATCCGCAGGTGTTGACTACCACGAAATCGGCGCCGACCGGCTCGGATACCAACCGGTAGCCTTCCAATTGCAACAGGCCCAACATCCGTTCACTGTCGACCAAATTCTTGGGACAGCCGAGACTTACGAAGGAATAAGTTCCCTTGGATTCGGGCGTCTGGGTAGCACTCGACGTTTTGTGTTGGGGCGGGGACGTTTTGTTTTGAGCGGTAGTTGCCAAGGTCGAACGGTTCCGGTGCGAGGGGGGCCAAAAACGGTTGGTTAGTAGCACGTTAAACGGCCCCATCCATCGTATCCGATCGACCAGAACGTGACGAGTCCACAGGCCGCGCCGAATCGCCGCATTAGCAACTGCGGCCGATGTACCACGCTTGCGTCCGGCCCGTTTTTGATTATTATAGTGTACACAAGTACACATATCGAGCAGATGCTATGTTGCCGGAATTAACACCCGAAGAGTTTTCCGCGGCACTGGACAGCGTGGCTGGCGAGGTTGTCGCCACATTGCCCGACGCGACGCCGCCGATCGACGCGGTCGAATTGGCCCGCTCACTGGGGCTGGCCGTGGCTTGGGACGACCGCCAGCAAGGGCGTGGACGGATCGTGCGGCTGCGCGGGTTTGCCGGGACGCTAGCTCACGGATCGATCCTGCTGCGGCCCGATCCACGACAGGAACGGCTGCAATGGGCGGTGGCGCATGAAATCGGCGAAAGCTGCGCGTGCCAGGTCTTCCAACAGTTACGCGTCGATCCGCGCGAAGCGCCCGCTGGCGCGCGGGAATTGGTCGCCAATCAATTGGCCGGAAGATTGCTGTTGCCGCAACCCTGGTTCGGCGCCCATGGTCGCGACTGCGGATGGGATCTTTTCGAATTGAAGACCCGCTATCAAACGGCCAGTCACGAACTGATCGCCCGGCGAATGCTCGATTTCGCCCCGCCGGTGGCGATCACGATTTTCGATCACGCGCGACGCGCCTTTCGACGCGGGAACATGCCGGGTCGGCTGCCGCCGCCTCTTCCACTCGAGTTATCGGCGTGGCAGGAAGCGCATCAAAATGGCCGGCCAGCCACCGCTTCGAATCATCTTTATTCCGTGCGCGCCTGGCCGGTGCACGAGCCCGAATGGAAACGCGAAATCGTGCGGACCGCGTGGCACGCCGAGGATCTTGGCGACATTGGCTAACCCTTGGGACGACCCACCTGCTCGAAGTGCCACAGCAGGTCTCTCAGTAGGAATGGCTTGGAGATCACACCGGCGATGCCGGCCTCGACGGCTTGCTCGATGTCCGCGGCGCGCGGGAAACTCATCAGTGCAAAAATCGGCACTCCATCAGCATTCGCGCGGAGCTTTTGCATCGATCGTTCGTCCACCTCATTCGCCGGCAGATCCCACAAAACGGCCACCGCACCCTCGGCGCTCCAAGGCTGGCCCTCGGCTGTGACCTTCGTGCCGTATCCGCCCAATCGACAGGCGTCGGCCATGGCAATGGCGGTTTGGGCACGATGCGCGCAAATGACTATTACTCCCGAACCGTGCCCGAGCGGATGTTCGGCAAGGGCCAAGGTCTGCTCATCGGGCGTGGCCGTGACAGGCAACCCCCAGGGCGGACAATCGCCCTCGAGCACGTAAGCCATGGCCCGCGCCGCCCGAGGCCGCCACTGATGCCAGAGCGTGTTGATGCAGCCGGCCGGTGGATTGCCGGTGCGCTTCTCTCCTTCGCACCAACTGCCCAGCAGCCTCCAAACGCGAGCCAACGGAGCCAGTCTTCGCAACTCGTGAATCGATGACTTCGAAAACTGGCCGGGTCGCAACTCGGACAGCACGATCAGTTCAGGCGCGGCGTCGACCCCGGTCAAATACGCGGCAGCCGACCGAGGATTCTCGAATCGCCGTACGTCCGAACCCAGGCCGACCCAGTTACCGCACGACGCAAGCTCCTGCTCCATCGGCCCGACAAATAAGACGGAAAGGTTTGCCACGATTTCGTTCGCCCTACCGCGAGTTACCAGGAAGGGCGACCCAAACAACGAGTTGAGGCTGTCCGGGAATTCGTTTCGCAAGAGGTGCGGCGTCAAACGTCCACCCACTAACCCGACGCGCAACAACATTATTCGAGTGCTGGCAAACTCGACGTTGGAAAAAGGCTTTAAGAGTGCTAGCTACCACCCATAGGGGATCAAGCTACCGCGCCTAAATCCTTTGCCGATGGCCAATCTGCCAGCACTTGCATAATGTTGGCAATCCAGGGCAAATTGCGGCTCAGCCCTCGCTCGCGCGTCGGCTTAGTAGCTTTGAATTCCCGGACACCTTCAACGTGTTGTCTGGGTCACCCCCAATACGATACCTATTTGAGAAACACAGGACTACGAGAGTTTCGCTTCCCGTTGGGCGATTGCCCGGTGCACGGCCGCCGCGTCGGGCGCATGCCGCAACTCGTCAAGCAGGGACGGATCGCTGATCAAGCGGCTGAGCCGCGCCAACAGACGTAGATGCCCGCCATCGTCCACCGAGCAGATCAGAAAGAACAAGTCCGTCAGCACGCCGCGCGGGGCGCCGAAGGGAAGCCCGCGGTGGGTCCGGCCAAAAGCCAAGAACGCCTGGCCAACGATACTTGCCAGCGGCCGTCGGGGGTGCAAGAGTGCCACGCCGTTCTCCAGCGCGGTTGGCAATAAGTCTTCGCGCGCCCGAACAGCTTCGGCCATCTTGGCCGTATCCCACAGCCATCCGGTCCGCGCAGCCAGCTCGACCATCGATGTAATCACCGAGCCGCGAGTGCGGGCGGCCAGCGGGATGGCGATGGCTTCGAGCGGGAGCAGGTCGGCGATCGAGATCACCGATTCGTCGATCTTGCCCGCCGCGCGCCGCAGCACGCCCTCCATCTGCACCAGTTCTTCATCGCTTGACAGCCCAATGCGATGCTCCAGCCAATGATGCACCTGGGCCTGGGCAAAGCGCCATTGTCCGGCCACCTTTCGCCCGGGCAATTTGCCTCGCTCGGCCAACCGCAGGACCCGAGCCGGATCCACGTGCAGGTAGGCGGCCAGGCTTTCGATTCCAAAATCGTCTTCAGCCATGTTTCACCGCGGGTCGCATCGGCGGTTCGACCCTAATAGGCTTTCGCAAACAGCGCTCGCTCGGCCGTCGGCTGGCCCGTAAAGAGGCAGCTACCGGTCGTTTGCTGCTCGAAGCCCGGCTCATCCGTCACGGGCACGCAACGGATCGTGACTTTGTGCCTGGCGAGAATTTCGTGGGTTTCTCGTCCTTCCACAAAATTGCAAATCGCGAAGCCGCCGTGAGCCTCGGGTTTTTCGAGGTCCTTGGGAGTGAAAAACGCTTCGAATTCGTCCAGTTTTGTGATGGTGCGCGTGTTGGCTTTTCGCAAAGCGAAAGCGCGGTCGAAGAGACTCTTCTGCATGGCGGCCAGATCGGCGGCGACCTTGGCGACGAACTCGCTCCGCGCGATGGCCGGCTTCTTTTCGCCGGCCGTTTCATCGCGCCGCTTGGGCATCAACGTGTCGCCGGCGATATCGCGCGGGCCAATCTCAACCACCAGGGGAACGCCCCGTTTGACGTGCTGCCATTTTTTGTCCGCCCGCGGCAAATCGCGATCGTCGACCATCGCGCGCACGGGTTCATCGTCGTACCTCTGAGCCGCGAGTTCGCTGCGCAGCTTGTTGCAGTACTCAAGGATCGGACCGCGCTGCTCGTCGTTGCGATGGATCGGCAGGATCACCACGTGCTGCGGCGCCAACCGTGGCGGCAGCACCAGGCCGTCATCGTCGCCGTGCGTCATGATCAGCGCGCCGATCAGCCGCGTCGATACGCCCCACGACGTGGTCCAGGCAAATTCCTCGCGGCCTTCCGCCGAGAGGAATTTGATCTATTGCGCCTTCGAGAAATTCTGGCCGAGGAAGTGCGACGTGCCCGCTTGCAGCGCTTTGCGATCCTGCATCATGGCTTCGATGCTATAGGTATTGACGGCCCCGGGAAATCGCTCGCCCACGGTCTTCTCACCGCGAATGACCGGCATCGCCATGTAGTCTTGCGCGAATGCGGCGTAGACTCCAAGCATCTTGCGGGTTTCTTCCTCCGCCTCTTCCCGCGTGGCATGGGCCGTGTGCCCCTCTTGCCATAAAAATTCAGTAGTGCGCAAAAACATTCGCGTACGCAGTTCCCACCTCACGACGTTAGCCCATTGGTTGATGAGGATCGGCAGATCGCGATAGGATTTCACCCACTTGGCGTATGTGGCGCCGATGATCGTCTCGCTGGTAGGCCGCACGACGAGGGGCTCTTCCAATTTTCCGGTAGGCACCAGCCGGCCATCAGGGCCCGCTTCGAGCCGGTGGTGCGTCACGACGGCGCATTCCTTGGCAAAACCCTCGACGTGCTGGGCCTCTTTTTCCAAATAGCTCAGCGGGATGAATAGGGGGAAATATGCATTCACGTGGCCGGTGTCTTTGAACATCCGATCGAGCGCTCGCTGCATGTTTTCCCAGAGCGCATAGCCCCATGGCTTGATGACCATGCACCCGCGCACTGCCGATTGCTCAGCCAGATCGGCCGCTCGCACGACCTGCTGGTACCACTCGGGATAATCCTCGGCGCGTGTCGGTGTGATCGCGGTCTGCGGAGCCTTGGCCATGCGGAGAGCCTCATTGAAAGTCGCGGAAGGGGAAACGGAAGGGGATTATTCTAAGCTAGCTCCCCGAGCCCAACAATGCGACAAGAGCGTTTAAATCCTTTCCCGAGCGGGCCCATCCGTCCAGTCGGGATCAGCTCCCTGGGACCCACAAACCTGTCTTGACAGGGACGCGGAAATCGCCAAAATCCCGCCACTAATTTGGCCCGCTCGATTGAAGCAAGCCGGCAGGATGCCGCGCGAACTTTCCGACCGGGCTGTCCCATCGCTAGCGAGATAATCTTCGCCTGTAGTCGGCCAGCACGATTGGCTCCTGCAAACCAATCGACTCGGCGAGCGTACGGCACGGAGGCCAAGCGCCATGTCGCAGTTGTCTATATCCAGCGACGCAGTCAGCCTGCGCGAACTGTTGACCGGCGCCGAATTCCTCGGCGCCGACGACATCTTCGTGCGGTCGTGCGCGAGCGATTCTGGCGCTTGCCGCAATGGCGATCTGTTTGTGGCGCTGCGAGGCAGCCGCTGCGATGGACACGACTTTATCGAAGAGGCGATCTCAAATGGGGCACGAGCCGTCGTCGCGGAACGAGCGCTACCGATCGCAGTTCCAACGTGCGTCGTTGCCGACGCACGCGACGCTTATGGCCGCATTTGCCAGGCCTTGGCAGGCCACCCCAGCCGGTTCATGAGAGTCATCGGCGTAACTGGCACCAACGGCAAAACAACCACCGCGCAGCTGATTGCCAGCATCCTGCGTACGGCCGGACGTCAAACTGGACTACTGAGCACTTTGGGATACGGCGATTCGGTCGATTCGACTCCTGCCGAGCTAACCACCCCCGCAAGTCCCACCTTAGCGCATTGGTTGGGCCGGATGGCGAAGCAACAATGCTCGCATGCCGTGATCGAGGTGTCGAGCCACGCCATCGCCCAGCGCCGGATTGCGGGCCTCGAGTTCGCCCACGTCTCGTTGACAAATCTCGGCCACGACCACTTGGATTTTCACGGCACGCTGGCCAATTATCACCACGCCAAAACCCAGCTCTTCAACTACTTGTCGCCCGCCGGGCTGGCGGTGATCAACTCCGATGATCCAGCCAGCGTCGAAAACGCGCCGCTATTGCCCAACGGGGTTGTCACCATTGGCTTACGCTCCGCCGCTGACCTGACGGCCAGCGTCGTGGAACGCCACAAGAGCGAACAAACTTTCCTGCTCATCGCGGGCAACGTCACCGTGCCAGTTCGCACGGCGATGATTGGCGATCACCACCTTTACAACTGTCTCATGGCCGCGGCCGTGGGACTCGCCGAAGGTATTGATCTGGCGACGATCGTCCGCGGGCTCGAAGCCGTGCGGCACGTGCCGGGTCGGCTGGAACGCATTGAATGCGGGCAACCTTTCGGCGCTTATGTCGATTTTGCCCACACGCCCGACGCCTTGGCCGTCTCGCTTGAAGCCCTGCGAGAAGTGACCGTCGGCCGGATCATTTGCGTCTTCGGAGCCGGCGGAAATCGCGACGCCATTAAGCGGCCGCTGATGGGCCGCGCGGTCGAATCGCGTGCAGACGTGGTCGTTGTCACGACCGATAACCCTCGCTTCGAAGATCCCCAGACCATCGCCGCTGACATTTTTTCCGGATTCGAGCGATTCGGCGAAGCGCGCTGGATCGCCGACCGCACCGAAGCGGTTCAATACGCATTGTCGTTGGCCGGGCCCGACGATTGCGTGCTGGTGGCGGGCCGAGGCCATGAACCATTCCAACGGGTCGGTCACGACCGGATCGCCTTGGACGACCGCGACCTCGTGCGTCGTTATCTCTACAACCTCGAACCCGGTTCGCCGTATGGCGCGCTGATGACGGTGGGTAATTCTTAGGACACTTGACCGACGATGCGTGATTTGACGTTGCGAAAACTGCATGAAATCGTGGGCGGCCGGCTGCGGTTGGCGACCCTTGCGCCGCGGCACGGGGAAGCGACGCTTCTCGAGCACGTCGTCACCGACAGTCGCCAAGTCCAAAAGGGCGACGTGTTTTGGGGTCTGGCCGGCACGCGCTTCGACGGTGGTAGTTTTGCCGAAGAGGCCTATTCTCGCGGCGCGACGGGCGTTGTCGTGGGCGGAAAGTACGTCCAACCCTGGCCGGGCTGCTGGAGCTTGCAGGTCGACGATGGCCAGAAGTCGCTCGACGAACTGGCGCGGTGGAATCGCCGGCGGTTCGCCGGCCGCGTTGTGGCCGTCACGGGAAGCGTGGGAAAAACCACCGCTCGCAATATGATCCACGCCGTTCTCGGCACGCGGTTCGAGGGCTGCTCGAGCCCCAGGAATTTCAACAACAACGTGGGCGTGCCGTTGAGCATGCTGGCCATGGAACCAGAACACGATTTCGCGGTGCTTGAGTTGGCAGCCAGCGCAGCGGGCGAAATCAGCCGCCTGGCCACGCTCTGCCAGCCGCATATCGGCGTGATCACGCGCGTGGGCGATGCCCATTTGGGCGGCTTCGGTTCGGTCGAGGCCGTGGCGGAAGCAAAGGCAGAATTGTTAGGCGCCATTCCCCAAGACGGCTGGGCCGTGTTGGCCGGCGATGATGCTCGGCTGCGCAAGCTCGCGACCGGTTCTCGAGCCAAAATCGTCTGGTTTGGTCGCTCGCTCGACAATGATCTCGTGGCGACCAATGTACAGAGCCGTGACGGCCGATTGAGTTTCTCGGTCGAGGGCACGTTGATGTCCGTTGGAGTGTGGGGGCGTCATTACCTGGCGCCGGCGCTGGCGGCCGTGGCGGTAGGCCGCATCTTTGGCATCCGAGACGCCCAAATCGCCGAGGGCTTGGCCCAATTTCAGTCGCCGCCGATGCGCTGTCAAATCACTAAAGTCGGCGGCGCGACGATTATCGACGACACCTACAACGCCAGCCCCGTGGCCATGCGGGCGGCCTTGGAACTCTTGCGAGACTTCGACGCTCCCGGCCGGAGGATCGTAGTTTGTGGCGATATGCGCGAACTGGGCGAAGCCTCGGGCCAACTGCACCGCAAACTGGGCGACCAGGTGGTCACGCTCTGCGGCGCCGATTTGCTGGTCGCTTGTGGCGATCATGCCCACGAGGTCGTCGCTGGGGCGCGAGCCGCGGGAATGCCGCCAAGCCAAGCGTTGGCATGCCAACAGCCTGAAGAATTATTGTCGCACTGGGAAAGTTCGCTTCTGCCGGGCGACGTGGTCTTGGTCAAGGGTTCTCGAGCGATGGCGATGGAACGGCTGGTCAAAGCTTTCCAAGCGCGCGAGGCGCGCTGCGCCGCATGAAGACGGAAGGAAAACAAAGTGAGCTCCATCGACGGTGTAGAGTTTGCGGGAACTCGACACTACCCTCCCTCCTGGGTAGGAGCAAAAACTCGCCAGACAAAGCGGTTACTGGGTCGACCGCTCTGGCGAGCGCTTCGCGATGGAGCTTATGACTGCGCGCCGGGGCGGCGGTCAAACGCCGCTCCGGCGTCTC
>JACQFF010000209.1 GCA_016200205.1 Planctomycetia bacterium
GCCGAGCCGCTGCCGATGAAGGCGGTGACGGCCGGTTTGGAGTTGACGGTCGAATTGGCGGCGCCGACGAAAATCGCGCCGCCGCCGTAGACCTTGGCCGTCGCGTCGCCTTCCGCGCGAGAGGACTTGGCGTCGATGATGATCGAGCCAGCGGCATGCTGGACCTGAACGTCATTTCCGATGAAGGCCTGGATGGTGGGATTGACATCGGTTTTCGCGTCGGCGCCGCTGTCGGAGAAGACGCCGCCGGTCCCGGCCAGCGAATAGCTGCTGCCGGTGGCCGTGCTCAAGGCGTGGAACTCGAGGTTGGCGGTCTTGACGACGTTGGCGTTATTATCCGCGAACGCCTTGGTGTTGCCGTCAATCGTGGCGTGCGATGAGAGGGATGCGCCGTTGATAACGCCGCCCCCGCCCCCGGTGGCACGGGCGCTGGCCGTGGGAATGGCGGTCGCCATGAACACGGCGTTGCCGCCGGCAGTGAGCTGGGCGGCGCCGCTCAGTTGGGCTAGAGTGTCGCCGTGAACGTCGGCGACGGCATTGGCGTTGCCCCCGCCGGCGACGTTGATGCTGATCATGGAAGCGGTGGCAGTGGCGGTTCGCGTGGCCGTGGCCGCCACGGAGAGGTCGCCCGTCTGGGCCTTGCCGTCGATGTGCGCCTTCGTATCCCCCTGGACGATGGCGTGGGGGTTCACGTCCGCCAGGCCGATGATCGCGCCCTGCGTGCCGTTGGACGAAGCGGTGGCGGTGTTGGTTGACGTGGCGCTCACCGTCAGCGTGCCGCTGGCCGTCACGTCGGACCCGCCGTCCAGGTAGGCCTCGACGCCATGTTGGGCCGTCGCGCTGGGGTCGAGCTTGACGCCGCCGAGCAGGGCGATGCCGAAGCTCTTCTGCGTGGCGCTCGCGCTGTTGTTGGCGTCGGCCAGCAAGGACACGCCGCCGGCGTTGAGCACGGCCCCGTTGCCGACATACGCCTTGGTGGCGCCCGCCACGTTCGCATCGGCGCTGAGGAAGGCGAGACTGGCCACCCCAATGGTGATGTTGAGCGAATCGACGGTGGCGCTGGCCCCCGAGGTGGCGTGGAACGTCAGCGGGCCTCCGCTCACCGTGACGTGAGCAGCGGGGGCCAGAAAGGCCTCCGTCTCGTCGTTGGCCGTGACCGGGTTGTGGCCGAGGGCCAGGTTCGCCACGCCGATGTCGAGCGAGAAAGTCTGGGTTGTCGCCTCGGTGTTCGGGGCCTCCGCCGTGACGTTCACCGCGCCGGCGGTAATGTCGAACGTGCCGCCGAGGTGGGCCAGCGTCGTTCCGCCGGACGTCACTTCCGGACGCACGGAACCTATCGTCACCAGGCCGAGATCAATCGTCATCGAGCCCATTTCGGCCTTGCTGTGCGACGTGGCCTCCACGCTCAGTGTGCCGCCGCCCAGTTTGATCGTCCCGCTAGTCATCGCCGTCGGTGCGTTGCCGGCCCGCGGCCCCACGTACGCCTCCGTGTCGTGCGTCGTTTTCACCGTCGGTTCGATGTCGGTCACGGCGACGGCGGCAATGCCGATTGAGCTCATGTCGATCGTGGCGGTGTTGGTCGCCGTGGCCGTGACGCTCAAATTCGCGGCGACGACGGACGCCCCCTCGTCGACGAACGCGCGAGTCGCTCCGTCCGCGTCGACTTCGGGCTGGAAGACATTCACGGTGATCGCGCCCAGGCTGAAGTCGAACTTCTCCAGTTTGGGCTGGTTGAACGAGGTCGCGCCGAGCGTTATGTCGCCGCCGTTTTCCGTGATCGCGGCGTTGCGTCCCACGAAGGCGTCGGTCTCGTGCGGCGTGGAAACCTTCGGCGAGATGACATCGACGCCAACGGCGGTGATGCCGATGTTCAGCGAGTTCCACAGAGGGGAGTTCGTGGCCGTCGCCTGGCCCGTTACCCCCGGCGCGTTGAACGTGTACTTCCCTCCAACGTGGACCTGCGTGCTTCCTCCGGTGCTGATCTGGGGGCTCACCGCCTTGATTTTGAAACCGCTCACGCCAATGGTCAGGTCTTTGATCGTGGCGTCGTTCGTGGAGGTGGCAGTCAACTGCAACGGCGCGCCGACGGTGATCGTGCCTTGATCCTCCTGCTTGACCAGGCGATGGTGCTGGCCTGAGATATTGTCCAGCTTCAGGTCGATAGCGTTGCTGTTGTTCAGCGCGTTATCCCTTGTCGTGAACAATTGGACTTTGACATTACTCGGATCGCTGCTGTCCACGCGGACGAAGTAGGTCATGCCGTCGATTAACCCGACCACATTTGCCCCGCCGCCGTTAAAGTATTTGACGGCGTTGCCCGTTGCTAGCGTGCCGGCCACCTGACCGAGGTTGATCGTGTCGTGGTCGGCATCCACGGCATGCACCGGGTCGGTCGGATCGAATTCCTTCTCCACGTTGGCCGCCGGTCCAACGAAGGCTCCGGTGTTATGGCTCGTGGTGGCATGCGGCTTGGTGGCGTCGATTTCGATTCCTGAAATCTGGAACTGGAAATTATTGATTTTGGCGTTGTTGTTGGATGTGGCAGTGGCCAAAAGCGCGGTGGCGTGAATCGTGCTGGCTTCGTCCACGTAGGCATTCGTTGAACCGCCCGCATCGGCCGTCGATTCCACGACTTTGATATTGAGCGCGGAGAGATCAAAGGCGTTCGTCTGGTCGAGGGTGGCGGTGCTTTTGGAATTTGCCGTCAACGTCAGCGGGCCCCCATTGACAGTGAGGCTGGCCTGCGGCGTGACGAAGGCTTCGGTCACGTGGGTGGTTTGGACGGCCCGCTGCGAAAGGTTCAGATCGAACGCGTTGATCTGGAAGGCCAGGGCGTGCGACGTGGCCATATTGGTCGAATCGGCAAAGGCCGTGATTCCCGCGGCACCGGCATTGATCGTAAAGTTGCCGCCTGCCTGGGCCCGCGTCGAGCCGCCGGCGATCGCCTGCGGGTTGACCTTCTCGATCTTGACGGCGGAAACGTCGAAGTCGAGCTGCTTGACAGTCGGCGTGTTGATCGAGGTGCCACTGAGCGTGATGCCGCCATTGGCAACGGTCAACGTGCCGGCCGGCTGGTTATAGACGTACTGCCCAGCCGCCGGCCCCAGATAGGCGGCCACGTCGTGGCTCGTGCTGGCCTTGATGTCGGCCAACGACACGTCGACGCCGGCCACGCCGGCGGAAGCCCCGCCGGCGGTCGCCGTGTTGTCCGCGTGGGCCGTCGAGGTGAGTGTATCGACGTCGATCGTGGCGCCCGAATCGATGTGCATCTGGGTCGAGCCGCCGATCGAGGCTTCGCTCTGGAAATTGCTGACATTGACGATGGTCGCGCCGCCGAGGTCGGTGTTGGAATTGGCGATATTCGTGGAATCGGCCGTGACGCTCAGGGC
Organism: Planctomycetia bacterium; assembly: GCA_016200205.1. GTDB lineage: Bacteria > Planctomycetota > Planctomycetia > Pirellulales > PALSA-1355 > PALSA-1355. The sequence goes on from JACQFF010000209.1 coordinate 3,390, forward strand.
CGCAGCCGTGGTGACGTTGGCGCCCGTGCCTAAATACGCCGACTCGTCGCCACCGATTTGGGACACCGCAGAAGTGTCGAACGACACGGGAATGGGGATTGGCAAATCCGCCGGCAAGCCGTCGGAGATTTTCGAAAGGAGGATGCCGTTGAGCGACACGAGGGAGAATTTGATGACGATCGTGCTCGCATCCGCGGTCTTTTTGGCGCTGGCCGCCACCGTGACGTCGTTGGCGGACACCTTCCCATCGACGTGGGCGCTGGCATTGGATCCGGCGGCCGCGAAGCTGGTCAGGCCGCCGATGCTGAAGGCGGCGACGAAGTTCGGATCGACAATGTTCATATCGGCCACGTCGGTCGACGTCGCCTTGACGTTCACGTTGCCACCGCCGGTGATGACGATGTCCGCGCCGGCGCCGATCAGGGCTTCGGTCGTGCCGCTGGTCTGGCCGCCGACAAACGCCGCTTCTCCGGTGAACAGGGCGAATTGGAGCCACTGCAGGCCGGCGTCGGGCGTGCGGGTGGCGTCGGCCAGCACGTCAAGCTGATTCGTGGTGATCTTCCCGGTGGCTTCGGAGCGGGCACTATCGCCGACCGCCGATTCCGCCACCATGACACTGCCCGCCGCGAACCCCGCCGCGGCCAGGCCCGTCGCCACAGTGCTTTGGGACGCCTTCGACGTGGAGTGCAGCGAGACGGTGTCGGCCGTGACGGTCGCCAGACCCGTGATGCCCGCTCCAGACTTCGTTTTCGAGTCGTTGATGGCCGCGGCGCCGCTGGCAGACAACAAGGGGCTTAGCGTGATTGCGACCGCAAGGGCCGTGAGTGCCGGCACCGACGTGCCAGTGATATCCAAGGTGCCCACGGCGTCCACGATCGTGTCCGGGCCGTCCACGAATGCCTGAACCACGTTAGCGGCTGTGTTCGAGGCGAACGACAGTCCCGCGCCGACGAACGCGCTGGCCCCCAGGCCGGCGGCTATGCCACTCAACTCGGAATCGTCTATGGCCGAAAGCACTACCTTGTCAGCGGAATGGACGTTGGCACCGCTGTCGATGAAGGCCTGCGTCGTGTTGCTGACGTCGTTGATGGCCGCCATGCCGTAACCCGCCGCCAGACCGGCCACGGAGAATCCCAAGGCGAATGCGCTGACGTCATTGCCGCCGGAATGCGACGTTTTTGCGGTAACCGAGACATCGCCGGTATTGGTCGTCACTTTGGCGCCGCTGATGCCGGCTCTCACCGTGCCGGCCATTTTGTTCATGGCCAGCGACGCGCCGGCACCGACCCCGAGGCTTGCAGACAGCCCGCCGGAATCCGCGCTGACGCTGGAATCATCGAGCGCGTGCACCAGCACTTCGTTCTGGGCCACGACCGTCGCCGCGTCGCGGAGCGAGGCATCGGTCGTGTTGTTCAGGCTGTTCTCCGTGATGGAGCCAACGAAGCTTGCCGCGCCCGCCAGCGAAAACCCCAGGGCAAGCGCGTGTACATCGTACGAGGACGTGGCGGAAACGTCGACGTTGCCGTTTTGGGCCGTCACCGTAGACCCGGCGATGTACGCCTGGACCGTATTGGTCATCGAATTGATCGCCACCGAGACTCCGGCGGCGCCGACGAAGCTCGCCGCCAACTGGGCCGAGTTTGCCGTGAGCGCTGAGTCGTCACTGGCCGTCACGAAAACGCTCGTAGGCGACGTCACCGAACCGGCCCCGTCGATTGCCGCGGTGGTGGTGTTGCTGCTGATATTCGCCGTGACCGCTCCACCGACGGCGATTATTCCCCCAGCTGTCAAACCGAGCGCAAACGAATTCACGTCCCCGTGGGTCTTTGAAATCACGTTGATCTGGCCCGTCGTTGTCTGGACCGTGGCCGCGCCAATCTTCGCCCTGGCCTCGCTGTTGGTGCTGCTGAATGCCGCGCCGAGAGAGGCGGCGAACAGCGTGCTGAGCGCGCCGCCGACCGCCTGGCTGTCGAGCGTCTGCTTATTCTTGGCCCGCACGTCGACGCCGTTTTGTGCCGTCACATTGGCGCCGTCGTCGATCAGCGCCTCGGTCAAATCGCCGGGGACCGTCACGGCGCCGGCCGCCGCGGCGCCGGCCGCCGCGACCAGGGAAAACGCCACTCCGCCCGCCCGGGCGGTCGAGTCGACCCCGCCGGAATCGACGAAGTTCGGACCGACGCGGCGGAGGTTTGCCAGCACATCGACGCCCGTGGCCGAGTTGACCGTGGCATTTTTCCCGATCCGGGCGGCGGTATGATTCATCATTGCATTGACGGCCAGGGAGCCGGCGAGATTTCCGCCCAGGCCCAGGGCGGCGCTTGCGCCGTTCGCGGTATACCGGTCCGGCAAGTCGTTCTTTCCGCCCGCGACAAGCGAGACCGAATTGGCGGTCACGTGCGCCCCGTCGTCGACCTGGGCGATGTTCGTGGCCTGCGAATAGTTTCCTCCCAGCGCCAAACCCACGGACAGCGGTGCTGCAAGAACGATGGACAGCGCGTCAGCGTCGCCGTGGGAATCCAAATCCAGCAACGAGGAGACATTCACCTGATCGGCGACGATCGTGCCCCCCGGGCCGATCGCCGCTTCGCTATGCGCCAGGTTGACGCCGACGCCGATCGCCGCCGCTGCGCCGACTTGGACGTTGGGCAGGCTGCGCTGATCGACATGGTTGACGACGACTTTCTCGAAGCGGTGCGCGGTGCCCGTCGCCACCGACCCGTCCAGATCAATCGGCACAGCCGTCGCGGCCACGGCGGGATCGCTGGAATTGGCGATCTTTGCCAGGCCCTGGTCCTCAAACAGCCGCACGCGGATCAGATGCTCGATGAAGTGCGTAGTGCCGGTCGCCGGACCAGAGTCGAGAGTGATGGGATTGTTGTCGGCCTCTGCGTCATCCTTGCTGTTGTAGAATTTCGCAAAAAAGACGTTGCCGGGGTCCTTGGGGTCGACTTTCAAAAAGTACGTGTTGCCGCTGGTCAATCCTCCAATCGCCACGCCGCCGTTGCTGTCATAAACGATGCGATCGCCGGTCTGGAAGCCCTGGCTGTTGCCGGCGCCGAGCATCACGGCGTTTGTCTCGCCACCCACGTGTTTTGGATCGAACACGTACTGGCTTGGGTGAACGACATCGGAAGCGACGTAATACACCGCGCCATCGACCAGACCGCCGATACTGGCGCTGCCGCCGTTGCGGTAGACTACGGCGTCGCCGTCGGACAGGCTGCGGAAGTCTCCAAAATCAATGGTGTTTGCGTCGCTATCGACCGACGTGGCAGGATCGATGACCCGCGTGGGCTCCAAACTGTGCAGGACATTGGCGCTAGCAACCGGCGCTAGGGCGATGGGATTTTGCCCGGTTAGGGCCTGGGCGCGGGTCGCATAGAGCTGCAGCGCCACGGACGAGCCGTTGGCGTCATTGACGACGCCGACATAGTAGGTGTTGCCGCTGACCAGGGCGCCGATGCTTTGAATGTCGCCATTGTTGTGATAGACGACGGTGTCGCCGGTGACGAATCGCTGGGCCGTGCCATTCTTCTTAATCGTGTTGGTGGCGGCATCCACGTCGCTCTGCGGATCGATTGCCAGGCGCAAGGGCTCTTGGGCGTCCACCACCCGGACGACCCGGTGCGTCGTGCCGGTCACGCCGGCGAGCTTCAGATCGATCGCCCCGTCGTTCTTGAGGGCGGCCTGGCGAGTCGCAAAGAAATTGGCGGTGATCGCATTCGGATTGCTGGCGTCGACGTGGACGTAGTATAGTCCGCCGTCGGTCAGTCCGCCGATATTCGTTCCGCCGCCGTTGAAGTACTTCACGGCATCGCCGTCGACCAGTCCGGACAGGTTGCCGAGATTGATTGTATCCGCGCCCTCATCGACCGCCGTCGCCGGATCGAACGTCTTTTCCGCCGTGAGCGTGTGCCGATCATCGAAATCGGGGACGGGCGTCAGGTGTACTGGATTGAGGCCGGCCAGAGCATCGGCCCGCGTCGAGTGCAGTTGAACGAGCGCCGGGTTATCGGCATTGACGCTGATGAAATACGTCTGCTGATCGAGTAGGTCGCCGACATCCGTGTCGTCCTGATTGATGCGATAGACGACGGCGTCGCCGGTGCTGAATTCATGCGGCGTGGCGATTGTTATGGTGTCGGCGGCGGCATTGACGTCGGTGACGGGGTTGAAGCTGGCCTGCAAGGGCGGGTTCGGATCGACGAACGGAAACAAAATGGGATCCAATCCCGTAAGCACCGACAACCGCTTGAGTTGCCGCTGCGTTTGTTCGTCCACGGAGATTCCGGTGGCGACCACGCCGGCTTGGGCGGCGAAGGCATTGGTATGCACGTTGGTGCTGGTGTTGGCCGAGACATTGACGCTGCCGCCCACGCTGAGATTTGGCCCTGCGATCGCATGCCCGCCGCCGATCGGGCCGCCGGCGGCGATCGCCGCGCCCAAGCCGACCTGCGACGTGAGAAGACCGGACAGTTTGGCGTCGGCCACGGTATTCGTCGTTGCCACGTGGTTGGCCGTCACGGTCAGATTCCCCGGAATGTGACTCATCACGACGCCGGGCATCAGCTGGGCGAAGGTGTCGTTCGATGCCCCGGTGAGGGCAATGGCCGCCGGCAGGGCGCCGCTGTTGTTGGCGCCGGCGTCGGCGTGGGTGGTGGTCGTGTACGTGCCGTTGCCGGTGACGTCGATATCGTTTGCCCCAGTGATAAGCGCAGCCCCGATCTGGGCCCGCGTGGTGTGGTTGATGGCATTCAGTGCGACCGAGGGGCCGATGCCGATCGTAGGCCCGCTGGCCGGCAGCGACGTGGCCGTGGCCCGGTAATCGCCGACGTAGTTGGAGGTTACCACGACGTTGCCACCGGCAGGGAATATGTTCAGGTTCGCCCCGTCGGCAATCAGCGCATTCTGCTGGCCGCCGCCGGTGCCGTTGAGGAGGTTACTGGGATCGGCTGAGACGTTCAGTGCGAAAGCGCCGGCCACGCCGATATCCGCGCCGCCCGCCCCGGAGATGGCCTTTGCGACGAAGTGGTTGATCCCGTCGCCGCTGGTCTCCGTGAGGACCGTGATGGAGGGCGCGGTGACCGACCCGCCGATCGAAGTCTCGATGCGCTGGCCGTCGACGTTGATCGCCGCGGCGATCCCGATGCCGCTAGCCGCATCGACGCTGTGCGCGTCGGCAGTCGCATCCACGCCGAGATGGCCGCTGGCCTTCACCAGCGGCGCGGCCGGCACAACAACCACGCCGCCTGGGGCCAGGCTGGCGAGCGAGGCCCCAAAGTCGAGGTTGAGTGCCAACGCTGCCGCGGCCCCCACGGGGCCGTCGGCCGTTTCGGCCGTGGCCCGCTCCAGGACGTTGACAACGTTCACCGGCACTTCCGGCAAGCCGGCCACGGCCAGCAGGCCCTCGACCTGGTGCACCGTCTCTTTGGTGACCTGGAAGTTTCCCGCGGCGGTGCTGGCGCCGCTTTGGCCCGAAGTCCCGTTGGCCGTTAGCGTGCTTGTGTTGTTGGCCAGCACGGTGACCGTCCCCGTGGGAACGTTGATCCGCATGCCGCTGCTGGCCTGGGCGCCGCCGTCGGAGTAGCCCGCCGCGATCGCCGCGCCAAAGCCCGAAGAGACGGCGCTGTTGGTGCTCGCGGTATGCAGCTGACTGACCGTGTGCTGGGCCTCGATGTCTAGGTTGCCGCTGATGTTTGTCGTGCCCGTCGTGTTCGTGGACCGGGCGATCGTGTCGAGCTTGCCGTAATTCAGCGCGATTGCCCCGGGAAAACCGGTCGAGCTGTTGGAGCCCGAATCGGCGGTGGCCGTCGACCTGAAACTGCCCGTCGCCATCACGTTGATATCGGTGCGATCAAGTCCGTTCACCTGGTTTCCCGTGATCGTGGCATCCTGGATCTCGGCCAGCGTCTGCTGCGTGGTCGCGTTGGTCGCGGCGGACGGGCCGACTCCGACCGATCCGCCGGTGTCCGCATGCGCCGTCGCCTGGTAATTGCCCTGGTAGTCCGAGTGGACGTTCAAGTCGCCGCCGTTCAGCAAGGTAAGATTCGCGCCGCTGAGAATCACCGCGTTCTGTTGGCTGCCGACCGGCGTCGGGATGTTGGGCAACGTCGGCAGGTTGATGGGAATCGGCAGGGGGACCGGCAATGCGGGCAACGTCGGCAGTGGAATGTTGATCGGAGCGATGGGAAGCGGAATGCCGAGATTCAAGGCCAGCGCGCCGGCCACGCCCGTGTCGGCCATATCGCCCGTCCCCGAGATTGCCTCCGCGCTTGGGGAGGCGACGCCGCCGCCACCGAGCGAGGAGCCCACGTCGATCGTCGGCGCGGTGACGGTCCCGCCGATCGACGCCTGATTCACCTGGCTGACGATGTTGGCCGCCACGGCGACGCCGACGCCTGTCCCGGTATTGACGTTTCCGGCGTTGGCAAAGCTAGTCGGATTGCTTTCCAAAATGGAGTGAACGTTGACTGCGCCGCCCGAATTGAGTACAGCGCCCGGGGCAACGCCGGCCAGCGCCGAGCTGAAATCCAAGTTCGCCGCCGCGGCCGCCGCGGCCCCCACGGCACCGCGCCCGGTTCCCCGGCTCTTGTTGATCAGTGCCACAACCGCCGCGGGAACGGCCGGCTTGATGAGGCTCATCACGTCCGCGTCGCTTGCCGGCTCCAAATTCACGGGATTGGCGCCGCTCACCGCGTCGTCAAATGTCCCGTGGAGCGTGAACGTGTTATTGGTCAACTTGTGAACGTAATACGCGAGTCCGTCCTGCAGGCTGCCAACGTTATCGCTGTCGTCGCCATTGTTGGTGTAAATCACCGCGTCGCCTGTGTTCAGGCCGTGATTGGGAATGGTGAGCGTATCGGCAGGGCCGTTCACAGCCGCGATCGGATCGAATTGAAGCGGCGCGCGGCCCAAGCCGCTGGCATCCATTCCCAGGGCGATGATCTGGTCGAGAAGCGCGGGCAGACCCTGCTGCACCCCCATCTGACTGGCGACGGCATCAGTGCCCATGAACGTCTGGGTGTTGGCGGTCACGGAAACCGTTCCAGCAACGTTCATGCTGTTGCCGGCAAACGACTGGGCGCCCCCCTGGATCACGGGGATGGCGATCGCGGCGCCGGCGCCGATGTCGCCGGCATTGCTACTGGCAAGGGCGAGGTAACTCGCGGTAGAGACCTGATGCGCAGTGACCACCAGGTCGCCGGTGATCGTCGAGACCGCCGTGCTGTTTGTCAAATTGGCGATGGTGTTATTGTTGCTGATCACGGCCGCCAGAGCGGCCGCCGCGGCCTCGTCGTTGGATGCCCCGGCGGCGGCCAAGGCGTGCGTCTCGTAGTTGCCGGTCGAGAGAACCGAGACGTTTCGGGCGCCTTGGACACCCGCGTTTTGAATCTGTGCCACCGTTACGAAGTTGCCCGAGTTCAGTTCCGCCGAGGCCCCCACCCCCACCGTAATGCTCATATCGACAGCCGGTGTTGCATTAGCAACATTGTCAATCGTGGTGTCGGCCTGCACGAGGAGGTCGTGATTTCCCCCGCCCGCGAGCGTCAGCGTCGCGCCGTTGGCGACGAACGCGTTGCTGGTCCCCAGCGCCAAGGTTATAGCAACCGCTCCCGACAGACCTGCGACATTGGTGCCCACGCCCGAGGTGGAATCCGCGCTCAGCGTGTGGACTCCGTCCCCTGACATGCCCGTCCGGACGACGATCTGATTGGCCGTCGCCGCGCCGCCGAGGGAAGCGATGGTGTTCATGGTCTGGGCGTCAAAGGCGATCGCCGCCGCGATGCCGGCAAGGTTGTTAACCGTACTTGCGCTGGCCAAGGCGTTGGAGTCGATGTCGCTGGTGGAGATAACGTTGAGCACGCCACCCGAAGACGTCACCACGGCGGTGCCGGTGACATTTGCCGTCGCCCCCGCATTGCCCAGGTTGAACCCGAGCGCCGCGGCGTTGCCCGACGTCGGTTGGTTGGTGAACACGGTCGTGGTCGGAGTTGATTGCGGCGGGACGGGCGCGGAGCCAAAGACGAAGTTGGCCCGGTTTTGCAGGAACGCGATTTCACTGGCGACCAGGGAATCCGAGCTGGTACCGTTGACGTCGGCGCCCGCGGCGCCGGCAACGCCTTCGGACTGATTTTGCACGGCACTATTGGCCAAGATGTTGATATCACCGGCGGCCGTCACGTTGCCGGCGACCGTCGTCGTGGCCAGGTCATTGCCCAAGTTCACCGCCAGCGGCGTCGCCAACGCTTTGTTCGCACTGCCATTCAGGGCGGCAACCGCGTCGCTGCGGGCATGAAGGATGGTCGTTGCGTCGTGTTCAGCTTTAACCGTGAGCGCTCCGCCGAGGCTGATCGTCGTGCCGGCGTCGATCAGCGCCACGGAGCTGTTGTTGGAGAAATTTCCGGCGACCGTTAATGAATTGGCATTGCTGGTGGCCAGGGCGCCTGCCAGCCCAGTCACCAGGCCGTTCTGATTTCCGTGGGCGGTGACCGTCAGGTTGCGAGCGCCGGCGATGCTGGCCCCACTGCGGATGGCTGCCCGAGTTGTATTGAAGGACAAGTTTCCGGCGACGGACCGGCCCATGCCCAAATTGCCAATCACGGCGGCGCCGTCAGGCTCGGCGCTCGAATCAACAATGGTGCTGTTCTGCCCGTCAATCAATATGTCGGTCTGGTTGAGCGGTGGCAGGTTCAGGTTCGCCCCGCCTTGGATGTACGCGTCGCTCAAAATGATATTGGTGTTCAGGGCCAGTGCTCCGGCGTTTGGACCCATATTGGCGTTATTGATGCCGGCGGCCCCAGACCGCGCCAGAACGGTGAGCGTGCTACTGCCGGCGGCAGTGCGAATCGTGAGCGCGGGCGCGGAAATCGTCGGATTCCCTCCCACAAAAGCTTCGGTTGTACTTGTCACCACGTTGGTTGCGACCGCGAAACCATTCGCATTGGCCCCCACCGCGGGCGTCGCATTGGCCGTCGTGTTGACGTTGTGATTGGGAGTCGCAGTCAAAGTCACTGCCCCGCTGGAGACAATGGAACCCGCCGTCGTGACATAGGCGCGCGTGTTGGCGAGAAGAACGGTCGCCGCGATTGCCGCGGCGTCGGTTTGGGGTCCTGCCGCTGTCGCTGCGCCAATTTGTGAGAGCCTCGTGGGATTGGGGCCCCCGCCCACAGGCGAGGCAGTGGACATGGTGGTAATGCTGCTGTTGGCCGTGGCGCTGACGTCGATCGAGCTGGATTGTGTCACGCTGGCTGTGCCGTCGATGAACGCCTCGGTTGTCTCCGTAATCACCGGTGCCGCAGTCGTCGTGCCAGTGGCGGCGCCGGCCCCGACCCCCGTTGTCGTCGTGTTGACCGTGGTGTTGGTTGTCGCGCTAACGTTCACCGCTCCGACGGCGCTAACGGTCGAGTTGCCCGAAACGTGGCTGCGCGCGGTGTTGTTGATGACCGGCGCCCCCACGCCGATGTCGGCGGCGACCAGCCCTGCGACTGCGTTGGCGAGCACCGTTGAGTTGACGGTAGATACCGCGTTGGCTGTGAAAACGCCGGATGCCGTGATCATAGAGTTCCCCGTTACCGCCACCTCAGCCGACACGTTCGCCAGCAGCGACACAAGGGGAATGTTTGGCGCCAAGTTGGTGACGCTTGACACGAGCGTAGCGCTAGCCGTTAAGGTAATGTTGTTTCCGGCGAGGTTCGCGCCATTGATGTCCACTGCGGCCGCGACGGTCGCAAGCGGGAGCATGTCGGGCGTGACGAGAGTTCCCACCGCCGCCGTCGCATTGAGCGTGATGTCTCCTGCCGTAACGGTAACCCCTGGGTTAACGGTAATCTGTTCCGCGTTGACCGTGAGCGAGTGGCCCGCCAGACTCACGTTGCCCATGACCGTCACCGCGTCCACGCCTGCCTGGCCATCCACAGTCAGCGCTGCGTTAAAACCGGGGTCAAGCGGTCCTAGGGCAAATGTGTCATTCCCGCTGTTCATGTCCACCGTCAGCGAGGTGCTGGGAACGGGAAACGTCGTCGTCTCGAAACCTCCGTTGTTGCTCTGAAGAGTGACCTGTCCTGCGCTGCTGGTGAGCGTGGCGGACTGATCGGCGGCCGGGAGGGTGATGACCACGTCAGACGCCGTGCCGCCCAGCGTAATTGGCTCTATATTGAGGTAATTGATGGTTGCGCCGTCGAACGTGATGGCCCCGGAACCGGGTCCGGTCGCGGACATTCCGACCTTCTGGTGGTTTCCGCCTTGGACCACGAGGGTGTCGAAACCCGGCCCGCCATCGTATGTCAACCCCGCCCCATTACTTCCCAACGCGGCAATCAGCGACGAATCCAGGTAGAGTGTATCGTTGCCTCCGCCGAGGCTCACGGTGATTTGCGTTGCCGGAGAAATCGTCAGCGATTGGACGCCCGCGACCCTGCTATCCAAGTCCGCTGTATACTGGATTCCATCCGTGCTGAATTCCAGGACCCCCGATGTCGCCCGCAGATGGAGCTGGTCGTCCGCTGCATTGCCCAAGAATGTGACGGCGGCCGGCGGAGAAAGTTGAGGGCTGACGGTTAACAGCCTCCTTACCTCGAGCCATTCAAAGCCCAACCGCCGGCCGCGGGCAAGTAACGCTCGCCGCTGTGCGTGTGATTGAGAAACACTTTGACCCTTGTCACGCGAATCGGTCGTTCGATGTTTGCGCATCGGAACCAGACTCCCGTACAGAAATGCCGGGAGTCGAACACAGGCACCCGGTTCCGCGAGCGGAACCGTAGACGTCAATAATCAGCAATGAAGTGCTGTGTCGCGAAACCCGCAGGACTCGGTGGAACGAAGAACTATATCCGCTTGAATTTTCTGTTTTACAACGGAAGCGCGCTCGCGCCGCTCAGGTCTTTGGCGTTGAGAGACTCGATTTACTGGCTGTTGGCGACGTCGTACGTGCCGATGTTGTAAGCGCACCCCACGGCACCGTAGCCGGTCCCGTCGTTGGCATTGCCGGGACTGCCGACCCGGGACCAAGCGACGGTGACAGCCCGCGCATCGGCAGCCAAAGCGGCGACTGCCGCTAGAAAGAAAACAGCGACTGATTTCCACTTTAGCGTTTCCCCCTGGCAAGTTCCCAATGCCTCTAGTCGAACCAACGGAACAGGATTACCAAAAGTGGGGAGTCTGTCAAGTATATTTACAGAGAATTCTGCGGAGGATTGCGCAAGGCCGTCTAGCAGGTCGGGGCTGCGGGAATTGGGGGAGAAGGCGAAGGCCCAAGTGGCCTCTGAGTTCAGCGTGCACACCAGCCAGGTCGCGGCCTGGAAGAAGCAGCTTCTAGGGCAGTCGCTGTGCATCGATGAACCGCGCCGACGGCGCATGAGAGAACCGGATCACGATCATGATACTCGGGCTTAAATCGATCGACATTTCCGTCATCGTCGCCTATTTCGCCGCAGTGCTGGCGATCGGTTTCTGGGCAGCGCGCCGCGTCAAGAGCGAGGAGGATTTTTTTCTCGGCGGGCGGCGCTTCGGCAAGGGGCTATTGGTGATGCACTGGCTCTGCACCGGCACTCACAGCGAGATGGCGGTGCAGGTCGCCGGCGCCACGGCCAGAGTCGGCCTCGGCGGCATCTGGTACCAGTGGATGTGGCTCTTCTCAACCCCCTTCTATTGGTTCATTGCGCCGATTACTCGGCGGATGCGCGTGATCACGACGGGCGATTTCTTTCGCATCCGCTACGGCCGCAGCCTGGAGATGCTCTATTCGGTTGTGGCACTGGTCTATTTCATGCAATCGATGGCCCTGCTGTTGCGCGGCGCCGCGGCGGCGATTTCCGGAGCGACCGGAGGCGAACTCCCCATGGAGCGGTCCGTTGTCGCGCTGTCGATCATGTTCGCCACATACGTCATGGCGGGCGGGCTGGTGGCGGCCGCATTCACCGACGTGTTGCAAGGCGTGATGATCATCGCGCTGTCGTTGATGCTGGTGCCGGCGGGCCTCGCGCTGGTGGGAGGCCTCTCGGGGCTGCACGAACAACTGCCCGCCGCCATGTTCTCGATTACCGCCCCGGAGGGAATGAACGAAGGAGACCCTTGGTTCGTGCTGGCCATGTCGGCGCTGGGGTTGACGGGCATCGTCGCGCAGCCGCACGTCATGGCGGCCACCGCCTCCGGGCGAGCCGAGACCGAAGCGCGTGTCGGCATGACGTACGGCAATTTCATCAAACGACTCTTGACGATCGCTTGGGCTTTCACCGGATTGATCGCCTTGGCCGCCTTCCCAGAGATCATTTCCGGACATGCGGCCGGAAGCGAGGAGCTCAAGCATGCGAGCGAAACTTTGTTCGGCCGAGCGATCCAGGAGTTCTTGGGAGACGGCTGGCGCGGCTTGATGATCGCCTGCCTGATCGCCGGCGTGACCAGCGCCGAAACCTTCATGGTCGTCGGTTCGGCCATCTTCACGCGCAACTTCTACGTCCATGCCGTCCCGGGCCAGACCGACGCGCATTACTTGTGGGTCGGACGCGCCGCCTCGGCCGCCATGCTGGCCCTGAGCATCCTGATGGCATTCTACGCCGGCAGTGTGACGCAATTGCTGGTCGCGTCGGTCCAAGTCGTGGGCTTGTTGGGAGGCCCGTTCTGGCTGGGCGTCTTTTGGCGCCGCGCCAACACGCCGGGCGTGTGGGCCAGTTTTGTCGGTACCTTGCTTGCGTGGGGCGCGATGAGCCTCGACGAGGGCAGCTTGCCGAACATCTATCCCGTGCAGTGGGCCGCCAGCGTGCTCACGGCGACGGGCGAGATGCTCCACGTGCGCGGCGTGTCGAAACCGGCCGAGATCCTGATTACGCTTTCGACCGAGTTCGGGCTGCTGGTCCTTGTCAGCCTGCTGACGCGGCCGCATCCCCCCGGGCGGCTGGACCCGTTCTTCGCGCGGTTGCTGACGCCGGTCGGCAAAGAACCCGAGGTCCAGTGGATCGACGCCCCCGCGGATCTGCCCGAGTCGGCAACGCTGGGAATGGACGGGGTTAAGCTCGACTATCGCAAGTCCTCGTCCTATGCGCACCAGCGCTTGCTCCGATGGGGGATTGAAATTCCCCGCATGACCTGGTTCGACTGGGGCGGGTTCGTGCTGGCCTGGATCCTTGTCGGGGCGCTATTGGCACTGATGCTGTTTCTGACCGGCTACGGCGCATGACGCTTCGGCCCATTCGCAATTCCAAAAGTCTGCAATCAACACCCCGAGGAATCCCGATGACAAACGAGTTTCAAGATCGCGTGGCGCTTGTGACCGGAGGCTCGCGCGGGATCGGCCGGGCCATTGCCCTACGGCTGGCCGGCGAGGGGGCCCATGTGGCGATCAGTTATGCCTCACGCAAAGGCGACGCCGAACAGACCGTGGGCAAGATTCGGGCCCTTGGGCGCAACGCGATCGCCGAGCCGTGTAACGTTGCCCATCCGACCGATGTCGAGCGGCTTGTCGCCAGAGCGCGGAATGAACTTGGACCGATCGACTACCTGGCACACTGCGGCGCGATCAGTAACCTGGCCGACCACAACCAGCTCTCCTACGATCAATGGCGCGAGACGATCGACGTGAACTTGAATGGGACGTATCTTGCGGTATTCGCCGTCAAGGACGAAATGACCGCGCGCCGCTTTGGCCGCATCGTGACGATTTCATCCATCGCGGCCCTGTTGCCGCGTAAAATGCAGATTCACTATTCCGCGTCCAAGGCCGGCGTGATGGCTTTCACTCGCTGCTGCGCCGAAGCGCTGGCGCCCTATAACGTCCGCATCAACTGCATCGCTCCTGGCCTGATCGAAACGGAAATGGCGGGCGTCCTTCCGCCCGAGCGCAGACAAGAGGTGATCGCCGCCACGCCTCTGGGGCGTATTGGACAGCCGGAGGACATCGCCTCGGTGGCCCGCTTTCTGCTCAGCGACGAATCGAGCTTTATGACGGGCCAGACGATCGTGGCCTCGGGCGGCCGATTGATGATGAGCTGAGCACTAAAGCCGTGCAACGGGATGAAAGCGGACTGCCGGATCGCCCCCGCGTGCCAGGCGGATTTCAAGGAGCCCGCGCTCAAGACAGCCCCATGCGCCGGACCGAGAGTCGCGTTGAACTGGCGATCAATGCACCGGCGGCGCTGCGCGGCCCGGGATCTCTTGCAGCCAACTCGAATCGACGTCCGCCGCGGGGATGGGTTGGCTTGGTTGCCTGTTGCTTTCGGCGGGTGTACAACACATCAACGTCAGCCTCGGGTATGGCTCGACGCGTCCGCATGGTGTCCCTGTTGCATAGTCCTTCGGATGCACGTCCATGATCCATCGCACTCGCGCTTCACTGACCGTTGTCGTCGCTTCATTGCCGCTTTTCGCGGTGACCCCATGCGGCGGCGAAAAACCGGATTTGGCCGTAAAATCAAAGCTCACCAAAACGGACGTCGAGGCGATGATGAAGTCGCTGTCCAACTGGGGCCGCTGGGGCGACGACGACGAGCTCGGGGCCTTGAACCTGATCACCCCCGAAAAGCGCAAGCAGGCCGCGCGATTGGTCACCGAGGGCGTGACCGTTTCGCTGGCGCATGACGTCGTCAAGATCGAGACGGCGGGGTCACCGGCATTTGGACACAAGATGACCGCCCTGCCGCAGGAGGCGGAGATCACCAGTTCCGCCGATGAGTACCGCGTGGCTTATCACGGATTTACGCAGACGCATATGGACGCGCTGTGCCATCTGTTCTACAAGGGTCGAATGTACAACGGCTTCTCCCAAAAGGAAGTGACCGAGCGCGGCGCCGCAAAGCTGTCGATCGTCAACGTCAAGCCGGGTATCTTCACCCGCTGCGTGCTGATGGACCTGCCCAAGCTGCTGGGCGTGCGATTCCTGGCCGGCGGGCATGCGATCTACCCCGCCGACCTCGACGCCTGCGAGAAGGCCGCCGGCGTCAAAGTCGAAAGCGGTGACGCGGTATTGATTCGCACGGGTCGGTGGACTCGTGCCGATGTCGAGGGGGACTGGGAAATCATGAAAAGCTCCGCCGGCTTGCACGCCTCATGCCTGCGGTGGCTCAAGCAGCGCGACGTGGCCGTCGTCGGCAGCGACTTGGCGCTCGATGTACTGCCCTCGGGCGTCGAGGGATTCGAAATGCCCGTGCACTGGGTGGTCGTGGTGGCCATGGGAATGCCAATTCTCGACAACCTCGACCTGGAGGCCGTGAGCAAGGCTGCCGAAGCGCGCAAGCGTTGGTCGTTTCTGTTGACCGTCGCGCCTTTGGCGGTGGAGGGCGGCACGGGATCGCCAGTCAACCCACTGGCGATATTCTAACAACTCACAGGCACGGCCAGCCGCGGTGCCACTTCCGCGCGTCGTCGCGGAAGCGGAACGGCGAACCGCCCAGCAAGTCGACACTCGTAATCGTCGGACACCAGTGTCGCTCGACATGCTCGATCACCAGGTCCGTACCGCGGAAATGATCGACGAAGGGTTTCATCCGGGAGTTGTACATCGTGTCGGTCATGTCGCGGACCAGCATCACGCGCTTGCCGAGAGTCACCATCTGTCGAATTGCGAACGAACGTCCCAACACGCACATGTTCAAGTGCACGCCCGCGATGATCACCTGATCGATTCCGCGTTGTTCGAGCAGATTGTAAACCTCCTGGCCGTCGTCGCTGATAGCGTCGGGGTCCTTGACGAGCACACGGTTGCGGGCGTGCAATCGCAATGGCTCCTGAGCCGGAATGCGAGCCTTTCCGCCGAAGCTCTCGAATGCGATCTGCCGCGGAGTGGCCAGGACTTACTTTCGATGGGCCCAAGCAATCACCGCCGCGACTCAAATCGTCGCCGGCATCCATTCCCCAGGCCCGCGTGAACTAAAGAGGCGAATCCAGAGACGCTCTGAGGCCTTCCGCACCCGAACCTGTACCGGCTGAGAGTGTCTATGTCAACATTGCGAATTGTCGGTCGCGCTATCACAATGACTGCCAAGAACTCGCGCCATGTTGCCAAAGTGGCGGCGGCCAATTCATGCCCCGCTCGTACAGGTGATCGGTTATGGCCACATCAGACTTCGAAGTACGCACCAGCAGCTGTCCTCTCGACTGTCCTGATGGCTGCAGTTTGAACGTGACGCTTCGCGATGGCCGGGTTGAGTCGCTCGACGGCAACCATATCAATCCACTGACAGCGGGCTTCATTTGTGGCAAGGTACGGCATTTTCCGGAGCATATGTACGGCGCGGATCGAGTTTTGTTTCCCGCCGTTCGCGTTGGACTGAAGGGCTCCGGAGAGTTTCGCCGCGTTAGCTGGGCAGAAGCGCTGGAACTGATTGGCACCCGGCTCGCGGCGATTCGGAATCAGCATGGGGGAGAGGCAATTCTTCCCTATTCATACGGAGGATCAAACGGCTGGCTCACTCAAAACGGCACGGACGCCCGGCTGTTCCACCGCTTGGGCGCATCGCGCCTCGCTCGCACTCTGTGCGCCATGCCCACGTCGACCGCCGTGGCCGGACTCTATGGCAAAATGGCGGGAGTCGCATATGAGGACTACCCGGCTGCCAGGCTGATCATTCTTTGGGGTGTCAATCCGGCGGTCACGAGCGTTCACCTAGCACCCTTCATCCGACAAGCGCGGGCCAACGGGAGCAAGCTGGCCGTCGTTGATCCTCGCCGGACGCCATTCGCGCGACAGGCCGATTTGCATCTTGCCGTCCGGCCAGGCACCGATTTGGCGGTTGCTTTGTCCGTGATCCATTGGCTGTTCGCCTCGGGCAGGGCCGACCTCGAATTCCTTTCCTCGCACGCTCGAAATTGGGAGCGTCTTCGCGAGCGCGCTGCCGAGTGGCCTTTCGAGCGCGCCGCCGAGGTCGCCGGAATCGAAGCCCGTGAGATCGCGGCGTTTGCTCGCCTTTACGCCGATTCGCGCCCCGCGGTTATTCGCTGCGGCTGGGGACTTGAGCGCAATCGCAACGGCGGCTCGGCCGTCGCGTCCGTGCTGGCCCTGCCGGCCGTGGCGGGTAAGTTCGGCATCGCCGGCGGCGGCTTCACGATGAGTCAATCGGCGGCCTGGGACGTCGACCCGCTGGCAGGCGCGGCCGCTCCGGCGCCGCCGACGCGGACGATCAACATGAGTCGGCTAGGGGAAGCGCTGCGGCCCGATTACCAACCGCCCATCCGGTCGTTATTTGTCTACAATTGCAACCCGCTGGCGACGGCGCCAGAACAGACCAAGATTCGCGCCGGGTTAACCCGCGAGGACCTGTTTACCATCGTCCACGAACAGGTTCTTACTGATACGGCGCGCTACGCCGACGTGTTGTTACCGGCGACAACATTCCTGGAACACACGGATCTGCGACGCAGCTACGGCGCGATGATCGCTCAACTGGCGCGACCCGTCGTCGAGCCGGTGGGCGAGGCCCGCTCAAACCATTGGCTTTTCGGCGAACTATGCCGTCGACTGGGTCTGACACGACCGGGCGATCCCGAGACGCCCGACGAGATCGCCCAGGCGATTATCGCGACCTCCTCGGACCGCAATCGACTTGCCGAATCGTTCGCTTCCACCGGCCGCGCGATCCCGCCTTGCGGCGCCCGGCCGGTGCAGTTCGTTGACGTCTTTCCGGGCACGCCGGATCGCCGGATCGACCTTTGCCCGGTGGCGCTCGACCGCGCCGCGTCAAAAGGCCTTTACTCGTTTCTGCCCCTATCGAGTGATGCCTTCCCGCTGTCCTTGATATCGCCATCGACATCGAAAGCGATATCATCGTCGCTCTACCAGCTTGTATGCGAAACCGTGCCGGTCGAGTTGCACCCCGATGACGCTGTGACGCGCCACATCTCCGACGGCGATGAGGTGCGAGTCTTTAATGCTTCGGGCGAGGTCCACTGCACCGCCCGGCTTAACGCCGAATTGCGACTCGGCGTGGCCGTATTGCCTAAAGGTCTCTGGGCTCGACATACGCTCAATGGCCAGACGGCCAACGCGCTGGTGCCGGATACGCTCACGGATCTCGGCGGCGGGGCATGCTTTAATGATGCGCGGGTGGAAATCGAACTCGTTAGCGAGCCAGCCTGCGGTGGAAGTTGATCGCAATGATTGCTTTCGGGATCTAGGTAGGAACGAAGAAGGGATTATGTGTAGTTGACAAGTGACTTCCGCCCCGGCCCCTCTGCTAGAATCGAGGGCATGGAACGAACTGCGACCCAAATCACGATTAGGGGCATTCTCGGGGCGACCTTCTGGATAGGCGCAACTTATGCAGCATGGGCCAGGATAGACGCAGTTCATGCTGGCGAGTCAATTCCCCCATTGGCAGTTTGGCTCGCCTTAGGCGTCCTGGCCGTTGCCGGGCCGTGCATTGCCGTAGGCGCCTTGCTGAGGCGAACATTACTGGCAATCTGTATTGGTATCGGGGTCGCGTCTGTCATGCTGCTGAATCTGTTCTTCTCCTATCCGTCCTGAGTTTTCCCCTGACACCGCGCCAAAACGTACCACTACCGTGGCCAGACGTGTGTGGAAATGCGAATGCAGTGGCGGTATGCTGTAAGTCTACCGGTCACATGTTAAGGCACGCAGGCGTGGATGGGCGGTCAACGGATCAACACGATCAGGAGAGCAGTCATGTCGAAAAAGGTAATGCAGGTTCATCGGCGGCGGTTTTTGAAGACCGCACTTTCGGCTGGCGCTGCGGTGATGGCGCCCCAGATCATCCCGAGCTCCGCCTTGGGCAGGGACGGTGCAGTAGCCCCCAGCGAGCGGATCGTGCTGGGAGGAATCGGCATCGGAAACCGGGGAACGTACGACCTCGGCTGCTTCCTGGATCAAAGAGACGTGCAATTCGTGGCGGTTTGCGACGTGAAGGCGGTTCGGCGTAATGCGGTCAAGAAAATGGTCGATCAAAAGTATGGCAATCAGAACTGCGGCATGTATCGCGACTTTCGCGAACTGCTTGACCGCACCGATATCGATGCGGTGCTGATCGCCACCGGACCGAACTGGCATGCGACCGCCGCGATCAATGCGGCGAAGGCCGGCAAGGACATGTATTGTGAGAAGCCCTGCACGAAGAACATCGCGCAAAGTCTGACGCTGGCGGAAACCATGCGCCGCACCGGGCGCGTGTTCCAGGCAGGGACGCAGCGGCGGAGCCTGCCGCACTTCGCGTTTGCCTGCGAGCTTGCTCGAACCGGAAAGCTCGGCAAACTCAAGACTGTCTATGCGCACCCAGCCGGAATGACCGCGACCATGAGCGGTTGGTTAGCTGCGGAACAAGAACCGCCGAAAGACGTCGTCGATTGGGATATGTACCTCGGGCCCGCGGCATGGCGGCCGTTCAACGCGAAGCTTCTCGATGGTTTCAACTTCGAAAAGGGGGGCGGACTGGTTGGCGGCGGCGTGCTGGAATGGGGCTCCCACTGCGTGGACCTCTGCCAATGGGCCGTCGGTGCCGATAATACGTCTCCAGTTGAGTACAACCCGCCGAAAGACGGGCGCCTGGTCGCGCGCTACGCCAGCGGCGTGGAGTTGGTCATCCGCGAGACCGGTTGGCTTCCCTTGGGCTCCTGCCCGGTGCGGTTCGAGGGAGAGACGGGCTGGGTCGAAGCGGGCGACAGCGGAAAACTCGTGTTGAGTTCTCCCGAATTGCTCGCAGGCAGATCGGTCGCTGAAATCGACGGCTACCCGGCGACCTTCCACGTTCGCAATTTCCTCGACTGCGTGAAGTCGCGTAGCCAGCCGAAGGCCAATGCGGAGGCGGCTTGCTACGCGCACATCGCTTGCCACGCGGCGAACATCGCCATCTCCCTGGGACGCAAGCTCGCTTACGATCCCATGAAACACGAGTTTATCGGCGACGAGCAAGCCAACCGTTTGCGATCGGAGGCGCTGCGCGAACCGTGGCGGCTATAGAGCGTAATCAGCACTTTCACTTGGCAACAACACGCGCATGCATCAATGCTATTGCACGTCAACAGCGGCAAATCTGGCAGCCCGAACAGGCCTAATCGAACATCAGGATCAAAACCATGTATAAGACTCGATTCTGGACACATTGCGTCGCTTTGCTCGCAGCGCTAATTTTGCTGGCGGGCGGCTCGACCCAGGCTGGCGAAGATCAAAACGCGTCCAAAGAGAAGGAACGAGCATTGATCGAAGTGCTCCGATCGGCCTCGCCGGCGGAGAAAGCAACCGCCTGTAAGCAACTGGCCATCCACGGCAGCAAGGAGGCGGTCCCTGAATTAGCGCGGCTTTTGGCCGACGAACAGCTTGCTTCGTGGGCGCGGATCGCGCTGGAAGCGATTCCGGATCCGGCCGCGGACGAAGCGCTGCGCAATGCGACGCATTCGCTGAAAGGCAGACTGCTGATCGGCGCGATTAATTCGATCGGAGTCCGCCGAGACGCCAACGCTGTCGATCAATTGACCGGCCACTTGAAGGACCAGGACTCAGAAGTTGCCTCGGCCTCGGCCGTTGCGTTGGGGCGCGTCGGAAATGCCGCAGCGACGAAGACGCTGCGACAATCGTTGGCCGGCGCCGCCGGGGCCGTCCGTACAGCGGTCGCCGAGGGCTGTATCTTGTGCGCCGAACGCCTCATTGCCGAAGGAAAGTTGAGCGAAGCCGCGGAGATTTACGACGAAGTTCGTCGGACTGACGTTCCCAGGCAGAAGATCCTCGAGGCGACCCGCGGTGCGATTCTCGCCCGAAAGTCGGATGGAATCCCACTCTTGATCGAGCAACTCAGGTCGTCGGACCATGGACTATTCCAGATTGGCTTGAGCACTGCCCGAGAGCTTGCCGGACGTGAAGTCGCCGATGCCCTGGCGACCGAGCTGGCTCGCACGACACCCCAACGAGCGGCTTTGCTGCTTTATGCATTGGCTGACCGCAGAGAATCCGTCGTACCCCCCGCCGTGGTCGAGGCCGCAAAAAGCGGCCCCAAGGAGGTACGAATTGCGGCAATCGGCTTCGTCGGGCGTTTGGGCGACGCATCCAGTTTGTCCACGCTGCTGGCGATTGCTACCGAAGCCGACGCGGAGCTGGCGCAAACGGCGAAGACGGCGCTTGCCGGCCTGCCGGGTGAGAAGGTGAACACGGAAATAGTTGCTCGCCTGCCCGGCGCCGAAGGAAAAACGCTCGGGGTTCTGATCGAACTCGTCGGGCAGCGGCGAATCGACGCGACGGTAGCTCTCGTGAAGGCGGTCGATCATCCGGACGCGGCGATTCGCAGCGCCGCCCTGACCGCATTGGGGGCCACGGTCGGTCCCAAGGAGCTTTCGGTGCTAGTTTCGCCGGTCGTTGCTCCCAAGAACCCGGGTGATGTGGAGGTGGCCGGGCGGGCTCTTCGCGCCGCTTGTATCCGCATGCCCGATCGCGAGGCGTGCGCGGCGGAACTGGTGGCGGCGATGCCGCGGGCGTCGGTGTCGACGAAATCGAACCTGCTGGAAATCCTTGGCGCCATGGGTGGACCGAAGGCTCTGGAGACGATTGGCGCCGCGGTGAAGGGCAGCGATGCAGAGCTCCAGGACACCGGAAGCCGTTTGCTTGGCGAGTGGATGACTGTGGACGCCGCGCCGGTGTTATTGGACCTGGCGAAAAACCCGCCTAGCGACAAGTACCAGGTCCGCGCGATGCGCGGTTACATCCGCCTTGCGCGCCAATTCTCCATGTCGGATCGACAGCGAGCCGAGATGTGCCAGAACGCGCTAGAAGCCTCAAATCGTATCGCCGAGCAAAAGTTGGTGCTGGCGGTGCTCGAACGCTATCCAAATGCGGATACGCTCAAGGTCGCCGTCAAGGCGACAGAAGTGCCCGCGTTGAAGGAGGATGCCGCCCGAGTCACGCTGGCCATTATCCAGAAGCTCGGCGGCAAATCGGCCGACGCTCAGGAACTGCTAGCCAAGATCGGTCTGGATCCGGTGAAGGTGGAAATCATCAAAGCGGAATATGGAGCCGGGACAACACAGAGGGACGTGACCGAGGCGCTCCAACGGTACGTTCGCGACTTGCCCCTGATTACCTTGCCATCGCCAAGTTATAATGACAGCTTCGGGGGCGACCCGGCGCCGGGAGCCACGAAACAATTGAAAGTCCGCTACCGGATCAATGGCAAGGCAGGCGACGCGTCATTCGCGGAAAATGCCTTCATCATGCTTCCCATGCCGAAGTGACCTTGCGTCGTCAACCGTGTATTCGAGCGAAGACTTGCCGTCGCGAGTTTACTTGCAGGGGAGCGGTCCAGCGGCGCAAATGGCGGCCGAGGCTGGTCCGGATACCTTCGCGCCACAAGAATGTGCTTTGCGGCGTCGGGGGGCCCCAGGTCGTGGTTCCTGCCGCGGATCGTGACAACGGCGCACTTTTGGGCCTTGCGGAAGCGATAAGCCGGAGCTCGATTATTGCGAGGCCTAGGAAACGTCCAGGTCCGCCTCGAGAGTGCTAAGAATGCGGTCCCGAACCGGGGCCACCAGATTCGACTTGCTCAGCCGATATGCGGGATTAGGCAACGTCGACAATCGTTTGGCACGTGCCAAGGCGGTATCCAAAAGCGAGTCGGCGTCGACGACTTCATCCAGAAACCCGGCTTTCAGAGCACCCTCAGGGTCGCAGAGAACCGCATGTTGAGTGCTGGAAATCAAGCTGGCCGTCGGTAACCGGTAACGGGCCAACTCGACAGCGAAAATCGGCAGCACCAGACCATCGCCGACCTCGTTCAGCCCCACTTTGAAGTTGCCCAGGGCTCCCAAGCGATAATCCATGGTCATCATGAACAAAGCGCCCATAGCAATGCAGTGGCCAGTAGCGGCGCCGACTACCGGACGCGGAAAAGTCATTACATCCATGGCCATTCTCACGGTCATCGACACCATCTTCGCCGTGGCGGCCGAATCGCCTGCATTGATTGTTTTCAGGTCAAAACCGGCCGAAAAGATGCCCGGCCGGCCCATCACTACCACGGCGCCGACATCTGGACCAACTTCATCAAAGCACTCTTGGAGTCGTTTCGCCATCGCGGGTGAGAACACGTTGGCCTTCCCGTCATCGATCGAAAGGATGGCAATATTTGCCTCGTGCCGAATGGTTGCGAGCGTACCGGACATAGTGAATGTTCCTTGTATCAGGGCGACAGTCCTCAGCTTCGCCAATAGGTAGAGTCACGTGGCGGCTGGTAGCGAATGGCCAGATGGGGCGTCTCGATCCGCTTCTGGCCGAGCCCGAGCGATCGCATGCCGGCTTCGACCAGGCCGGAAGTCAACAACGTGCGCTCGATCGGATAGGGAGCCTTGCCTGTCAGGAACATCTCTTCGGCCTTCGACATCAGCGCCGCCGAGTACACGACGTTTGGATTCGGGGGCAAGTAAAACAAAGTCGACAAGGGTTCGGTTTGCCCCTTCAAGCGTGCGGCGAAAGTAAAATCGCCCACCAGGCCATTCATCAACAACATCGTGGCTTTTAATCCGTCCGCGTACTCGAAACGGTAAGCCACCGGATCCTTGACCCACTCGTGCATTTGCGTGAGGGTCGGATAGCGATGGCTGAAAGTCTCTCCCTGGGCGAGCGTGTGACTGCGCGAGAGGCACGCTTCAAAGAGCCGCGGATCCCAGCCGCCGCTGCCCCAGCCGCCGGCTTCCATTGCCTTCCACACCGAATTGCCGCGCAGGGCTTGCATCGCCGTCACTCCGGTCTCGCCGTCCCGCCTCCGCTCGGCCATGCACTGAATGACCTCCAGGGCATGAAAGTCGTAACTGTCCAAGCCCCCAATGGCTACACATAGCATTTCTTCGACTTCGGAACCCAAGGGGAGGTCAATGTCCGGCATTCGCCAGGTGACGCTCAGCGACGAGCCGGCCAAGAACGGAAAACGCAGCTCGCGCGAAATGTCCACCATCTCTTTCGCCCAATCCCACTTCCACGACAGGTGCTTGTCGTTGAACACGGGCACTGCCACGCCATCCCGGCGAAAGACGTCGGTCACCTGCTTGAAGAATTCGTAGCGCGGGTATTTTTTCTGCCCGTATTCGTTCGTCGGATAGTCGCCGTGCTCGCCAATGATCAGCACGGCGTCTACAGCGAGCTTGTCGCCCCCGCGGCGGAGCGCCTGAGCGATGGTCGGGTAAATCGGGAAGCCGAATTCCTGGGCCCGCTTGCGACTCAGGTCGTTTTCGGGCGTCTGATCGACGTAGGCCGCGACCACGTCGAGTGGCGGCTGGTGCCACCGACCATTGATGGGATAGCCCACCAGGAACCGCTCCCCCATGTGCCAGGCATGAGAATGGTACCGCCACTCCGTGGTTACGATGGCCATCCGCGCGCGTTTTTTCGACGGTGGATCCGCCGCCAGCACCAACCGGCCGCCGACAAGTCCCACGCCAACCGCCCCCAGGAAAGTTCTTCGCGTGATCATGATTCATCTCAATTGCGTTTGGTTACACAAGGGGTTTCAAAACCGCCAGGACTGTGCCCTCTGCGAGCAGTTTTGAAAACAGTTCTGGTGAATCGTCCCTTGCCGGCAACGAATCGACACGAGCCAATACGATAGGTATCCTACTCTAGTCAGCTCTCTAGGACGACCAGGAGAAGACCGTGCAGCGTCAACATCCCTCCGCCAATAGCCTCGCGGACCGGAAACCGGATCGCCGCGAGTTTTTGAAGACCTCGGCGTCTCAAGCGGTGGCGGTCGGCGCCCTGCCCCTCACGATTGGCCTGAGCAATCGCGCTTTTGCCTCGCCCCGGACCGAGCGGCCGATCATCGACGCACACATGCACGTGTGGGCAAATGACCAAAAGCGCTACCCTTTCGCTCATCCCTACGTCGAGAACTATCAGGGGATGCCACACGACGGCACGCTTGAAATCCTGATCGAGGACATGGATCGGCACGGCTGCACGCACTGCGTGCTGGTCCAGACCATCTGCCACGGCTGGGACAATGCATATCTGGCGGACTGTGTGAAGCGATACCCCGAACGCTTTAAAGGGCATGGGCTTATCGACCCGACCGACGCCAAGGTGGCCGACAAATTGGAATACTGGACGAAGCAGCACGGACTCGTCGGTATGCGTTTTAGCCCCATGTATTACCAGAACGGCAGCCACGGCGGAGATGGTTGGATCGACGCACAGGAAACGCATCGTCTTTGGCGCAAGGCCGAACAGCTCGGCTCCGTGTTCAACTTCTTCATCGCCCCAACGCAGTTGCCAAGGCTCGCGAAGATGGCCCAGGCTCATACGGGCGTGCGCGTGGTCATCGATCATCTCTCGCAAATGGACTTGGGCGCCGAGAATCCCGAGCCGGATTTTCGATTGCTGCTTGCCATGGCACAGCATTCGAATGTCTGGGTCAAGGTCTCGGAACTCAGTTCCGTATCGAAGTCCCACAAGTACCCGTTTCAGGACGCGTATCCGTACGTGAAGCGCGTCTATGAAGCACTTGGTTCAGATCGACTTCTTTTTGGAACCGGTTATCCAGGCGCCGCCCGCGCCGCGTATCAGCGGCCCACGCTCGATGAAGAGATCGATCTGGTCCGAAAGGAAATTCCCTTTTTTACCAAGGAGGACCGCGAAAAAATTCTCGGGCGCAACGCCGCGAAGCTGTGGGGCTTCAAGGCCTGATCCGCCAATCGTCGGCGCGCTTATCGAGAGCAGGTCGCGGGACGGCTAAAGCTGCCGTGGAATTAAGTGCCTATCCGAGAACCGTCGGAATGAGCGTTGAATTGGCATTCTCATTACAGCTCTCCTCAAATAGTTTCTGGTAAATGAAATGGAGCGGCGCCAGACGAAAGTGGATGGTTTGGAACTCTCGAGTCGAAACGCAAAAACGTTCATGAAGCCGCGCCTTGTTTCACTAAAAAATAGCTCACGGCGAGCCGACGGACCCTGGCGGTGGAGTGTCGCCAAAACCAAGAAGGCGGTTGCTGAATTCCTGGCTGCCGCCGCTAACTCGGCTCGGCGGGCAAGTTGCGAATGGCAAGCGAGAGCATGATCCAGGTCCAGCCGTTGAAGAGCATCTCCAACCCTACCAGCAATCCGATCACCCACAGGGCGTCGCCGGGCAGTTGGCGGTAGATGACAATTCCGGCGAGCATCGTAATCACGCCATTCAGGAGAACCCAGCCCCATTGCGGGAAATGGAGCAGCAGGGCCCCCACGATGCGAAACGCTCCCAGCACGATGAACGACATGGCGATAAACACCGTGATGATCAGAGCCGTGATCACCGTGTTTTCGGTCATCACAAAACCAGCGGCCAGGTAGAGAATGCCGACGAGCAATTGTAGGAGCAGTCCGCTCCATTTGCCGGCCCAAAATGCGCCCACAATGATGGCCACGCCCGAGACCATCAGCAGCACGCCCAGTAAAGTAGTCACCGTGAAGGACGTGATCACGGTCAGTTGGGGAAACACGATGGCGGCAGTTCCGGAAACGGTCAATAGCACACCCAAGAGCATCAACCACCACCAATTCGAGCGCAAGTGGTGTAACTCGTGTGTCAAATGTCCCGCGACCGCGGACAATGCCGCTGCACGCCCCGCTTTGGTCTCAATTTCGCTGCCCATTGGATTGACCTTTCTGCAAAAGTGAAGCGAGCACTTCCTTGCTGAGTGAGGTTCCTATCGCATGGGCGGTTCCGACGGCCCTGACTCGGACTCAGCCGCGGTCGGACCTTCCCGAGCATGGCAATGATTGCGCAAGCAGCGCGCGGACATAAGTGTACCGCGCGTTTCGGTTCGTGCGGTAAAGTCTAGCTGATTTTCTACTTGCCAACCCCTTGTCGACTAGCACAAATAGATGGTAAACTTGAGGGATTTTAGATAGTTGCCAATGCCAGGGCTGCGCTCAGCGGCCCAGGCTAGCGCCAAGGGAAGGTCGATAACCGTGCCGCGCCGCGACGATATCCACAAGATCTTGCTCATCGGTTCCGGGCCGATCGTCATCGGTCAGGCCTGTGAATTCGACTATTCGGGTACCCAGGCTTGCAAGGCCCTGCGCGAGGAGGGCTATGAAGTCGTGCTCGTGAATTCGAACCCGGCCACGATCATGACCGATCCGGGCATGGCCGACCGGACCTATATCGAGCCGTTGACCTGGGAAGTCGTCGCCAAAATCATCGAAGTCGAACGGCCCGACTGCTTGTTGCCGACCCTGGGAGGCCAAACCGCGCTCAATCTGGCCATGGAACTGCACCAGCACGGCGTGCTGGAAAAATACGACGTGGAAATGGTCGGGGCTCGGCCCGAGGTCATCGAAAAAGCCGAGAACCGGCAGCAGTTCAAACAAGCCATGGAGCGGATCGGCCTGGAAGTATGCCGCGGCGACACCGTCCACAACTTGCAAGCAGCGCGAGAGCTGGTACAGGACATTGGTTTGCCCTGCGTGATCCGTCCCAGCTTCACCATGGGCGGCAGCGGTTCGGCCGTCGCGTTCAACCGCGGCGAGTTCGATCAACTGGTCACGCGCGGACTGGAGTCATCGCCGGTGGGCGAAGTGCTGATCGAAGAATCGATCATCGGCTGGAAAGAATACGAAATGGAGGTGATGCGCGACGCCGACGACAACGTGGTGATCATCTGCTCGATCGAAAACTTCGATCCAATGGGGGTGCACACGGGCGATTCGATCACGGTGGCGCCGGCCCAGACCCTGACCGACAAGGAATACCAGCGGATGCGTGACGCGGCATTGGCCGTGATTCGCGAAATCGGCGTGGAGACGGGCGGCTCGAATATCCAATTCGCCACCCATCCCGACACCGGCCGGATGATCGTGATCGAAATGAATCCGCGCGTCAGCCGCTCCAGCGCCCTGGCCTCGAAGGCCACGGGATTTCCGATCGCCAAAATCGCCGCCAAGCTGGCCGTCGGCTACCGGCTGCACGAACTGCCCAACGACATTACGCGCGAAACGATGGCTTGCTTCGAACCCACCATTGACTATGTGGTGACCAAGATCCCGCGATTCGCGTTCGAAAAATTTCCCGAAGCCGACGCCACGCTCACCACGCAAATGAAAAGCGTGGGCGAGACGATGGCGATCGGCCGCACGTTCAAGGAATCGTTTCAAAAGGCGCTGCGCGGCTTGGAGGTCGGCAGTTTCGGTTTCGGCTGCGACGCCAAAGATCGCTGGGGCACGCCCGAGCAGCCCGAGCGCGACGAAATTCGCGTCAAGCTCTCCACGCCCGGCGACGATCGCGTGTGGTTTATCCGCTATGCCTTCAAAAGCGGCATGACCGTCGCCGAGGTGCATCAACTTACGCGGATCGATCCCTGGTTCCTCCAGCACCTGCAAGAGATCGTGGAGCTCGAGGGCGTTCTGCGGGCCCACGAGGATCTGTCGACGGTGAGCGACGCGCTGTTGCGGCGGGCCAAGCAATACGGTTTTTCCGATCGGCAACTCTCGACGATTTGGGAAACGAACGAAATCGGCATTCGGGAATATCGCAAAAGCCGGGGCATCGCGGCCACCTTCAAGGCGGTCGACACCTGCGCCGCCGAATTCGAGGCCTACACGCCGTATTTCTACTCCACGTATGAGGATGAAGACGAAACGCCCGCCAGGCCGCCCGGCCAGAAGAGGATCATGATCCTCGGCGGCGGGCCCAACCGCATTGGACAGGGCATCGAGTTCGACTACTGCTGCTGCCACGCCAGCTTCGCGCTCAGCGAGATGGGCATCCAGTCGATCATGGTCAATTCGAATCCCGAAACCGTCAGCACCGACTACGACACAAGCGATTTGCTGTTTTTCGAGCCGCTCACGACTGAAGACGTGCTGAACATTTGCGATCGCGTGCAGCCCGACGGAGTGATCGTGCAGTTTGGCGGACAAACGCCGCTCAATCTGGCGCGGGCCTTGTCGAGCGCGGGCGTGCCGATCATCGGGACCAGCGTCGATACGATCGAAGACGCCGAGGACCGCGAAAAATTTCAGCAGCTGCTCAAGCGTTTGGGTTTGAAACAGCCGGCCAACGGCATCGCCCGCACGATGGCCCAAGCCCGGACCGAGGCAGCCAAAGTCGGCTTTCCGGCGCTGGTGCGGCCGAGTTTCGTGCTCGGTGGCCGGGCGATGGAAATTTGCTACGACCAAACACAACTCGAACGCTTCGTGGCCGAAGCCTTTATCGTGGCCCAAGGCCAGCCCGTGTTGATCGACCGCTTTCTCGAAGATGCCATCGAAGTCGACGTCGATGCGATCAGCGACGGCGAGCAGGTCGTCGTGGCGGGCATTATGGAACACATTGAAGAGGCGGGCATCCACTCCGGCGACTCGGCCTGCGTGATTCCGCCCTATAGCCTGCAAGGCCCGATTTTGGCCGAAATCCGTGAAGCCACGCATGCCCTGGCACGCAAGCTGCGCGTCGTGGGACTGATGAATATCCAATTCGCGATCAAAAAAGAAGACGGTCGCCAGAACCTCTACGTGCTCGAGGTCAATCCTCGGGCCAGCCGCACGGTGCCGTTTGTCTCGAAAGCCACCGGGTTGAGCGTCGCCAAAATCGCGGCCAAAGTCATGGCCGGAATGACCCTGGCCGAGTTGGGTTGCGAATCCGAACCGATCCCCAGCCACGTGTCGATCAAGGAAAGCGTGTTTCCGTTCCGAAAATTCGTGGGCGTCGACATCGTGTTGGGCCCCGAAATGCGTTCGACCGGCGAAGTGATGGGCATCAGCGACAGGTTTTCGATCGCCTTTGCCAAGAGCCAACTGGCCGCCGGCACCGTGCTTCCGCGCGAAGGCACCATCTTTATCAGCGTCGCTCCGCCGGCCAAGGAACACATGGTCGGACTGGCCAAACGGCTGGCCGCCATGGGCTACCAATTGATGGCCACCGAGGGGACCGCCCGGCGTTTGGAGAAGGCCGGCATCGGCGTGCAACACGTCAATAAATTGCAAGAAGGGCAACCGAACCTGCTCGACTTTTTGATCGACGGCGCGATTCAATTGATCATGAACACTCCCAGCGGCAAGGGAGCTCGCACCGACGAGGGCAAGATCCGCTCGGCCGCCGTGGCGCGCGGCGTGCCTTGCATTACCACCATCCAAGCGGCCGATGCCGCCGTCAAGGCCATGGAAGCGCTACGCAACGAACCGATCACCGTGCAGGCGCTGCAGGATCGGTTTTCGACGCTGGACCCAGTGCCGGCGCAGAAACGTTGAGTACAATTCCGGCAGGTTCGAGGTCCGACCCAAGGACCTAGTCGGGATTGACACGCACTTGCGAATCGGTACACTCCTCTTGGCCCACAATTTGTGGCTGAAAGGTGATGGAGTTCACCGAAAACCGCCCCGGACTGTCACGACCGTGGCTGATGACTCCTGCCGACGCTCGGTAGGAGTCTTTTCTTTTTATGGAGCGGACACATGGATCCGACCTATGCAGCGGCGTGGGTTGCACTGCTGATTTTTGTAGCCAGCGTTCTTTCGGTGGAAGCGGCGTTGTCAGCCGCAATCATTGAAATCGCGGCCGGAGTCGTGGCCGGGAATTGGCTCGGACTCGACCCCGCTCCGTGGATGGACTTCGTGGCTGGGTTTGGAGGCATCCTTTTGACATTTCTGGCCGGCGCGGAAGTCGATCCAAAGATGCTCCGAGCAAAGCTGAAGGAAAGCCTGCTCATCGGGGGGTTTTCCTTTCTGGCGCCGTATTTTGCTGCGATTGGGTATTGCTACTGGGTCGCCCATTGGACGTGGCCGGCATCACTTATCGCGGGCTGTGCCTTGTCCACGACGTCCTTGGCTGTCGTGTACGCGGTTCTCGTCGAGAGCGGACTTACCGACTCCAACATTGGCAAGACCATGATGGCGGCGACTTTCGTCACCGACATGGGTACTGCCCTTGCTCTCTCGGTTACATTCGCCGAATGGAGTGTGCGAACTGTTTGGTTCTTGCTGATTTCTGCCGCAATCATTGCACTGGCACCGCGTTACCTTCCGCGAGTTTTTCAGCGATATGGAGCAAGGGTCATTGAGCCGGAAATAAAATTGCTGTTCTTTCTGCTGTTTGTGTTCATGGCATTGGGCAAGTGGGGCCAAAGTCACGCTGTCCTTTCGGTTTTCGTGCTGGGGCTTTCCTTGGCCAAAATGTTTCGGGAACACATCGAGCTGCAACGGAAACTCAGGGTTATCGCCTTTGCGATGATTACGCCCTTCTTTTTCATCAAAGGCGGAATGAACGTGTCATTGCCAGAAGTGTTGGCGAACTGGGAATTGCTGGTCATGCTCTTAGGGGTCAAGACCGCGGCCAAATTCATCGGGGTTTGGCCTCTTGCCAAGCGGTATGCCAACGACCACGCCGCCTATCTGACGCTGCTGATGAGTACCGGCTTGACGTTCGGCACCATTTCGGCGATGTACGGCTTGCAGGCAGGATATATATCTTCGTCGCAGTTCTCCGTACTCGTGGCGGTGGTCATCGGCACGGCGATCGTTCCGACTTTTGTTGCGCAGAGATGGTTTTCACCGGACCTCCCGGAACAAGTGCAAGAGGAGCTGCTTGCACAGGAGGAGGAGAGCATCTAGCCGGCTTGACGATCTGAACAAATCTCAGCGGTACGATCTCGGCTGCTCTTCTCACCGTTGGGGCGAACGACCTCGGCTCCGGCACCGCCTCGGGCCGAGCGGATCGCCGGGAGCCCGTTTAGACGTTCTTTCAAATCCCTCTCCCGCTGGGAGAGGGCAGGGTGAGGGTCTTTGTCGTCTCCGACTTCGCCCTCATCCCAACCTTCTCCGGCTCGACTGAGCTCGCCGAAGTCCAAAGGGAGAAGGAGCCATACGAAACCGTGCTTAGCGGTGAAATCGCAGCGCTCGGCCCGGTAATTCTCCACCGAGATTTTCCACCGGCTGGCCGTGGCTTAGAATTTCCACGCCACCCACCAGCACGTGCTCGATGCCGACGGAAAGCTGATGCGGCGTTTCATACGTGGCCCGATCCGACACGGTTTGCGGGTTGAACACGACCAGGTCGGCAAAGGCTCCTTCGCGAATCACTCCCCGATCCTTGAGCCCAAACCGCTCGGCGGGATAGCCGCTCATCTTGCGAATTGCCGCTTCCAGCGAGAACAGTTTCCGATCCCGCGCCAACGGGCCCAGCATCCGCGGCGTCGAACCGTAAACCCGCGGGTGCACTTGTCCATCGGCAAAAAAAATCCCGTCGCTGCCGAGCATGAATTTGGGATGCGCCAAAAACGGTTCGATCCACTCGTCCCGGCCCGTCCGCAGCAGACACAGCGCCGCCAGGTTTTCGTCGATCAGCAAATCGCAAACCGCCTCCGCCGGACCCTTGCCGGAGAGGGCGATATATTCCGCCAGGGAGCGGCCCTGATGGCGGGCGCCCGACTTCGTCGCGGTCCACGCCAGCACGATATTTTCCAGCGGCACGGAAACGTCGGCCAGCAGCGTTCCAAATCGCTCGCGCACCGCCGGATCGCGCAACTTCGCCGAGGCCGCCAGCGGGCCATCCTCCCACACTTCATAGGGGAGCAGGTAATTGATCATCGTCGAGCCGGGCAGATACGGGTACACGTCAAACGAAAAATCGACCTCGTGCACGGCGACGCGGTCGACGTAGGAGAGCAGTTCGTCGGCTTCTTCCGGCGAGCCCGGCTTCAAATGCGAAATATGGACGCTCACGCCGGCCCGCTTGCCGATCTCCACCGCCTCTTGCAATCCGGCCAGCGTCCCCTTTTTGTAGCGCACGTGGGTCACGTAGAGGCCGCGCCAAGGGGCGATTGCCGCGCAGACTTCGGCGATTTCGTCGGTCGTGGCGAAGCACTCGCTGAGATAGTCCAGCCCGGTGGAGATGCCCACCGCGCCGGCGTCCATCGCCTGTTCGACTTCGCGGCGCATGATTTTGATTTGCACGTCGTCCAGCGGACCGCGCCGCCATCCGGCCGCCAGCACGCGGACGTTGGCGTACGGAATTTCGGCCGCCACGTTTTGCGCCGTGTGACCATCGAGCAGGGCCAGATAATCGGCGATCGTTCGCCAGCCGCGATAGTCTTCCTGTTCTAGGCCGTTTAGCGAGCGGAGATACAAGAACCAATCGCGATAATTTTCGCGTGTGACGGGGGCGTAGGAAATGCCGTCGCTCATCAAGATTTCGGTCGTGAACCCCTGGCTCGTCTTGGGCAGCAAGTGCGGAATTTTCAGGAGCCAGCCATCCGAGTGGTTATGCACGTCGATAAAGCCCGGCGCGACGATCAGGCCGCCAGCGTCGATCGTCGCGCGCGCCGGCGTATCCGCGGCGAGCTGGCCGACCGCAACGATCCGATCTTTCGCGACCGCCACGTCCGCACGCGTGCGCGCGGCGCCCGTGCCGTCAATGACCGTGCCGCCCTGGATTAGCAAATCAAACAAAATAGCCCCGCCGTCAATAACGAAACGCGAAACAACAATGCGTGACGACGCGAATCCGTTGCTTTTTCGTGTGCCACGGTTGGCTCGCCCAACCGCCCTTTTGCGACACTGCTGGACAAGCCAGAAAGTGGCACCGGGCGATGTTGGCACTGATCGGCTAAGCGCATTTCCGCCGACGCCAGCCCCAAGCAGCCAATCCGAGCAAACCCAAAGCGGCCAGCACGATGCTGCTGGGTTCGGGAATGCTTGCGAGGCTTAATGCATCGACATACGCGCCGCCGAAAGTACCGATGTACTCGAGCGCGGCTAATGAGGCTATCGATCCGACGAAACCGATTGGATGAGGCGACGAAAACTGTACGCCATCGACCGAAAACTGCCACGTCCGTGATGAAATGTCGATGAGCATGTCAATCCTGTGCCACTGATCTGGCATCCACATGAGTCCAGTGTCAACGACATGGTTCAGCGACCCATCACCGACGCCATCAACGATTTTAAAATGGTGGTCACTGTCGGCGAACCATTCGGGCCCAACCAAGGACGGTTGTGCGGGCAGAATAGTGTTGCCAGAAGCAGTGTTCGGGTCGTTGTTCAGGTTGAACATTAACGTCGCAGGCGATACAGCAACGGCCATTCGGACATATTGTTCGACGACAAGTTGGCCACTTGATTGTTCAGGGAAGCTCCTCTGCGGGTTCGAGGAATTTCTGACCCACATGGCGCCGTCCCCTTCGTACGTCACGTCGCTTTGCGCCGTCGCAGTGAAAACCGATCCGCCGACAATCCAATAAGCGTGAAAGCCGCCCCAGCCAGGTTCCCCAATTCCATGCCCATGCACTGACGATGCCCCAAAATCGACTGGCGACAACTGGTAGGGGGAGTTCGGCGTTGCGTTGCTATTTATGCCCATAGCGTCATTGAACCCCGTCTGCGCGATAATGACCGCCTGCACTTTCCCAATGATGTTCGACATTAAGAACGCCGCTAGAAAAAGGCTTCCAAGTTGTTTCCGCATTAGCGTGCCCCTTAAGTGAACTGAGAAACCGATGCCCATTCGGGCGCATCGGCAGCCAGCAGTGTAGACCGGCCACCGAGCGATTGCAAGAAAACCAGAGCGAGTCTCTCGCGTAGCATCTCCCAGGGTGGCCAAGTCGATGGGCGCCGCTCGGCCGGCGCGAACTGCAGGACGGATGAGGCAGGCCTAGGCGCGGGCCGCCAGTTAAGTTTTGGCGGCAAGACCGACGCATCCCGCGGCCAACCGCGAACCTCGCAGCGCCGGTCAAGCAAACTGCTCGGTGCATGATTCGCGGGTATGCAAAGCCAGGACTCTGGTACAATGTAGGACGGTTTAACCATGTAATTTTCGGAGAAGCCCAATGCTGCCAATCCCTTTTGGATTACTGAGCGAGGATACAATTCTGGACGCCGCTAAGACCGTCGATACACTTTGTGCATACGATCCAAACGGCAAGTTGATTGAGCGTCTGACGGGCAATGATCGCATGGCGCGAGTGGGAGGGATTGGAGCCCCGGCCTACAAAATAAACGAGTTTAATGTTGCGGTGAACCCGCAGGAACTTGCGCAACTCAAGGCCATAGTCGCCAACGCTCTAGGAGTTTAATCACATGCCTAAGAATGCTAATGAATGGGGCATCGACGAAGCGTACTGCAATGGCATTGGCAAGATAATGATTGCCTTCCAATACCTCGAACAGTATATCGTCTACACGATCCACCTGTTCTTGGGCGGGGATATTCAAATCGCCGAATGCGTCACAGCCGAATTGCCCTTTGGTAAGCGGCTCGATTTGTTATCGAGTTTGTACAAATTCAGGGTTAAGCAAATTGGTCAACGTGAGCCTAAACTTGATCGCTGGTTAAAGGACGCGCTCGACAAGGCGGACAAAGCCGCGAGCAAGCGGAACCACATCGTCCATTCCCAATGGGGCTACGACGTAAAGCTCAAGCTAGATATTGCGAAGATCGAAGCTAGAAGGAAACACGGTTTGCGAGCCGTGAGACTGCCGGTTAAGAGCCCAGCCGACCTGTTAGCAATCGTCAAGCAAATCGACGACGCAGGTAAGGTACTGCTCGGATTCTGCGGTCACTTTGCTGGGGTCTATCACAACGCCTATTGACTGTCGGCATCAATTCGTCACCGGTTCGCATCAAAGCGGCAATGCATGTTGGTTCAAAGCGTGTCACCCCGACAAGGCGCACAGCACGCAAGCCGAGGTTGGGCAGCTGAGGCCGGTTGATCCCGGCCTCCCCTTACGCC
>JACQFF010000201.1 GCA_016200205.1 Planctomycetia bacterium
CCAGGCAGACCGCCGCCGCCAAAATCCGTCGCAACTTCATGGTTTCTCTCCTAGGTAAACGCAGGGGTGGCTTTCCGAACCGCATTGTAACCTGTCACGGCGTCGGGCGCCTCTTATTGGCTTCAATACCGGCACCGATCGCTGTGCACTTCGTATGTCTTGTGGCCTTTGATCGGCTCAGCGGAGTCGTGGCAATGCATGCAATATTGCTCACTTGCCAAATCGCGATGCCGCCTGCTCGAGCCGCTGTGCACGTCGTGGCAGCTTAAGCAGGTCATCGTCTCGCGGCCATTGAGCACCACGTCGCGCACATTCTCCATCACGTGCCGATCGGCCGGATTGAGCTTTGGATTGTCGGCTTGGGCGAAGTCGACCTGAAAATCCTTGAACAGGTTATCGCCGGTCACGAAGTTGGTTGGATAGGGCAGGCCGGTCGCTTTCGATTTTCCGAAGCGAACGTGACAGCTCGCGCAAATGGATGTAATCGCTGCCGGCGGATCCTTGCGGGCCTTGGCCAGCGGCATCAGCTTGGGGTCGTTGGTGTGCTCGGCCGGCGAATCGCCGTGACAGGTGTAACAATCGAGCGAGAGGGTGGCAAAGGCGTGGGTCCGGGGATCGACGGCCGTCGTGTGGCAACCGGCACACTCCAGGGCAAAGGTCTGGGCGTCCCAATGGGGCTTTTCCGGCGATTCGATCTTCGCGCGCCGTCCGCGACCGAACACCGCGCCGGCGGTAAGCAAGTCCACTTTGCCATAACCGGCCGAACGCTTCAGGAACTTCTGCGCCCGGGTGTCGCCCAGGATGAGTTGCACTTCGTCGGCCAGGTCCTTGGTCTTGGGATCGGCGCGCAGCGCCTGCACGGCCGGCTCGCCGGCTTCGGCGTCGCGAATCGTGCGGTTATGCTTGTTGGTTTGCCAGGTGCCGCCGACTTCATTGCGATGGCAGAACAAGCACTCGCCGCTTTCCATGTATTCGGGAATCGGTTGGCCGACGTGGTCGCTGCCCCAGGCACCGGGGTCGAGCAGTTTTTTCCCCGCGGGCGGCGCGGCGACCGACCGCGGCGACCCGGCCATGCGAGTCGAAACCACCAGCGCGACCGCCAACGTGGCCAATATGGCGCTGGGCATCACCGCCAGCGACCGGACCCGAAGCTGTCGCGCCACGGAAATGCCCTCTCCGCGCCCTTGTGTGGCGCTTGTGGAACACAAACGCGGCGCAAGTCACGCCATGGATCTTGCGCCGCGTTCTGCGTCAGGTGCTATGCGTTGACGTCGTCGCGCACCCAGCCGTAGGCCGCGTTTTCGCGCATGCCACCCATTTCCAGGTACGCCGTCTTGAGCTTCGACAGCCCATCCTTGGGCAGCAGCTTGCGCTTCTCGTTCGGATCGACGCCGTAGAGCCTGGCCGCATTCAGGCCAAAGATCATGGCTTTGTCTTGTTTGGTCAATTTCTTGTAGCCGAACTTATCGCACAGCTCATCGGAGATCTGGAACCGCTTGAAGGCGTCAATGACCCACTGCGGCGAGCCCCACCACAAGCAATCGGTGCCCCAGACCGTGTGATCGGCGCCGTAGACTTTGACGTTTCGGCCGATCAGGTGCTGGCACATCACCGGGTGCGCGATGGCCAGCGTGCCGAACGACGAGCCGATCTCGGGGTAGACGTTGTTGATCTGCGGATTGCGCTCTTTGAGCTTCATCAGCACGTCGTGCCAGGCGAAATCCCCGGTCTCGGGATTGAAATAACTCGGGTCCTTGAACTCCGGCTCGTTCGGACCGTGTTGCAAAGCCGAGTGGTAGATGACGAAGGTCAGATCGGGGTGGTCCAGCGCGGCCTTCTCGACGTCCTTCGGATTGGCGAGGTGTCCAAGAGTGCGCGACTGGTAGGAAAAGCCCTTGTGAATGCTGAAGAACTTGAGTCCCAGCTCCTTCGATTTCTCGTAGAACGGATAGGTCAGCTTTTCGTCGTCGAGCTGGAAGCCGTTGCCGCTGCGGCCCGGATCGGTGTGGCAGTACCACTTCCAGGAATCGATGCCGTATAGCTTCACTTCGCGTTCCATCTGCTCGAACAGCGCCTTCTTGTCCTGGCTGTTCGTTTTCATGTCCCAGTAGTGGTTGGGCGCACAGTTGCCTTGGCAGAGGGCCCGCTGGCCGCCGGCCATGTCGTTGATATCCTTTCTGCGCTTCGACATCACCCAACTCGGCAGCACTTTTCCCGCCAGGCCGGGCGTACGCGCCGCGCCTTCGAGTGATGCGCCATCCTTGCCGTACTGGATTTCCTTGCCGGGCACGCCCGAGATCACGAGCATCGCGGTTTCGCTGTCGAAGAACATTTCCTTGACGAAATTGGGGAACGAGTAGGCCTCCGGCGTGTCCTTGAGGTTGAAGCCCATGTTTTTCACGAATTCCATGTTGCGAAAGCCGATGGCCGCGCCGTTGGTAAAGTGCGCCTGCACGTCGACGATGAAGTATTCGCTTTTGGGATACTTGTCTTCGTAGGCGCCGGGCTCGAGGGTCTCGATTTCGTCGACGGCCCAACAGCTTTGCGGACCGAAGACCATGTTTTGGGCGAGAAAGCAGGTGGCCATGCCCATGCTGCTGGCCATGAACGCGCGGCGTTCCATGCCCAGCTTCTTGGATTTCTCTTCGGCCAGCGTGCCGATCAGATACTCAACCTGTCTTTGTTGTATCGTCTGCGGCCGAGGAGTGAGTTCTTCGTTCGACACGACTTGGGTCGGCATGGCCGAGTCGACCCCCTTTTTCCGATCGCGCACCCATTTTGGAATCCACATGGAATGTCACTCCTTGCGAGAAAAGCGGTTGGGCTGGTTGAATGGCGTCCCGCAGTGGTCGAACTCCGCGACCGAGCGGCAATGATGACCGACGAAAAAAAGGCGCGTGCCTGTTCGCTGTTCGAGCCCGCGACGAACTGGTCGCCAAGCCGGCAGCCGCGCGTCGCGCTTGAAACCGAGACCGACAAGCCACACGCGGCTCATCGGCATCGGCCATTATAGACTCGTGCGGAAAATACTGTAAACGATTATTTTTCTGATTTGCCCAAATCCCCTCGGACCGTCGGAGCAGGGCGCACACGACCGCTGGCGGCCGCGAAATTACCGGTTCCCGAGGCACAACTACATCCGGGGAAGGAGGAGGCACTGCCCCGCCGTCCTGCCACGCCACCGTGCGTATGGCTCGGTAAACGGCCGTTCAGTTTGAACACGCCCGACACTTCGCTTGCCCGGCGGCGGAGGCGTCGGCTATGCTGAATTTAGAGCACACGGACAAAACCCAACTGCCGCCCTTGCAACCGGCGTGCCACGGCCGCTGGCGGCTTAGCGACGCACCGGGCGATAGGTTTTGTCCAGCCGCACTTAGCGACCTGAGGGCGGGATCGGTTCGCGGTCGGACAACATTGCCGCGGCGCGGCGGAAATCGCGCCGCGATTGGATTGAATCGAATGCACTCGCTTGGGACGAGGTTGAGTATGAAGTTTTGCTTGATCGTGGCTGTCGGCGTTGGGCTGCTCGCGTCGGTTTCGTGGTGTGTGGCGGCCGAAGTGCGCACCGGCACGCCGGCGGAGGCATTGGATCGGCGAATCGCCAAATTGATCGAGCGATTGGGCGACACTCAATATGCCGTTCGGCAGCGGGCGCAAGAGGAACTGATCTCGCTGGGTTTCGAAGCTTTCGATGCGCTCTCCGACGCCGAGAACAACGAAGACCCCGAAATCGCGATGCAGGCCAGCTACCTGGTGCGGCTGATTCGCGTCGATTGGACGCGCGAGGGCGATCCGCGGCAGATCCAACAAATCCTCAGAGAGTACGAAGTCCAAACCGACGAGCGGCGGCTGATCCGGATCAAGCAACTCGGCGAGTTGCCGGGCGATTTGGGACTTGACTGGCTCTGCCGGCTGGTGCGATTCGAAAAATCGCCCGTGCTCTCCAAACAAGCGGCCCTGGCGATCATGAACCAGGATGCGGCCCTAGATGAAACCGCTTGGGCTCGACGCGCCAAGATCGTGGCCAAGCTTTTGGATCGTGGCCGCCGCCCGGCCGTCAAGTGGATTTTGACGGATGTGCAGGCGCACAGCGATCCGGCTGGTGCCCTGGAAGCCTGGACGGCGATCGCCGAGGAGGAGCGGCAAACGCTCGAGCAGCATCCGCAAGAGACGCACAATCAGATCGTGATGGAATTGCTCCGCCGCAGAATCGATCTGCTCGATCGGCTGCACCGTGGCGATGAAGTGGCGGGCGTGATGCACCAGATCGTGTTGTGCGAGCGGGGCGATTCGGCCTCGCTGGTCGAACTGGTCGACTGGCTCGTGAAGCGGAAAGCCTGGAACATTGTCGACGAGGTCGCGACGCGGTTCGCCGCCAGTTTCGACATCGACGCCCTATTGATGTATACGCTCTGCGAAGCGCGCCTGGCCCAGGGCAATCGCGAGCTGGCCGAGCAGACAGCCGAGCGGGCACTGAAGCTCAACAGCGACAAGTCGATGGATCATTTAAGCGTGGCGAGGCGGCTGGTGGATCGTGGACTGACGGAATGGTCGGACCGCGAATTTCGTTACGTTATTTCGCTGGGACCGGTCGCCTCGCTCACGGCCATCACGGCCCGGCTTGATCTAAGCGACAGCCTGCACGACCGCCTACTCGACCTCGAAGCCGCCGAGGTCCTCAAAGAGCTGATGGATGCCTCGGATCGCGACGTCAACGTTCAACAGCAGATCCGCACGCTCCTGCAACAGTCTGACAAGAGTCCGAATTTGCTGCGGGCCAAAATGTATTTTCTCTTTGCCTGTCACGCGGGCAGCCAAAACGACGCGGCCAAACAACGCGACTTTCTCGACAAGGCCCTGGAGCAGGATTCGAGTGACGTGGACGTGCTGATTGCCTCCTACCGGCTGCCCGACAAGGATGCCGAGCATCGGACGAAAATCGTGGACCTCAT
This sequence comes from Planctomycetia bacterium, assembly GCA_016200205.1. Classification (GTDB taxonomy): domain Bacteria; phylum Planctomycetota; class Planctomycetia; order Pirellulales; family PALSA-1355; genus PALSA-1355. The sequence goes on from JACQFF010000201.1 coordinate 4,953, forward strand.
CAAGGAAGCGGTCGATGACTGCCGCAACGCGATCGAAGACTCGCCCGACGACGACAGGTACTACAATCAATTGGCCTGGTTGGTAGCCAACACCGAAGGCGACCTCGACGAGGCGATCCGTTGCTCGCATAAATCAGTCGAATTGACCCGCGCCGCCGCCGTCGCCGCGGGCGACTTCAAGCGCATTGGCGGGCTGCTCGACACGCTGGGCCATTGCTACAACGCCAAAAAAGATTACGAAAACGCGGTCAAGTATCAAACCGAAGCCACCAAGCTCGACCCGCACTCCCAAGTCATCCGTCGCCAACTCATCGTCTTCCGCAAGGCTTTGGCCGACCAACCGCCGAGCGCCAAGTAGCCGCCGCCAGTAAACGCCAATCGCGGCGACGATTCAAAAGTTAGTCACTGGCATAAAAGGTGCTCGTTGGCCGGCGGACCCACGGACCTCGCCGGTCGGCCGTGTCACCCATGGAAAATAGTGACCACGAAAGGAGTAACATCGTGTGAACTCAGCCAACGAGACGAAGCGAAAGCGCGGACTGACGCGGATCGTCACGGCCGGACGAG
>JACQFF010000021.1 GCA_016200205.1 Planctomycetia bacterium
GTCGCGGTGGATGATGCCCTTTTGGTGCGCGTGCTGCACCGCATGACACACCTGGACGAATAGTTCCAGCCGCTCCTCGATGGGCAAGTTATTCTGGTCACAGTACTCGGTGATCGGGATGCCGCGGACCAACTCCATCACGAAGTAGGGGCGGCCCGAGTCGGTCGCCCCGGCATCAAGCACGCGGGCGATGTTCGAGTGGTCCATTAGCGCCAGGGCCTGGCGCTCGGCCTCGAATCGCGCAATCACCTGCCGCGTATCCATGCCGGGCTTGATGATTTTGAGCGCGACGCGGCGGCCCACTGGCGCTTGCTGGTCGGCCATGTACACGACACCCATTCCCCCTTCGCCAATCTGCTCCAGAAGTTTGTAGGGGCCAATGACGGAGCCGGGGCGCTCAGCGACCGGCGGCTCGGAAGGAGATAGATCGACCGCGGCACCGAACTGGGCGGCTGGCTTCTCCAAAAAGCTGTCCGGATCATCGTGGGCGCTGAGCAAGGCCTCGACGCGTGCGCGCAAGGCAGCGTCGCCGGCCGTAGCTTCGATCAACAAGCCGGCACGCTCCGCCGGCGGCATCTCGATGGCGGCCAGAAAGATCGACTTCGCGCTGTTCGGGTCGATCATCGCGGCATCTCCCTTTCACGCTTCGCGCCTTTAGCGAGCAATGCGATATCGGCGCCGATTTTTCTCACAAAACCGAGGAGGTTTTTCAGATTCCTGCGGAGCCACGCTTTCCCTGGATCTCGCACTGCAGCCAGGCACGCGCATAATTCCAGTGCCGATAGGCAGTGGCACGCGAAAAGCCAAGAACCTCGCCGGCCTGTTCGATTGACAGTCCGGTAAAAAAGCGAAGTTTCACCACGTCTGCCGCCGTCGGGTCCTCCTTCGCCAGATTCATCAGGGCTTCATCCAACGCGAGCAGTTCGTCCGGCGATTCTCGGGCCACGGCCAGATTTTGATCAAGCAAATCGAGCTGTTGCCGATTGCCGCCGTGTTTTACCCGTTTCTTGCGGCGAGCGGTTTCGATCAGGATGCGCCGCATGGCCTCGGCCGCGGAGGCAAAGAAGTGTCTCCGGCTGTCCCAGTGTTGCTTCGCGCCATTGCCGAACAGTCGCAGGTAGGCTTCATGCACCAATGCCGTGGGATCGAGTGTTTGTCCGGGCACCTCGTGGGCCAGCTTCTGCGCCGCAAGCCGCCGCAGTTCGTCATAGACCAGGGACAACAGCTGTTCGGCGGCACAGGGATCGCCGTGTTCAATGGCAGATAAGATCAGGGTGACTTCGTGCATTCGGCCTCTCCAAACCGGGATCGCCAGCCGGGAAAAAGCCAGTATGACTCCGATCAATCGAGCGCGTCAAATTCAACCAGGGTCGTTTCGGGCCGAACGACTTGTTACGCCGGCGAGCACGAGCGGCTTACGTTGGCAACCAACCGGTTCGTTGTCAGAGTTGTGTCAGAGAATCGGTTGCAAACCGGGCGATAACGATTCAATTGGACCTCATTGTGGGTGACCAGTTCGTCGCTCGACGATCATGTCGCAGTTACCTTCGGCGTAAGCAGATACGCACGCTACTGACGCAAACTGTCCCCGTAGCCCAATTGGATAGAGCGTCGGCCTCCGAAGCCGAAGGTTACAGGTTCGAGCCCTGTCGGGGATACTGAGCATAAGACAATCCAGTAGTCTACCGGATTCGGACCTAAAACAGGAGTCCCGCACGATGCCGAACTCATCTCCATGAATCCCGTCCTATCGTCGCCACAAGCTCAGCGGCCAAGCTGTCGTCACCCTCGGCGGCCGCGATTTTTACCTGGGCAAGTAGAACTCGGCCGCGAGCTGTGCCGAATGCAACCGCCTGATTGCCGAGTGGATTGCGCACGGAGCCGCGCTGCCCAAGCATCAGGCCAACGACCTGACAGTCACCGATCTGTCCGCCGTGTTTCTGAGGAACGCCCAGGGTTATTACCGTGGCCCGCAGGGCAAGCAGACCACTGAGGTAGCCAACTTCAAGCCGGTGATTCGCCGATTGAAATCACTCTACGGTCGAACACGAGCTGCTGACTTTGGTCCACTGGCCCTGAAAGCCGTCCGCCAGGCGATGATCGACGACGGACTGGCCAGGCGGACGATCAATCACACAATGAACCGCATCCGCCGGATTTTCAAGTGGGCGACCGAAAACCAATTGCTTGAACCCAGCGCGTTGCATGGTTTGCGGGCCGTGGCCGGATTGCGGTACGGTCGCAGCGGTGCGCGGGAAACGGAAGCCGTGAAGAGAGTCCACGAAACGTTCGTCGAAGCCGTGCTGCCCCACGTTTCACCCCAAGTCGCCGCGATGCTCCAATTGCAGCGCGTGACGGGGATGCGCTCCGGCGAGGTCTGCAAGGCGTATCGTCCTTGCACCATGCGGCCGCAATTGTGGCACGTGCCGATGTGCACGTCGAACCGGCCGTAGATCAGCCGGCGTGGAATCTCCGTCTGATGTTGCGACGCGATGTGCGTCTCGCTCAAGCCTCGGCCGCCTCAGTGCGGGCACTTGGCCGGCAGCGGCACGTCGTACGTCTCGTCGATCCGCGGCGGAACGCCGCGGTGAGCATGCGGCCCGTGACGCCGCCCCGACTTGCCACAGGGCTTCTTCGGTTCCGACGTTGGTTCGTCCTTCCGGCGAGCCGGCGCGGCCTGGCGATGGCCTGCGCGGCGCAGCTCCTCCACCAGTCGTTCGAGCTTCTCGATCCGATCCTGAGCCGCGCGCAACCGCGCCTCGAGCCGGCGGTTCTCTTCAAAAAGCTCGTGGTACGTCGGCCACACGCGCCACTCCGAGTCCGTTTCATCTCTCGTCGTGTCCATGAGGTTGAAGTCTGCGACGCCGCCTCAAAACAGCGGATCCCGACACAGTCATGATCCATCAGATTGCTGGCCGCTGAAGCTTTTTAGCGATCCGGTGGACTTTGCCGCCAACTTCCGCCGGCGATTCGGCCAACTGCCTTGCCAGACGCTTCGCCAAGCGCGCCACTAAACCAAGCGATGCGCTGGGCGCGCTCGATTGAATGGTGATAGATTGGGAAAGCTAAGCCGAACATGTCGCACTTGGCATTTTGACTCAGCGTTCAGAATTGGACGGTCGAAAGCCAAAATATGTGCATTGGCGTTGTAGCGATTTGTCATCGTTGCTCCATTGCAGAAACCTTGCCGCCAGCGCGTCCCGGAGACGGAGCTCGAACAATGAAAACAATCTACACGATCTGTCTATCTGCCATTTTGGTTGGAACCGGCTTGCGGTCGACGCCGTCCTACGCCCAGGACGATCGATCCGCTCTTCCCATTCCCTTGCCGCCAGTCACGGCGACAGCGCCGTACCAAACCACGCTGCCAGCCGGCGCGGTTCTGGCTTCCGGCAGCCCCACCCTGCTGAAACCTGATTCGCACGTCGTTGCGGCGAGTTTCGCGTCGTCCGACACTTACAATGAGGGCTGCGAACCTTGCAATGAGGGCTGCGAACCTAGCGATAAAGGCTGCGAACCTTGCGATAAATTCGCAGGCTGCGGCGGCTGTTGCAACAATCCTAGCGGATATAAGTTCAAGTGGGCCCCCGACAGGTGGGTGAACGCCGCCGTCCAAATCCGTTCGACGTTCAATTCGACGACGGGTGTCCCCAACGCGCCAGGCGCGGGAAACACCGCCGCAAACAGCCTTGCAGGCAATTTCTTTGCGGTCAACAATGCGCGTCTTTTGTTCAGTGGACAGGTGCACGAGGTCATCGGGTTTGAGTTGAACACCGAGATGTCCAATGCCCAAATCGTGGACAACACGACGTTATCCTTTCCGACATCGATCAACCTGTTGGATGCGATCGTCAAGTATAGCGGCGACGATCTGTTCAACATCTGGGCCGGGCAGTTCCTCCCCCCCAGCGACCGCTCGCTCCTCGACGGTCCTTTTTTTATCAACGCGTGGGACTTCCCCTTCACCTCGAACTACCCGAACGTGTTCCAGGGCCGTGAAATCGGAGCCGCGTATTGGGGCCAGTTGAATGGAGGCATGCTTCAATGGAGCGCTGGCGTGTTCAACGGCTCGGGACGCACGCTTGCATCTCCCAGCACCAACGGCTTTCTACCGTCCCCACCTCCGGGCCCGCCGAACCCCAACGGCCGTCCCCTGCAGTTCGCAGCCCGGGTGACGCTCGACCTCCTCGATCCGGAACCGGGTTACTACAAACAAAGCACGTACTACGGCCAGAAAGACATCCTGGCCATTGGCTTTGCGATCCAGACGCAGGCTAGGTCCGTGGGCACGGCTGCCGGCTCGTCCAACTTCACCGGCTTGAATGCCGACATCCTGTTCGAGAAGAAGTTGGACAACGACGGCGTATTCACCGCGGAGGGCGCCTTCTACAACTATGACAACGCGGGCCTGGCCACCAGCAGCCAACAGGGCGAAAGCGGCTTCATATACACGGGCTACTTGATGCCGCGGATCTTCGGGTTCGGGGCCGTCGAAGGCAGATTCCGCCCCTATGCCCGCTATCAGCAATACAACCACGACTTCCTAGCGCCATCCGCAGGGCTCTTTTCACGAGGCACCGACGTGGGTACCGACTACATCATCAACGGCCACAACGCACGCCTGACGGCCTTCTGGGGTGATCGCGAAGTCATCGGGACCGGGCACATCAATCTGTTCAGGATCGGAGCTCAGGTGGTTTTCTAATCAAGACTGGCTCGCGGCCTGACGGGCGTGACCGTTGTGGAGGCGGCGGAACCGCATGGGAGCCTAGGCTGAGTTTTACGTCGGGTGCTTTTGGCTCCATGCGTTAAGGGACTTGAAGTAAGCGACGGGGGATACCAGAGGTGATAGCCCGCACGAAACGGGGCGGGCTATCACTTTCCTAGCCCCCGTCGCTTTTTTGGTTTTCCGGCTCCCCATTGATCTGCGACAATGGAAATCCCTTTCTCGGCAGAGTCGCATAAGCTTCGCCCGAACGCACGCCAGACGATGGCTTCAACCATTGGCGGTGTCCTGCTACGTGTGTCGCGCGCCGTCCAAGTGTGTCTTTAGGTCATTCATTAGTACCGCTGCAAGACGGAACGGAGATCGTGAAGCCGGCTTGACCAGCGTAAGACCTCGACACAGGCCGAGTCCGCCTCGCTCCTTTTTTTCAGCCGCCGCTGTTCGATTGTCAGCCAGATGATACAATGTCGGGGCCGGACGGCCTGCCGCACCAAGCTCGGGACAAGCAAATTCACTGAGCAAATCCCGCTTGGCGATGCCTAACAGTTGTGCAGCAGGGTGGGTACCGGGCGGCTGTTTTTTATCCCAGGCAGATTTTCCAACTGGTTTTTGCGAGTGAGGTTACATTCGACGGTCCGGCAGTCGCTTGGGATGTTGGTATAAAATTTGCAATTATTGTGGTTTTTAACGCAACACACGGTCGTTGGCTCGTGCCGATCGATTGCCGAGATGTCAGTTGGCATTCGATGTCCGACCATGCAAAGCATTGATTGCCCCATCGTACCGACTGGCAATGCGGGGGGTGTGTATCTTGGGCCACAGTGACTAGGACCAGTCGCGTCCTGTGCTTCGTCACTTCGCTTTTGAGCGAACTGTCGAAGGCGGGGTGAACTGAAAGACTAGTCGGAAAGGCGGAAGGCTTTCTATGAAAAGGATGAAAACAATTGCGGTCTTGACGTTGCTTGGCTTCGGCGTGTTCGCATGGGGGTGCAACGCTTCAAAAAGCGGGAGCCCGGGGTCAGGCGGCGCTTCGAAGGATACGGTGAAGGTCGGTGTGCTGCATTCGCTCACCGGAACAATGGCGATTTCCGAGACGTCGTTGCACGACGTAGTGCTAATGGCGGTCGACGAAATCAACGCCGCGGGCGGCGTCCTCGGGAAGCAGATTGAGCCGGTTGTCGTGGACCCGGCAAGTGACTGGCCGCTGTTTAACGAAAAGGCGAAGGAACTCATCACCAAGCACAAGGTGGCGGTTACCTTCGGTTGCTGGACGTCGGTAAGCCGCAAATCGGTGCTTCCGGTCTTCGAGGAGTACAACCAGTTGCTCTTCTATCCGGTGCAGTATGAGGGAGAAGAGCAATCACTGAACGTCTTCTATACCGGGGCCGCGCCGAACCAGCAACTCACTCCGGCGGCCGAGTACATGATGAAGGAAGGGTACACGAAATTCTACCTGCTGGGCACCGATTACGTCTTCCCGCGGACGGCCAACAAGGTGCTGAAGGCCTACCTGTTGGCTAAGGGAGTCGCCGAATCGCAGATCGAGGAAGAATACACGCCGTTCCATCACCAGGACTATCAGACAATCGTCGGCAAGCTGAAGAAATTCGCCGAGGGGGGGCATGCCTGCGTGATGTCGACGATCAACGGCGACAGCAACGTGCCATTCTACAAGGAGTTCGCCAACCAGGGCCTCACGTCCTCGGACTGCCCGATCATGGCCTTCTCCGTTGCCGAGGACGAATTGCGAGCCATGGACGTTCCTCCGTTGGTCGGTCACTTGGCTTGCTGGAATTATTATCAGAGCATTGACACGCCGGAAAACCAAAAGTTTGTAAGGGACTTCAAAGCATTTTGTGCCACGAAGAACCTGCCAGGCGGTTCAGATCGCGTCACCGATGATCCGATTGAAGCCGCCTATTTTGGCGTGTACGTCTGGAAAGCCGCAGCGGAAAAGGCTGGCAGCTTCGATGTCGATAAAGTTCGTAACGTCGTGTACGGGTTGGAGTTCGACGCCCCCGGCGGCAGAAAGAAAATGGACGACGCCAACCAGCACACGCTCAAACCGGTCTATGTCGGCGAGATTTTGAAAAACGGGCAGTTCAAGATCACCCATCAATCCGATGGCCTGGTCAAACCAGACTCATATAGCAGTTACCTGCATCCCGATCCTTCGAAGATTCCCGGTCCGACAGGTGGCCCCAAAAAGAAGTAGTGTATTGCGGCCTCGAGGGGCAACCTGTTACGGCCTTCCCGTGACGGATTGGACTTTTGCAGTAAGTTGCTGTATTGTACCGACTTGGGGGCAGAATTACCCCAAGTCGGTACCTCTTTTATTCCGGCCGATGTCGGATCCGGCAAGGGCATATCATGGATAGCCAGCGTATCTGGCCGGCACTCGTCTTATGGGCCAGTCTGACGGGCCTTCTTTCGACTTCCGCTTTGGCCGCTACCGGCGATAACCAGATTCGCCAAACCATGCTCCGGCTGGCCGACCCGGACGCCGACGTCCGGGTTGCAGCCATCGAAGAGTTGGCGGGCATGCGAGACGGACGACTCGCAGGATTCATGAGAGCCTACCAGGAAGGGAGCCTCTACCTATGGCGGGGCAGACTGGTGCTTTGCCGGCAGATTGTGCTGGATAAAGCGGACAAGAAGACTGCACCTTTGTCCGACCCGCTAACACACCAGCCAGTTCTGATAGAGGGCGCAGCGGCAGTCGTTCCGTCAACGGAGCTTCGCGAGGTAAGCCCGAACACACGCGACCGCAAATTGGTGAGTGACACGATCCTGGTTCTGGAACTGTGGTCCGTGGATCCGGAAGAACGCCTTGCGGCCGTGCAGAAATGCGGCGCCAGCCGAAACGCGGAATTCTTGACGCAATTGGCCGATGTTGTGCGGTTGGAACAGCTCGAAAAGGTCCGTCGCACTGCCCGTGAAAGCATCGCTTTGATCCGGTTGGTCAGCAAGGTTCCGGATCAAAAGCCGGAGGATCGCCTCGCTGCCGCCCGCGAGTTGGCCGACCTGCGCAGCGCGCGCGCAGGCCCCGTATTGCAAGATCTGCTGAAGGAACTTGATGCCCCGAATAAAGACCGCAGACTCGTTGATCGAACGGCCCAGAAGGTCTATCAACAAGCCATCGAGCAGATCGAGAGTTATCAGCGTCTAGTCCGCGGGTTTGATTATTTGAAGAACGGGATTTCGCGCGGCTCCATATTGATCTTGATGGCGCTGGGGTTGTCGATCATCTATGGATTGATGCGCGTGATCAACATGGCCCACGGCGAGTTGATGATGATCGGCGCCTACGCGACGTATGTCACGCAGCAGTTGTTCGTGCGGTATTTGCCCGAGAGCTATTTCAACTGGTACTTCGCGGTTTCCCTGCCGGTGGCGTTTCTGGCTGCGGCGATGGTCGGTTTTCTCATCGAGTTTCTTGTGGTCCGGCACCTATACGGTCGACCGCTCGAGACGTTGCTGGCCACCTGGGGCGTGAGCCTTGTGTTGATCCAAGCGGTGAACCGTAACTTTGGGTACAACATCGGCGTCAACAGCCCGACTTGGCTGCGGGGCGGGGTCGAAATCTTTCAAGACATGGTTCTGCCGGTCAATCGCTGCTTTATCGTCGTGCTGACCTCGTTTTGCGTGCTATTGATTTACGGGCTGATGCGATTTACCGATCTGGGGCTGCGGATCCGCGCCACGATGCAAGACCGCGAGATGGCTGATGCCTTGGGCGTCAACACGCGGCGCGTCGACGGCTACACCTTCGCCCTGGGCGCGGGATTGGCCGGATTGGCCGGCTACGCCCTGACGCTTATCGGCGGCGTCACGCCCGACATGGGGCAAAACTACATCGTCGAGTCGTTTCTGGTCGTCGTGACCGGCGGCGTCGGCGAATTCGCCGGCGCCATTTGGGCTGGGCTGGGGCTGGGGGTCCTGAACAAGATCCTGGAGCCGAGCTTGGGCGCGGTGTGGGGGCAGGTGTTGATTTTGATCGGCGTCGTTTTGTTCATCCAGCGGCGGCCGGCTGGACTGTTTCCGCCCAAGGGGAGGTTGGCCGATGTCTAGCCGCTCAGAACGAACGCGTCATTTGCGCGAGCGCACGGCCAAAGCGTTATCGCCGGCCATCGGCGGCGCGCAACAGTTCGGCCACCGATTTGGCGCCCTCTTTATGTTCCTGGTCGGGCTAATCGTTGTTCCGGCATTGTACGAAAGCGGGAACATGAACATCGAGACCGTCAACATGTTCGGCCGCTATTTGGCCTTTGCGATGGTCGCGGTCGGACTGGACCTGGTTTGGGGATACACCGGCATCCTTTCCTTGTGCCAATCGTTGTTCTTTGCCCTCGGCGGCTATGCGATGGGGATGTACCTGGCATTGCATGGTCCGCTGGACGAGGGAGTTCCGCGTGCCTTGTACGTCGTTTCGTCTTCGGTCAAGGGTATCACGCTCCCCTGGTTCTGGGAGCCGTTCCGGACGCTGCCGGTCACAATCGGGCTGGGACTTTTGATTCCTGGCGCTTTGGCCTTTGTGGTGGGCTATTTCGGGTTTGTCAGCCGCGTGCGCGGCGTCTACTTCGCCATCTTGACCCAGGCCATTACGCTGGCCGCTTGGATGGTCTTTTGTCTCAACAACATGAGGCTTTGCGGCACCAACGGCCTGACGAATTTTGTGATGCTTGCCGGTTTCGATCTCACACAAGCCAACACGAAGCTCGGATTGTATCTGATCACTTTGGTCACGCTGGCGGCCGTCTACGCGCTGTGCCGATACATCGTCAACTCGCGGCTCGGCCGAGTCTTGATCGCCATCCGCGACAATGAAAGCCGATTGCGTTTCTCCGGCTACAAGCCGCACTACTTCAAGATTTTCGCCTTCACGCTGTCGGGCGTGCTTGCGGGTCTGGCCGGAATGCTCTATGCCCCGCAGGCAAACATCATTACACCGGCATACATGACGGTCGAAAGGTCCATCTTGGTTGTCATCTGGGTTGCCGTGGGCGGGCGCGGCACGTTGTCGGGCGCCATCCTCGGCGCACTGTTGGTCAACCTGATGTACAACTTTCTGACGACATCGAAGCCCGAATGGTGGCCTTTCGTGCAGGGCGGTCTGTTCATTGGCGTCGTGCTTTTGCTTCCCAATGGCCTGATGAGTTTATGGCACGGCTGGACGGCCAAAAGACGCGAACCATTGCCGGAAAACGGCCAGAAATCCCCCTTGGCGGACGGGAGCGCCGAACGGCCGATCGATGCCCACGACATCGATCGCCGATTTAGCCGCATTGCGCTTTTGCAGCGGGAAAAATCGGTCGCGCTGGCCGATAGCGAACTACTGCGCGTCGAGAATATCCAGGTCGACTTCGATGGTTTCAAGGCTCTCGATATCGATACATTCAGCGTCGGATATTACGAGCTGCGCGTCATTATCGGTCCCAATGGCGCCGGTAAGACGACCTTGTGTGACGTGATCAGCGGCAAGACGCGGGTCGCAACTGGTCGGGTGATGTTCGGCACCACCGATATTACCACCCTTGCCGAAGTGGACATTGCCCGCCTGGGAGTCGGACGCAAATTCCAGACCCCCACGGTCTTCGACAGCCTGACAGTGTACGAGAACATGAAATTGGCGCTGCCCGGCTGGCAGGGCGTGTGGCGCAATCTCGCGGGGCGAGAAACGGCCGCGGAGTGTGAGCGAATCACCGCCCTGCTGAAGCGGGTGCGTTTGGACGACCAGATGCAAATCCCAGTGAAGTATCTGAGCCACGGTCAGCGCCAATGGCTAGAGATCAGCATGCTGATTCTCGCCAGCCCAATTCTCCTGCTCGTGGACGAGCCGGCGGCGGGGCTGACGGATCAGGAGACCGTGCTGACGGCCGAGCTTCTGCTGGAACTGCAAAGCGAGCACAGCATCATTGTCATCGAACACGACATGGAATTTGTGCGGCTGCTCAATTCACGCGTGGCCGTGCTCAATGAAGGCAAGATCATGGCCGACGGCAGCATGGATGAGGTTCAAACCGATCCGAAAGTTATTGAAGCCTACCTGGGACGCTAATGGCGTCGCGGACTCGGCAAGACCGTCAGCGAAAAACTCAAACCGAGGCGGACGCCCCGGCCGTGTGAATCAAGGATCGGCAGCGCGCTTTATTAACAACGTTCAAGGTGAGTCATGTTGTCAATCCAGAACCTGTCGTTCTCGTATGGTGCCGTCCAGGCTCTGCGAAACATCAATATGACGATGGCCGAAAGCCGCGTGACTTGCGTGATGGGCCGCAACGGCGTCGGCAAGACGACCTTGATGAAAAACATTATGGGGCTGCTGCGGCCAACGGCCGGCTCGATCCTCACCGCGGATGGCGATATCACGCCGCTTTCGGCGCATCGTCGAGCCCGCGCCGGGCTGGCGTTAGTGCCTGAAGGGCGACAGATCTTTCCCAATCTCACGGTGGAGGAGAATCTGCAAGTCAGTCTGGCAGCCAGGAGAGATGGCAGCAAAACCATTCCGGGACACGTGTATGAGCTGTTCCCCGGACTTAAGACAATGCTCAAGCGGATGGGAGGCGACCTCTCAGGCGGCCAGCAGCAGCAACTGGCCATTGCCAGATCGCTTGTCGCTCAGCCAAAGGTCCTTCTTCTGGACGAACCGACCGAGGGCATCCAGCCCAACATTATCAAGCAGATTGGTCAGGTCCTGCATACGCTCACCAGAGATCTGAAAATCACCGTCGTGCTTGTCGAACAGTACCTTGATTTTGTGAAGGAGTTCGGCCACCAATTCTATATCATGAATCGAGGTCAAGTCGTTGCCGAGGGAGCCACGTCTGACTTGACCAGCGACATTGTCCGGCGGCACTTGAGCGTGTAAAACAAACGGACACGTTATGGCCAGCCGTGCGTGCGATCCGTTCGGTCACCCTGTTGCGTGCTGAAGCCGGCTAAACTTCGAGTCTGGCCGAGCGAGCTGGGCATAATTGCGCCCGCCCGGTAATGATCGCTCATGAGCGAACGAGCGGCGATCAAAACGACAGCCGCGGCCAGAAGATGTCGGCCGCGCGCGGGAGTCGACTTGGATATGAACGAGCGAAACGCCGCCCACCTGTTCGATGCCCCTGATGGCGCATCTCGCAGCGTCATCGGCGCTTCGCAGGGTATCGCACGCCAAGACCCAGACCATTGGGCGGCGACTTTCCCTCGGTCGCCGTCGCCAGACTCGGGGCGACTGCGGGCGGAGAGCGACACCATGGACGCACTTCGTCCCGGCCGTGGTCTTTTGGAGTTGTCCGTCGTCGCCGGACAGGCGGCCGCAACCCGAGTGGTAGCGACCAGCCCCCTGAAATTCCTCATACCGCGGCGCCGCGGTCCCGCTGCCTGGGTTTACACGTGCACGTTCGGAGGTGGACTGGTGGCCGGCGATCAGATCGACATGGACGTCCGGCTCGGGCCCAAAGTGACTTGCGTCATGAGTACGCAATCATCGACCAAGGTTTACAAGAGCCCCGCCGGTCTGCCCTGCCGCCATGTCCTCCGGGCGACTGTTGCCGATGAAGCATCACTGATTTTGATTCCGGATCCGGTCACGTGTTTTGCCGGTGCCCGGTATGAGCAAGACCAGCAGATCGAATTGGAACCCAGAAGCACGCTAGTGGCGGTCGATTGGCTGACCAGTGGGCGCCATGCGCGAGGCGAGCGCTGGGCGTTTGCGCGGTACCACAGTCGGCTGAACATTTTTATGGGATCAGATCTTTTGCTGGCGGATAGACTGCTCTTGGACCCCGAAGATGGGCCGTTAGGATCGCCCTACCGCTTGGGACGGTTCAACTGTGTCGCGGCCGTGGCATTGGTCGGCAACCGTTTCAAGGATGTTCGCGATCGCTTGCTGGCACAACAAGCCACAAAGCCCATCGAAAGGCACAGCCCGATCATCGATTTCGCGAGCCCCATTCCGCATGGCATAATCCTGAGGATCTTGGGCCAGCGGCCTGAGCAGGTCGGCCATTTGGTGAGAGAATCGCTCTTGTTTCTTGACAGCTACTTGGGAGACACTCCCTGGGCAAGAAAGTGGTAACCACGGAGAAAATACGATGCGATTGACCCCTCGTGAATTGGACAAACTTATGCTTCACAACGCCGGCTTCTTGGCCCAAAAGAGATTGGCTCGCGGTCGTAGGCTCAATTACCCGGAAAGCGTCGCTCTGATCGCAACCCAACTATTGGAATTGATACGCGACGGCCGCCGCGTTGCCGAGCTGATGGATCTGGGCAGACAATTGCTCGGGCGACGACAAGTCATTTCTGGAGTACCGGAATTGCTCGCTGAAGTCCAGGTCGAGGGGACGTTCCCCGACGGCACCAAGCTGGTCACGGTCCACCATCCAATCGCCGCAGAGCATGGGGATCTCAACTTGGCGCTCTACGGAAGTTTCCTTCCCGTGCCGGACCTGTCTGTATTCGAAGGTGCGACAGAAGCTGTGGAGCCAGAACCCGGTGAATGCACGACGCTTGACGAGCACCTGATTCTCAACGCGGGCAGGCAGACCGAGACTCTGACGGTCACAAATCTTGGCGACCGCCCGATCCAAGTGGGCAGCCACTATCACTTTGTCGAAACGAATCGTGAACTCGAGTTCGATCGCGCCAAGGCCTATGGTAAACGGCTGGACATTCCAGCCGGAACGGCCGTTCGCTTCGAGCCCGGCGATACGAAGACGGTTACCCTGGTGGAAATTGCCGGCCGGCGCGTGATCCTCGGCGGAAGCAATCTGGCCGATGGCCCTGTGAGCGAGCAAGGAAAAGAGTCCACCATGAAACGGGTTTCCGAGCAAGGATTTGCCAACAAGACAGCCTGATTGCCTGGGTGTCTCGGATCGAGCGCCAACCTGCTCCAGTCGCGGCGTACGCCGTTTGTAGCCCGACAGTTATCTCTAATCCAAGTGAAGTGCAGCCATGGCCTATCAAATCAAACGTTCGCATTACGCACAGCTTTATGGCCCCACCACCGGTGACAAAGTGCGACTCGGCGATACCTCGCTGACGCTGGAGGTGGAAAAGGATTTCGCCCTCTACGGCGACGAATGCAAATTTGGCGGCGGCAAAGTCTTGCGTGACGGCATGGGGCAGGCGACGGGAGTTGGCCAGGCCGAGGCGCTGGATTGTCTAATCACCAATGCTCTGGTGGTGGACTACACGGGTATCTTCAAGGCCGATGTCGGAATCAAAGATGGCCGGATCATCGGCATTGGCAAAGCAGGAAACCCGGACGTGATGGCGGGAGTTAGCCCGGGCATGATCGCAGGAGTCACCACGGAGGTCATTTCCGCCGAAGGTTTGATCCTGACTGCCGGCGGGATTGATACCCATGTTCACTACATTTGTCCGCAACAGGTTTTTGACTCTCTGGCCAGCGGAGTGACCTCGATGGTGGGGGGCGGCACGGGCCCGGCCACCGGCACTTGTGCCACGACCTGTACGCCGGGGGCCTACCACCTCCGCATGATGCTCCAGGCGACTGATGCCCTGCCGATGAACTTTGGCTTCCTCGGCAAGGGCAATACCGCCAAACCGCAGGGTCTGGCCGAGCAGATTCTCGGCGGGGCCATCGGCTTCAAGCTCCACGAAGATTGGGGCACCACGCCCGCCGCGATCGACTGCTGCTTGGGCGTCGCCGAGCAACACGATGTGCAGGTCGCCATCCACACCGATACGCTCAATGAGTCGGGTTTCGTGGAAGCGTCGATCGCCGCGTTCAAGGGCCGCACCATCCACACGTATCATTCCGAAGGTGCTGGCGGCGGTCATGCGCCTGATATTCTTCGGGTTTGTGGCGAACCCAACGTTCTGCCCAGTTCCACCAACCCGACCCGCCCCTACACGATCAATACGATCGATGAACACTTGGATATGCTGATGGTGTGCCACCATTTGGATAAAAATCTGCCGGAAGACGTTGCCTTCGCCGAGAGCCGCATCCGCGGTGAAACCATCGCCGCTGAGGACGTCCTGCACGACCTTGGCGCGATTAGTATTATGGGTTCCGACGCACAAGCGATGGGGCGCGTCGGCGAGGTCATCACCCGCACTTGGCAAACCGCTGATAAGATGCGACAGCAACGCGGGCGGTTAAGTGAGGAAGCGGGTGACAATGACAACTTCCGCATCAAGCGCTATGTCGCCAAATACACGATCAACCCCGCGATCGCCCACGGGCTGGCACACCTGATCGGTTCAATTGAGGTGGGTAAGCTTGCGGACTTGGTGCTCTGGAAACCGTCTCTGTTCGGCGCGAAACCGGAGATGGTTCTCAAGGCGGGGATCATCGCGTGGTCGCAAATGGGTGATCCGAACGCCTCGATCCCGACCCCACAGCCGGTTATCATGCGGCCGATGTTCGGCGGCTTCGGCCGTGCGACAGGCCCCATTTCCATCGCATTCGTAAGCCAGGCATGTGCGGCCAGCGGCACGGCCACGGGATATGGTCTGCAGAAACGCATCGAACCAGTGCGCTCCTGCCGACGGATTGGAAAGAAGGACATGAAGTTCAACGACGCCACTCCCCGCATCACCGTCGACCCGGAAACTTATCAAGTCACCGCTGACGGCCAACTGCTGACTTGCGAACCAGCAAAGAGGCTGCCTTTGGCCCAGCGCTATTTCCTGTTCTAAAACGCATCGAACCGCACTCGGTCGGCGGCTTGAGGCACGCTTGTCGAATCTCGCTGCGAGCCAGACTCTGCTTCGGTCCTGGATAGGTCTGGAGCTAGGTCTCGGGTGATCTCCTCGTGTCACCGGCGAGATGGACCTTGGAAACCTGGGTTGCTTGCCGCCATGCCCCCAGTAGATGCTCGGTGATTTGCTCGACGCCGTGGCCATGTTTGACTTGAGCCAACAGAAATGGTCCATCTCCACGCATGGCCTTGCTGTCGCGCTCCATCACCGACAAGTCGGCACCAACCGCCGGCGCGAGATCTACCTTG
This sequence comes from Planctomycetia bacterium, assembly GCA_016200205.1. Classification (GTDB taxonomy): domain Bacteria; phylum Planctomycetota; class Planctomycetia; order Pirellulales; family PALSA-1355; genus PALSA-1355. The sequence continues at coordinate 15,700 of JACQFF010000021.1, forward strand.
TTGATGACCAACAAATCGGATTGCGTGATGCCCGGACCTCCCTTGCGAGGAATCTTGTCGCCGCCGGCAACGTCAATCACGTAAATCGTGTAATCGGCAAGCTCTCGACTGAAGTCTGCCGCCAGATTGTCGCCGCCAGATTCGAGAATCAGGATTTCCGGTTTGAAGCGATCATGGAGCTGCTCAAGGGCCACGAGATTCGCGGAGATATCTTCGCGAATGGCTGCGTGAGGACAGCCTCCCGTCTCCACCGCGGTGATCCGCTCGGTCTGAAGCGCGTTGTGCTTGATCAAGAACTCGGCATCTTCGCGCGTGAAGATGTCGTTTGTTACCACGGCAATCGGCAGAAGGTCGCCGAGAGCGCGGCACAGCGCAAGTACCAGCGCCGTCTTTCCGCTGCCGACTGGCCCACCAATTCCCACCGTGAACGCCCGGCGGTTGAAGTCGCGGTTCGCCAAAGGCAGCGGCCGGTCAGGGAACCGGCCGGGGTGGTCCATGCGCTCATGTGTGTGATCGTGTCCATGATGATCATGCGCATGACGGTCGTGATCGTGGGGATGGTCATGGTCATGCTGCTGTGCACTTTGGTCGTGATCGTCGGGGTGGTCGTGATTGTGATGGTGCGAGTGCATGCGCCGGATCCTCCAATAGGCAAGAGCGTGGCTAACTCCGAAACAGTCGTGAATAAAGGCGATCGTGAGTCCCATGCAGGATCTCGATCATTGGAGCGGTCTGCGCCACATCCTCCAAGCGGCATTGGCTGCAACGTTCAACCAGTCGCTGGACAAACGGACCAAAATGGTATTGCACCGCCTGCCCCTGAAACGGTCCAACGACGTTTAAACGGATGGCGCTGGATATCAGTCCTCTTAAGACGATGTACAGCAACAGATGCGTGGCGCTTTTGGCCGTCACGTTGAGAGCCGCAGTCACGGCTCCAAAGACTGGCGCGAAGTGCCCTTCCAGACTCCCCCGGCGGACCTGTTCTCGCAACTGGCTGAGGGTCGTCAAGCCGAAGGCGGCCTCCGCGGAAACCAACATAGCCTTCCCTTGCAATCGACTGGCACGGTTGGCGACGTGATTGCTGAGAAATGCGTGACAAAACCGATCGACTTCGCCAATGCGTTCGAGATCCCGATGGACAGTCGTCATGAAGAGCACCTGACTGCGCCCGATTTGGGTGAGGATTGTCTCGAGGAATTCCACGAGCTCATCGTTGCCGCGCAGTTCGCCCCATTGGTACACAGCTTCCAAGCCACCTGAATGGGCGAATCCACCAGCGGGAAATGTCGCGTCAGCCAGTTGCCAAATCAGCCAGTCGTCATTCATGGTCTTCGGTTTCGCCAACGCATCGGGCCCTCCGGAGCATCCATGCGGTTGAGAGGGGACTGAATGCTCCACAGTTGGTACACTTCCCAAACGACCGTTCGCGGCAGAAACGCGGGCGGCGGCCGAGATCAATCATACCCGCTTTCAGCACCCCCAACCACAACTGCTGGCTGCTATCCAGTCTGGCGGCGGGTGTTGCTGGCGGTGATTGACCGGTATCGCAACGACGACATCCCCAAGTTCTTTCGCGGCGAGGCCGGCGAAGCACTCTATGAATTCCGGAAATCCGACCCGTTCCCATAATAGGACCGGCGGCGAACATTACGGCACGATCCGAAGCGCCGCCACCGTGTTCAGTTTGAGCATGGCGCGACGTTGCCGGATCAGAGCATCCCGGTATTGCCTGACCACTTCGCCATATTCGCGTTGCGCGTTGAGATAACCAATCGCGCCCTCTTCACCGCTCTTGAACAGATTGAACGTTCGGACCCGCACGGCACGCTTAACTTCGCGTTCGACGCCGAAGGGAATTTGATTTCGCGCAGCAAGATCGCCAACGGCGACACGCTCACCTTCACCTGGGACCATCGCAACCGCCTGACCGAGATCGCCGAATCGTGGAGCGGCGTTACCTCCGGCCCCACGTTCGACCTGAAGTACGACTACGACCTGTTCGACCGCCGCGTCTCGCGCTCGCTCACCACCAGCCCGGACGGGGGCGAAGGGAACGGCTCGGCGGTCACCACGACGGTCGAAAAATACGTCTACGACGGCGACGGTGCCTCTGGCGGGGACAATGTGGTGTTCGATTTCCTCAAGCCGGATGGGGGGAGTTTCAGCCTGGAGCATCGCTACCTGTACGGCCCGGCCATCGACCAGGTGCTGGCGCAAGAGAACGTCGCGCAAGACATCTCGGCGGCGGGCCGCGTTTTTTGGATGCTCGTCGACAACGAAGGAACGGTTCGCGATCTGGTCGACAACTCCGGAAAGGTTGCCCAGCACTACACGTACGACGCCTTTGGCGGAATGCTCTCGGGCGACCAGACCTTGACGCGGTATTTCTACACGGGCCGCGAATTCGACGCCGCGACCGGTTTGCAATATAATCGAGAGCGCTGGTACGACCCGCACAGCGGGCGATGGCTGACGCAGGATCCGATCGGGCGGCTCAACTGGCAGAACGGCACGACGCTGGGCAGCAACGGCGACAATCCGGCGCTCGTTCACACTGAATTCGCTGACGGATCGAATCCGTTCATCTACGTCCACAACAGTCCGACGAATGCGACCGATCCGAGCGGGTTAGATCGTCAGGTCATGGTCGAACTGGGGCATGTTTATATTCTAGTGGACGGCAACATCAAGCTGGATTTCAATCTCACGGGCTACCACGTTACAAAGACCGATATTCCCCCCGGTGTCTGTGTCACAACTCGAACGTCCACACCCGCCCAAGACCAGGAATTGATTCAGTTGTGGAAGAAAATGCAAAAGGATCGTCAGAATTCGTGGATCATGTGGATTCTGACGAGTTGGAACATTCCGGTGAATTGCATCACGGTTTCGTGGGGGTTCATAGACTGGGGCTTGACGGGGAACATTATCACTGACCCTGATGGAGGCGTGATGCCGGCGAAGTAAGTATGAAGCCTTTGGAAATAGAATCTAGCGCAGCTCAACTTGGTCCTTTGCCTACTGGCACCTTCCGTCGGGCATGTGCCACATACGGTTTTGCGTTTAGCACCGTTGGCTTCGCTGGACTGTGCCTGGGTATACCCGCTGGCGCGCTGGGGCTCCTCGAACTGGGAAGGTTCGGGCTAGGGCTAATGGTGGTGATTGTCTGTCTTTCGTCCTGTTCCTTGCCGGGATTTGTGCTGAGTGCGGTGGGTTTGCCAAGCAATCGACGACGACTCGCCTGGTGGGGAATTTGGTTTGGATTGTTCGGCACGCTCTTCTTTGGAGATGCTCTATCTACGTTGCGCATGCTACGTGGGCTATAACACGGAGAAAAAACCCGTGATCCGAAATTACGATGGCCGTGATCTCGACGCCACGGACCTGCAATACCATCAGGCTCGCCACTTCGATCCGACCATCGGCCGCTGGCTCAATGAAGACCCGACCGGCTTTGAAGACAGTGCGAATCTGTACCGCTACGTCGGCAACGGTCCATCGAACACCGCGTCGGCCGGTTTGTGAAACAGCCCATTGCGTGTGGATAGGGGTAGGCAGGGTGCGCCGGCACAAGGCTTGGTTCGGATCGAAGATTTGACCCCACCCCCACCCCCGTCAACGTCGGGAAGCCAGGTCGAGGTCGAGATACTTGCACAGCTTCGCAGCCGTGTCCACGCTGATGTCACGTTCGCCGTTGATGAAGCGGTTCAAGACCGACTGGCTATGGCCGGTTGCCTGGGCGATGGCGTA
>JACQFF010000202.1 GCA_016200205.1 Planctomycetia bacterium
ACGGCCGCGGCCGAAGTCGACGGCATTAAATTCGATGGGTTCGATCTGTTCTTGTTCGATCCGCACGTCAGCATCGACTCGACGGACGACGATTTGAAGCGGCTAGCCGATAAGGCCCGCGGGCGAAATCTAGTCATCGGCTCGGTGGTCGCGCCGGTCTGGCCGCCGACGGGCGGCGGCGCGGCGATGGGCGGCGATGCGGAACGCAAAAAATTTCTCGAACAGGTTCGTAAGGGGTGCGGCATCGCCCAGCGGCTGCGCGGCTTGGGCATTCGACCTTACGGCGTGGTGCGCATCGACTCGGCCACCTCCGTAAGCGATTGGGCCCAAGGCGACAAGAACGCCAACACCAGGCGGATCGCCGACACCTTTCGTCGGGCGTGCGCGATCGCCGAGGATCACGGCGAACGGTTGGCCGCCGAAGGCGAAATCTGCTGGGGCGGCATGCACAGTTGGCGGCGGATGCTCCAATTGCTGGAAATCGTCGATCGGCCGAAAACGCTCGGCTTTCAGGCCGACATGGCGCACACGCTGCTCTACGTCTTGGGTCACAACGCGCCGGAAGACGCGATTTTGCCGGCCGATTTCAACTGGAAAGACACCGCCCGGCTCGACGCCGCCCTCAAACAACTGACCGCCGCATTGCGTCCCTGGACCATCGATTTTCACGTCGCGCAGAACGACGCCACGGTCCACGGCACCGGCTCGCACGACAAAACGGGCCGCCATTGCCTGCCCAACGATCCGGGCGCCAAGCTCGACATCGTCAAGGTCGCCGGCTTCTGGCTCCGCGATGACAAGGGGCAACTGACCAAGAACTTCCAACACATCTGCTGGGATGGCTGCATGTTTCCCAACAAGACCATGATGGATCCCAACACCTGGAACGAGATTCTCTCAGCCATGATTGGCGTGCGGAATGCGCATGGGTGGAGTAGTGGTTAGTGGTTAGTGGTTAGTGGTTAGTGGTTAGTGGTTAGTGGTTAGTGGTTAGTGGTTGGTGGTTAGTGGTTGGTGGTTAGTGGTTGGTGGGAGAGGACGCGGGGCATTTAGATGTAATCTGAAGTAATACAGGAGGCCAAACATGGCACCGGAAACGCGGCGTGCTCCTGTTCGATCGTATCGCGATCTCGTGGTGTGGCAGCGAGCGATGACGCTTGCCGAAGGTGTTTATGCAGCGACCCGTAAATTCCCAAAAGAAGAGATCTACGGTTTGACGAGTCAAATGCGCCGAGCAGCGGTGTCCGTGGCAAGTAACATTGCTGAAGGCCAGGCCCGACCTGGACGCGGCGAGCTACTTCAATTTCTCGGATACGCGGCGGGATCGCTCGCTGAGCTGGGAACTCAAGTGACCTTAGCGGCTCGGTTCGACTTATTCGCTCCAGGTATCGAGCAATCGCTGACCGACCTGATCGCCGAGGTCGGCCGCCTGCTGAATGGTCTGCGTAATTCGCTAAAGCCCGAGCGAATGGCCCAACGCTCACTCGCCGCGAGCACGACGACGGAACGCGACCACTAGGTCAATGTATGCCAAAAGTATCGAACGAGAAGAAGAATCTGCACCGGCTGGCCGGCGAGTTCCTCGTCGCGTCTCGCCTCACCCAGCGAGGCTATATGATTACGCTGCAATGGGGCAACACGATTAGCTATGATATCCTTGCGTTTGACAAAAAAGGAAATGTTGCGTTCCTGGAGGTTAAGTCGGCGGCGGCTCACGCAAGGCGGTGGGTATTGCAAAAAAAGTATGCAAATCCAAAATCCGATTCGATTCCATTGAAAAAGCGCTTCATCTGTTGTGTTGATCTCGCTGTCCGGCAAGAGGAACCCCATGTGTACGTATTTCCCGCTTCTGTTGTCGCGAAGGGTTTGGATTACTATTTCAACGGGCGTTTTCCCAACAGCGATAGCTATCATCTATCGCTAGACTTCAGGCCACAAGGGCGCACGAAGATCCCGGGGGTGCAAACAGTGGGCGAACGCATCGACGCTGACTTCTACTTGGAGAAATATGACGCGTTCGGCATCGACCCGATTTTGCATTGAGCGCGCGTGATTCGTGGACCCCGAACCACTAGCCACCAACCACTAACCACCAACCACTTCCCATGTCCAAACCTCTCAACATCGGCATGATTGGCTACGGCTTCATGGGCCGGGCCCATTCCAACGCCTATCGCCAGGTGAGCCAATTCTTTTCCCGCAAATATCGGCCGGTTCTCAAGGCTTGCTGCGCGCGGAAGGAAGACAAAATCAAGGCCTTCGCCCAAAACTGGGGCTACGAATCGTACGAGACCGATTGGCGAAAGCTGATCGAGCGGAAAGACATCGACCTGATCGACGTCGGCTCGCCGAACAATACGCACAAGGAGATCGTGCTGGCGGCGGCAAAGGCGGGCAAAATGATCCTCTGCGAAAAACCGCTGGCCATGAACGCAGCCGAGGGCGAAGAAATGGTCGCCGCCGTCGAAAAGGCCGGCCTGCCCAACATGGTTTGGTTCAACTACCGCCGAGTGCCCGCGATTTCGCTGGCCAAACAAGTCATCGACGAAGGCCGCGTCGGCCGGCCCTTCCACTATCGGGCCACCTATTTGCAAGACTGGACCATCTCGACCGACGTGCCCCAGGGTGGCGCGGCGCTGTGGCGATTGGACATTGACGTGGCTGGCTCGGGCGTGACCGGCGACCTGCTGGCGCATTCGATTGACACGGC
>JACQFF010000198.1 GCA_016200205.1 Planctomycetia bacterium
ACTGCCCGACGCGGTGGAGGGGCTTGTGGCGGGGTCACTGCCCGACGCGGTGGAGGGGCTTGTGGAGAGGTAACGCGTTCAACCACCGTGGCTGCCACAACCAGCGGGGCCGCCACAACAGGCGTCGCTGTCGGTGTCTCGGCCGGGAACAGCCCCTTCGCCTGCGCCGCAGGCACCCATTTGGGCAATCCTTCGCGCCAGATCATGTCTGTCGGCTTCAGTTGCCCCTTCGCTACAAGTTCTCTCAGCCCGGCGGTCGCAACAGGACCACGCTTTTGGCCATCTTGCATCCAATACCATTGCTGCGCCATGAGTCACTTCTTGTATCACGCTGTGTTCGATGCTGAGCGATTATTTGTCGTCGTCCGAAGATTTCGGGAATATGGGCACTCCTTGGGCGGCTAACCCACGTCACGGTGACGGAGCTTCACCATCTTATCTTGGACATCTTGTTCAGTGAGATTCGACGTTCGCTGGATGTGCAGTTCGCCGAGCCACGCATTTCCCGTCAAGTCAAATACTCGGACGTGAATAATTCCATCGTGGTCATACTCAAAATGAACCTCGATGGGAGATTCGCGCGGATAGGGCGGTATCTGCATCGTTCCTTCGCCCACAATCTTGACATAGGCCAGGTCGGTGTCTTCTCCTTCCGTCACTTGGACGTGAATGGCGGTTTGATTGTCCACTACGGTGAGAAAAGTGTCGCTCACCATGCACGGAATCGGTGTTCCCTTCTTGAGCACGATGGAATTTGCGTCTTTCTTATTCTCATCAAGGGCAACGACCCCCATGCTGTGCGAATTGATGTCCTGGATTCTAACGAGCGCGAACGAGTCGCGCTTCTTCTCCTTCGCTCCAACCCGCTTGGTTTCCTTCAGTTCGAGAATTGTGCCTTGGAGCGCGGCGCCGAGCGCCACCACTTCATCGGGGTGAAGCTCGCTGGACGGGCGTTGACCAGTAAGCCGCTCTATCAAGGCAGGCACGGCTGTCATCCGCGTCGAACCGCCCGTCAGCAGAATCTTGTCCACGTCGGGCCACTGCATACCGGCACCCTCCAACACAAACCCCATGATGCTGGCCGTCCGTTTGAAAAGGGAGGCGGTCATCGCCTCGAAGTCGGCTCGCGTCAGAACCACTGAGGCCGTCTTGCCCCCGGCGGCCAGCAATACGCTGGCCTTGTCGCGGGCGGAAAGGGTCTTCTTTGCGACTTCAGCCTTGTCCCGCAACTGCTGTTCGAGTTCCGGGTCATCATACAAGGTGGCCCCAGTCCGTGTCGTAAACTCGTTGTTCAAGAACTTCATTATCTCATTGTCCCAATCGAATCCACCGAGATTTTTGTCGCCGCCGGTGGCGATTACGTTGACCCCCTCCTTCCCGAGACTCATGATAGTTACGTCAAACGTCCCGCCGCCCAAGTCATACACCAGCACGGTTTGCTCACGCGGTTCTACGCGCATGGTGCCGGCCCCCTCCCCAGCGACAGTCTTGCGAAAACTATCGAAAGCATATGCCAAGGCGGCAGCGGTTGGTTCGTTGATGATTCGTAGCACGTTAAGGCCAGCAATCCGACCGGCATCATGCGTCGCCTTGCGCTGAGCATCGTCAAAATAGGCAGGCACAGTGATAACCGCATCCTGGACAGGTTCTCCGAGGGCCGCCTCAGCGTCCCCCTTCAACCGTTTGAGAATGATCGCCGAGATTTCCTCCGGCGTGAATGTCTCGCCGCTTTCAGTGCGGAATCTCCAGGACGGGTTTCCCATTTGCCGCTTGATGAACTGGACAACGTTAAGCGGCCTGGCAACGGCGGATTGTTTGGCAATCGTGCCGACGATTGGAGTGTCGCCGTCGAAAAGAACGACCGACGGAGTAATTCTCTCTCCCTCACGATTAGGAATGATGTCCGGCTTGCCCTCGTCATTTACAAGCGCGATGGCCGAGAACGTTGTGCCGAGGTCTATGCCAACCACCCGTCCCATAAACAACCGTCCTTTCCCATCCCAATTAAGTTGCCTCGTGGCTTCACTTGAACGTGAATATATCCGCCAATGCGTCCACTATGCCTTTGCCGAACTGCCCGATCACGTCGCCAATCTTGTATCTTTGTCCATGAGCCGCATACCATCCCACCTGCCAGCTTGCCATAGCAAGATACCCCGTTATCTTGAACATGGCAACGAATAGCCTCATTGTGACTATTACCAAAACTTTAGTGACCTGTGCGGGGCTTGGGACTATCATAGACTTGACCTAATAGCAACCGTCATATCCATCGTTGGCCGGATTCGGCCGCATAGTCGCCAAGTTGAGCCGCTGACTCATCATCGCTGTCGGCAAGGATGTCGGGTTTCAACCGGCGCGAGGGCCCGCACCCCTTGGTGAAGAAACGGCCCACCGCTCCGGCCAGCATCGCCGGGGTGAGCACAAGGTCGGCTACCAGGCCAAAGGCGAGCAGCGTGCACATCAGCAATCCAAACCGGCGCGTAGGCATAAAGCTGCTCAACGCGAACGTGACCAGGCCCAAGGCCACGATCACGGTGCTTTGATAGATGGCCCCCGCGGAGTTTTCGAAGGCCAGCACCACCGCGTCGCGGCGGCCGAGCCCCATCCGCGTGGCACGGCGGAACCAGTTGGCAAAATGGACCGTATCGTCGACGCACACGCCCATGGCCACGCTGGCCGTCATCATCGTACCAATATCCAGCGCGATTTCGAACCAACTCAGCACGCCAAAAACGATCGCCACCGGCCAGACGTTGGGCAACATCGTGTACAAACCGGCTCGAAGGTCGCGGAACACGACGGTCATCACCGCGGCGATCATCACAAAAGCCCAAAAGAAACTATCGATCAGCCCGCTGAGCAGTTCGCGCTCCGCCTTGTAGACCACGGGAGTCAGCCCGGTATAGGTCACGCCGGCAATTCCTCGTACCCCGTTTTGCCGTTCACGCTCGATGAGCGGGGCGACATGATTCTCGATGCCCTTGATGAATTCTCCGTAATCGATATCCGCGAGCGCCGCCACGCGCAGGCTGATCCGCCACAATTCCTGGCCATCGGGCGCGTCGGCGAGGTAGTCTCCCTGTACATAGTCATCGCGGTGCGCCTCGAGACGCCGATTCAACACCGTGCGGTATGTCTTTTCGTTGAACAGGACGCCTTTGACGCCGCGACTGCTCCGCTTGGGCGTCGACAGGTCGGGCGAAAACGTGGCCGCCGACATCGTGCCTCCGGCGTCGCGAATCGACTCGATGGCCCGCTGCATCCGACCGACAAGTTCCATACGGTCCAGGAACGTGAGCTGGGTTTGCCGGGTATCCATTTGGACCACAACCTCCATGGGCACCAGCGGACCGAGCTTCTGCTCCAGCCAGCGGTACGAGTGAATAATCTCGGCATCCGAGGAGAAGAGACTCATTAAGTTGACGGTCGTTTTGACGCGATGCAATCCCGAGCCACAGACCAGCATCAGGACCATGAACACCGCCCAAATCCACAGCGGCCGCGCAATAACTTTCTGGCCCACCCCACGCATCCGCCGCCGATGGCCCGGATCCAAGGGGCTGACGATCTGCCCGGCCTCGTCTTCGAGCATCGCCGGCGGCCAGAGCTGCAAGGCCGAAGGCAAGTACAAAAACATGAACACCACCGTCGTCATCACACCAATGGACGTGTAGAGCCCAAAATTCTTGATTGGCACGAGTTGGCTGGTATAGAGCGAAATCAAGCCCAGCGAAGTCGTGCCGGCCGAGAGCGAGCAGGGAATCCAGGCGGCGACGACGCCTCGCTCCGCCGCGCCCACCAGTCCATGTTGGGCGCGCGTGTGGCGGTAGTAATTGACGATGTGAATCGCCGCCGAAAGACCCGCGGTATAGACCACCGACGGCATCGTCAGCAGCACCGAATTGATGTGGCCGCCCACCGCATACACCAACGCCAGGCTGATCGCCGCGCTGTACACCCCGCCGACAAATACCATCGCCGTCAGCCGTACATTGCGCAAATACCACCAGGCCAGTCCCAGGCCGACAATGCCCGACAGGTTCATCAACGTCAACAGCATCCGTTCCCCCTCGACGTCGATCGCGACGTTGTCCACCGGGGGTCCACCAAGGCGTATGCTGCTCCGCGAAATTCCACATTTCTCCGCGGCCGTGGTATAGATTGTTTCCACGGTCTCGCGAAGGTTCTCTTTGCCCTCGACCGAGAGCGTCAGCACAGCACATGTCTGCTGGCCGTCAGGTCCCACGAACGAACCAGCCAGCCGCTTTGAGATCTCATCGGGCGGCAAACCCGTGGGAGCCTGGGAGAGCTGTTGAAAAAGACTGCGCCCGGTCATCACTTTCGTGAAAAACCGCGACCCAGGCAAATCGCTGGAGGGGGACAGGAACTGGGCAAGCTTGTCCAGCCGGGTATCGTCCAAAGTGCAGCCGTCCCAGCTGGCCAGCACAAATGTATCGTTGCCGAAATGCTTCTCGAACTCGTGGTAGTCTTGAGTTTCCTTGAACGACTCGGGCAGCCATTCCTTCACGTCATTCTTGTTGCTTTGCAGCGCCAGCACGGCCCCCCAGACGGTGATGGGGAACACGATCGCCACGATCACGATAATCGGGAGACCAAACCGGCTGTAAAAGGACATTTTCATGCGCCCACGAATGAGAAGCAGGACCACAGCGTAAAGGCATTCATTCGCCCACTGGGCAAGCCGCCGCAACCACACCGCTATCCTTGACGTTTATTGCGAGCTGCCCACAACCATTCCTGAACGGACTTTCGCCAAAGAACTTGGCGACCCACTTGCTAACTGGACAGAAAGGGCATCCGACGGGCTTCTACTATATCAACATTTTCCGATTTGACGACACGAGCGGCCCATCGGCGATCGCCGAGTCAGACAAGCTCTTTCCGAGCCAGTCGTGACTCTAGGCCACGATGCAAGCACCCGAATTCACTAGACTTAGCTCAACGCCAAAAGCCGCGCGAGGGCGGCCTTTGAAATGAATCGCGCCGGGAATTGCGCCGGCCAGCTACCGCCTCGGTTGAGCGCGAGCTGGCGGCTTGATGGCCTGTGGCGGCAAGTTGGGGTCGGGCGTTTCGGGGGCCTCGATCACAACCCCGTCGGAGTGCGACAAGTCGGCCGATTGGGCCACCTTGCCGTCTTCTTTCCACCAGGTCCAACGGCCGGTTGGATTTCCATGAACATATTCACCGTGAATCGATTTTTGCCCGCTCGGGTACCACCAGGTCCAGGGGCCGTCCTGCTTGCCGGATTCGAATCGGCCATCGACTGCCTTCTGTCCATTGGTATGCCACCAGGTGAACTGTCCCACCTGCACGTCGTGTTCGAAGGTTCCTTCCAACTGCTGCTGACCGTTGGTGTACCAACTAGTCCAGGGGCCATGCCTCTCGTCTTTGCCTTGTTTGATCGTCACTTGCGGCTTGCAGTTCCACCAGTCATCCGGCGTCTGCTCGACGTCTTTGGCAAATAGATACATTCCTTCCGATTTCTTCTTTCCGCCGGAATGGGTCGAAGTTTTGCGGGCCAACTTGCGACCGAATTGATAGGTTTCTTTGACGAGCACGGTCCCCTCGGGGCCCCACTCGACGAGCTCGCCATCGATCTCGCCTTCGCGGTACTGGACCTCGCGCATTTTGCGGCCATTCGCGTGCCACCAGATTGCAACGCCGTGGCGTCTGCCATCGGCGAATTCCCACTGGCTGATTTTGCGCTTTTTGCCGTGGTAAATCGTCCAGGTACCGGTCAACTGGCCGTTATCGAACGTGGCCTGCGAGATGAACGGGGGCGAGAATTGCTGATAAGGAGCTTTGGTCAGCATACTCGCTTCGGCCGGATTGCGGTACCAACGGATCCAGGTGCCGGTTCGATTGTCATGGTCATATGCACCTTGCGCCACCGGATTGCCGCGCTGATCCCACATCTCCCAGGCACCATGGTTGATGTAATTGCCTTGGGTGTCCTGCGTCACCTCGCGCTCGGTTTTTACCGCGCCATCGGGATAGCGCTCCGTGATGACTTCAGTCTCCGATTGGTCTGGAGAGGTCGATTCGTCGGACTCGCTCGGATCCTGCGGGCGCGAGTCCTCCGCTTCCGGCGCCAATGGCTCTCTGTCAGCCTCGTCAGCGTCGGTCGAATCGCGGTCGACCGGCCCCGAAATCTCGTCCGGCGCGTCTTGCGGATCCTCGGCGTGAGTCGGCTCAACGAGCGTACGGTGGGGAGGAATTGCGAGAATCTGCGCTCGTGCCGGCAGGCCCTCGCAGGCCAATACCAGGCCGAAGACCACCGACGACATCCATTTCGCGGAACGAACCATGTCCGCACTCCTTTGCTAGCACCAGAAACCAATATTTGCTCGCCCGTCGGCGATTCATAACGAATTAGGTGCTTGCCGGGATTGTCCGGATGCGGGCTATACCCAGCTAGGCCGAACACCAAGCGCGCGAGTCGCCTGGTTGCGCGACTACGCTACGGGTCGTATCGGCAGTCCGAGTCGATCCACTCCGATGGAATTTACGGGTCGTACCAAAAATACTCAATTTCCGACCAGATCAGACCCGCGGAAAGGGACACGGCATCGCCCCCCTTCGACTGGGCCGGCGGCAGGAGTCGGGTCCGCCGGCATTGGCCCCGAGGACTTCGGAAGTCCCACGCGCCAACTGGGAGGCCAACCATGGGACGGCGCGACTTCCTGTCGTTGACTCTTTCCAACACACCCGCGACCGATTAGTCTGCAAGCGACGCGAACAATGAACCGCGGCGTTTGTCCCGGACGGCCGCCGGGTCGGGATTTTGCTTATCCGGTGCCACGTGGCCTCGGGAATGCCATTTCCAAATTGAAAAGGTCCGCATGTTCAAGAAGCTCGAGATGAATGACAAGGGTCGCGCGAAGTTCGGTTGGGCCGTGTTTGCGGCAACGATTGTCGGTCTCTCAACGGTTTTCGCCAGTTTTATCGCGCGCGGAGAAAACCCGGGCAAACGAAAAGCGGGCGTCCCCCCGGGAGTCGCCGAGAAACCATCGACCTCAAATTCGGAGCTGCCTAACCCAATCGTCCAACTGAGTCGCGACCCCCTCGTGCACTCGGAGTTGAGGTTGAGCCAGCGACAAATCGAGGCCATCAACAATGCTTATGCCCAGATCGAACAGCCGATGTGGCGGCTGCGCGACGTGACGTCGGGTCCGGGCGCGGCGGAAAAAGAGAAATTGGCCGGCGCCATGGAAACGGCGCTGCGGACGATTCTCAATTCAACCCAGCAAACACGCGTGCGCCAGCTTGTGTTTCGCGCGCGCGGATGGGAGGGCATCGACACCCCGACTGTAGCCGCCGAGCTTGAACTCTCCGCGGATCAAATGCAAAACATCAAGCGCGTCGTCGAGCAAACACGGCACGAGATTCAAACCGCCGCCAACTCGAATGACAGCCCCGCGGCGCGCGAAACGGCGGCGGTCCGGCTACGCACGAAAGAAGGCTCGGACATCCAGCAGTTACTGTCCGACGAGCAGCGGAAGAAGTTAGCCGAACTCGTTGGCCGCCCGTTTGATCTGTCGCAGGTTCGTCCCCTGACGTTCCAATCGCCGGAACTCGCGCAGATCGACGACTGGATCAACACGTCGCCGGTGAGGCTGGCCGATTTGCGGGGGAAAGTAGTGGCAGTTCACTTCTGGGCGTTTAACTGTGTCAACTGTGTCCATAACCTTCCACACTACAACAACTGGCACGATCGGTTCTCGACGCAAGGACTGGTCGTCCTGGGTCTACACACGCCTGAGACTCAAGCGGAGCGCGATTTGGCGGCACTCCGCAAGAGCGTGCAGGAACATGACATCCGATATCCGGTTGCCGTGGATCATGAGGGTCAGAATTGGGCCGCGTGGGCCAATTCAATGTGGCCCAGCGTTTATTTAGTCGACAAACGCGGCCAGGTGCGGTATTGGTGGTACGGAGAAATGAATTGGCAGGGAATCGAAGGCGAAAACTTCATGCGCAATAAAATCGAGCAGTTGCTGGCAGAGAAGTAGCGTGCACTACCGACATCTGGCATGCCAATGTCGCAGGGGCGACCAACGGGAGCCCCGGAATCCCCGGAGCTTCCGCTGGCACTGCCCGACATTGACACTACCGGTATCAATAACTCTCTAGCGAGCGACGCTGGATGTTGGCGTGCGACAACCCGATCTCCCGAGCGCAACACTTGCATCTTTCTTCGGAGCCTCACATGCCTGAAAAGTCGAAGTCGCCCAAACCGAAAATCAAAAAACCAGCGCGTACGGCGGCGGTCGCTCGCAGGAAATTCTCGCCGCCGCAAGCAAAACCGGCTTTTTATGTAACGTGCGCGGAAATAGGAACGTCCATTTTTCAAACCCAGCCGCGGGGCCTGAAGGACGCTCGGCAGTTCGCCACCTTCAATGAGGCCAAATCCGCGGCCGTGGAAGCCTTGATCGACGCCATTGAACGCGCCGAAGAGCAACTCGCCGCCCTCAAACACGCGAATCGTTACGACGAACTATCGTCGGCCCACTGAGCCAGACCGACCGTTCAACGCACGCTTATTTTCGATATATCTGGCCCTCCGAAAGCGATTGGCGGGCCGGGGTATGGACAACGCCCATCGCGGTAAACATATTCGACAACGGCTCGGCGCGATCCAGCACTGCACCAAGGACAATCGACTCCCTGCGCGTGTTGCGCGGCGAGAGTTTGGCTCGCTTTGATGAATCGAAACTTGCCCAGATCCGTGAGATTGCGTCGCCGAGCAATGCTCGGGCTGGAACAATTGGAAGACCGCCAGCTCCTGGTCGCGACCGCTTGGGGTAACTTTGCGCGCGACGCCCAACACTCGGGTCAGTCCCTCGTGGCCGCCCAGTCGTTGGATGTCATTCATTGGGAGACCCCCGTCGACTCCGCGCCCGAGTACAGCGGCGGCGACCTGTTCATTCATTACGGCTCGCCGCTGGTGACATCGGCCAATACGGTAATTGTTCCGGAAAAGAACGAGGCCTTGGGTGGTTTCGATCTCAAGGCCGTTGACGGCGCCACCGGTGCGCTGAAGTGGACGCAAACCGAAGGCGAACAGTTCGTGCCCCCACCTCACGACTGGACGCCCAGCTATTCTCCCGCTTTGGCGGCGCTCCCGGGTGGAGTGCGGCTCTATTTTCCCGGGCCCGATGGAACTGTGTTCTATCGCGATTCGCCCGATGGCACGGGCGCGGTCACGCCCGGGCAGATCGCGTTCTACAACGACAATCCGGCCGCCTATGGCAATGTTGAGATCAGCAGCCCGCTCACGGCCGACAGTCAGGGCAATTTGTATTTCACGTACCGCGTGAGCGGCTCGAATCCGGGCAACTTGCAGGGTGGAATTGTCCGCATTGGCGCCGACGACAGCGTGCAATTTGCCGACGTGGGCACGCCCGCGATGGATAGCGCCCCAGCGTTGAATGGCGATGGGACGAAGCTGTACGTGGCGGTGAATGGATTTCTCGTCGAATACAATGCCGCAACGCTTACGCCGATGGCGCAGGTGCAATTGGGACTTGTCCACATCGACTCGTCGGCTTCGCCCACGGTCGGCCCCGACGGAGACGTCTTTTTCGGCGTCCTCTCTCCGTTTGACCACGACCGCGGCTCGCTCGAACACTTTTCAGCCGATTTGTCGCAAGCCTATACTCCTGGCTCGTTCGGCTGGGACGACACCGTCTCGATCGTTCCGGCCAGCATGATTCCGTCCTATAGCGGTCCCTCTTCATACTTGCTGATGACCAAGTACAACGATTACGCCGGAGTGGGCGGCACGGGTATCAACAAGATCGCAATCATCGATCCAAGAACCGATCAGATCGATGCCGTAACGGGCCGCCTGGCGATGGCCACGGTGTTAAGTATCGCCGGCGTGACTCCCGATCGGGAATTCCCAAACAAACCGGACTCCGTTCGCGAATGGTGCATCAACAACGCCGTTGTCGATCCCAGCACTCATTCCATTTTTGCAAACAGCGAAGATGGCTGGCTCTATCGCTGGGATCCGACGACCAATACCTTTTCCCAAAAAATTCAACTCACCAGCGGCGTGGGAGAGGCCTATACGCCGACCGTGATCGGGGCTGATGGCACCGTGTTCGCCATCAACAACGCGATCCTGTTCGCTGTGGGTCAACGGCCGGCCATCTCGATCAGCGGGATCTCGGTGGAACGAAATGCCGGCGCGACGAATGCCGTTTTCGCGGTAAGCCTTACCACCTCGAGCGCCGAAACGGTGACGGTCAATTTTGCCACCGCCGACGGCACCGCAATCGCCGGCAGCGACTATCAGAGCACCGCGGGCGTGTTCACTTTTTCGCCGTCCACGACCGCCTCGGGTGGCAGCACAGTCGAAACCATCACCGTGCCGGTCTACGGCAATGCGCCAGTGGAACCCGATGAGTACTTTTTCGTCAACTTAAGTGCCGCCACGAATGCCAGCATTGCCACCGCTCAGGCCGTTGGGACGATTCTCACGGGTAATCCCTCGGTCGTCGGGCGGTTCCTTTTTTATGACAGTTCCAAATACGACGGCAACTTTGCCGGCGCCAATGCCAGTGATGACAATGCGGTCGCCACCGATAAGTTCGCCTACCTGCCAGGTGCGGGTCCGGCTACGTTTGCCAACGTCTCCAGCTACGACAAGGGAATCAATGGGATTATGGTCGACCTGCGGGGGGCCGGCACCCACGGATCGATCGGGCTGGGCGATTTTGCTTTCAAGGTTGGCAACAACAACTCCGCAAACATCTGGGCCACCGGTCCCGGTCCCGCCACCGTCACGGTGCGCTCCGGCGCCGGCGTCAGCGGCTCAGACCGCGTCGAACTAATTTGGGCCGATGGCGCCATCCAACAGAAGTGGTTGGAAGTGGCTGTCAAGGCCACCGCCAACACCGGTCTGGCCGCGAACGACCACTTCTTCTTCGGCAGTGAAATCGGCGATACCGGTTCGAGCAATACGGCGACTGTGGCCAAGGTGACGTCTCTGGACGTAACGGGCGTCCAAACCCACGGCGCGAGCTTGAAAACGAACATTCCCCTTACGAACGTCTATGATTTCAACAGGGACGGGCTGGTTAATTCCTTCGACGTCACGGACGCCCAAACCCACGGGACGAGCAACAAGACCGGCTTGCAATTGATCAACATTTCGGCTGCCGGACCGCTTGCGCAAGTGTCGGCCGAGGTCCCGGCACCCAGCGGCGACCGCGTGGCTTCGGCCTTGGCCGGCACATCGACGAGTACGACGACGCCAACCATCTCGCATTGGATCGTCAATCGATTCAGTCACATCGATGCGAACCACGGTCCGATCGCCAAGCCCTTCGACCACCTTGCGGACGAGCACACCGTAAAATCGCTGGAGATTCTCGTCGAGACCGACCGGTCCGCCGACACGGGCGACTTGGACGGCGAGTTGCTCGATCGACTGATTCGCGGGCTTTAGTCTGGGGCCTGGCTGGGCCTTTCGGCCCACTATTCGCGCGACGACTCGTTCTTTTTTTTTGACCTTCTAAATGATTTTGTGGAATTCCGGCTGGTTCCGTAATTATAATCCGAGTTCTGCTGACCGACTGGACTCGCTCGGGGTAGTCCACCGTGAACAGCACGCGATTGGCTCCACCGAAAAACGCAGAGTCCCAGAATGTGCACCCGCGAAGAAAAACCTGCTCAGCCAATGCCGGTTGGCCGAATGTCGAAGTCAGTTTCAGCCGCAAATTGCAAATTGCGCCTCGAGAATCTCGAAGCTCGCAACTTGCTGAGCGTGACACCCTTTGGCGGTGAAATTCGAGTGAACACCTATACCCTGCTTGACCAGTCGACCCCCGCGGTCGCTGTTAATCCAACGGGCGATCATGTCGTCGTTTGGAGCAGCAATGGCCAGGACGGGAGTTTATACGGGGTGTACGCACAGCGTTACAGTCCGTCCGGTGTTGCCCGAGGAGCCGAATTCCGTGTCAACACGTTCACAACCAGCACGCAATCCGCCCCGGCTGTCGCCATGGATACGGCCGGAGATTTCGTCGTCGCCTGGCGGAGCTACCTCCAGGACGGGAGTGACTACGGAATCTTTGCCCAGCGATTCAATGCCCTGGGTTCACCGCAAGGCGGCGAATTTCAGGTCAATACGTTCACGGCCGGCGCTCAGGACACGCCCACGATCGCCATGGACGCCACCGGTGATTTTGTCGTGGCCTGGGCAAGCAAAAACCAGGACGGAAGCGACTACGGAATTTACGCCCAGCGCTACAATGCCGCGGGCGCGGCTCAGGGAACGGAGTTCAAAGTCAATACCTATACAACGGGTGTCCAAGATGCCCCGAGCGTGGCAATGGACTCGACCGGTGATTTTGTTGTCACCTGGGAAAGCGGCCCCGGAATTGGCAACCCCGCGCCCGCCCAAGATGGCGACGGCTATGGAGTTTACGCCCAACGCTACAATGCCGATGGAACCGCCTCGGGCGGCGAGTTTCAGGTCAACACTTTCACGGCCAAAAACCAAGACGCGCCCGCCATTGCAATAGACCCCAATGGCGATTTTGTGATCACCTGGGAAAGTTATGGCCAGGATGGCGATCGTTACGGCGTCTATGCTCAACAATTCAATGCGTCCGCCAGCCCGCAGGGCGGCGAATTTCGAGTCAACCAGTTCACTACCGGACCGCAGTCGTTTCCCACTGTCGCGATGGATTCAACCGGGGATTTTGTAGTCGCCTGGCAAAGCTATGCGCAGGATGGCAGCGAGGAGGGCATTTTCGCCCAGCCCTATAGCTCGTCGGGCGCGGCGCAGGGGTCGCCTTTCCAGGTCAATACCTATACCACCAACGTTCAAGATTTGGCCGCCATCGCCATGGACGCCAATGGGGATTTTGGAGTCGTTTGGGAAAGCAATTTGCAAGATGGCAGCGCCTACGGGATTTACGCCCAGAAATACCAGGCAAATCGCCCGCCGGTCGTCGATCCCAACGGCACTGACCCGGGCACCTACGCCAACAGTTGGCCGAGTGTTGGCGCCGTGAGCGTCGTCGATCCGACGATGGCTACGGTCACCGATCCGGACGATACCAACCTTGCATCGCTCACGGTTTCGCTCGCCAGCCCGCAGCCAGGTGACGTTTTGAATGCCGCGGCCTCCGGCGGCGTTACGGTTTCGGGCAACGGTACCAGCACGCTGGTCTTCAGCGGCGCCGCCGGCCTTGCGGATTACCAGGCAACTTTGCGTTCGGCCACCTACGGCAACACCTCGGGCGGTCCGGGCGTCGGTTCGGAAACCGTGAACTTCACGGCCGTCGATCCGTTTGGCGCCAGCGGCACGGCAAGCTCCACGATCAGCATCGTCGCAGGTTCGACAGTGACGAATCGCTTGGTCTTCTACTCCGGATCGTCGAGATACGATACGACAGGCAATGCTCAAACGCCACTGGCGTTCAGCGACGACAACGCCATCGCCACTGACAAGAGTGCCTACCTGCCCAATGGCACGGCGGCCACGTTTAGCAATGCCACCATGTACGATAAAGGCCTTAACGGCATCATGGTCGACTTGAAAGGCGGCGGTTCGCACGCGTCAATCACGCTGGCGAATATCCTGAACGATTTC
>JACQFF010000199.1 GCA_016200205.1 Planctomycetia bacterium
CGCTTGGGCTATTTGCCCGAAAACGGCCCGCTCTATCCCGACATGACCCCGCGCAGCTTGCTGGAGTTCTTCGCCGACGCCCGTGGTCTCTCGCCCCAGCGCAAGCGGCAGCGGATCGAGGCGGTGGTCGATTTGTGCGCCTTGGGAAGCGTGATCGGCAAGGCAATCGGCAAGTTGTCGAAAGGTTATCGCCAGCGGGTGGGCATGGCCCAGGTGCTGTTGCACGAGCCCGATGTGCTGATTCTGGACGAACCAACGGCCGGCTTGGATCCCAACCAGATTCGCGAAGTGCGCGACACGATCCGCACGCTGGGTCGCAACAAAACGATCTTGCTCTCAACCCACATTTTGCAAGAGGTCGAGGCAATCGCCAGCCGCGTACTGTTTATCGACGAAGGCCGCATGGTGTACGATGGCCCGATATCCGGATTACTGGCCGACGGCCGCGGTTTGGATGAACACTTCCACGAATTAACCTCCCAAAAGGTTTGAACGAAGCCAGATTCTAGCCGCGGTTCCGGTCGATTTTGATTTTCTCCCACCGCCGGCAAGCGCGACCTTTGGCGAAGCGATTCGCAAGCAAACTTTTGAAACTTCCAGTGGAATTCAGGTCGAAACCATGAACGCCAACGTCATCCGTGCGATTTTCAAACGGAACTTCGTCAGTTATTTCAGCAATCCCACCGGGTATGTCTTCATCTGCGTGTTCGTGCTGCTCAGCTCGTTCGCGGCCTTTTGGCCCAACGAGTTCTTCAACTCGAACCTCGCCAATCTGGATCAACTGAACAAGTATCTGCCCTATATCATGCTGGTCTTTATTCCGGCCATCACGATGAGCATTTGGGCCGATGAGCGACGGCAAGGAACGGATGAATTACTGTTGACGATACCGGCGGGCGATTTCGACGTCGTGCTGGGAAAATATCTGGCGGCTGTGGCCATATTCAGCGTGTCGCTGCTGTTTTCGCTGGTGTCCAACTACTGCGTGCTGCGGTTCCTGGGCTTTCCCGATCTGGGACTGCTGTTTGGCACGTATACCGGCTACTGGATCGTGGGGCTGGCGATGCTCGGGATCGGCATGGTGGCCTCGTTCTTGACCGGCAATCTAACGGTGGGATTTATTTTGGGCGCCGTGTTCAACGCGCCATTAGCCTTCGCCGGATCGATGCCCGACTGGCTCTCCCTGTTGCGCCGGCTGAGCATTACCGAGCAGTTCCGCGATTTTTCCAGCGGCGTGATCAGCCTGGCGAGCGTGGGTTATTTTCTGGCCATCGTGGCGCTGATGCTCTACTTGAGCGTCGTGCTGATCGGGCGCCGGCACTGGCGCGGAGGAAACGAGGGGCGTTCGACGGCCGGCCATTACGCGGTTCGCTTTATCGCCCTGCTGATGGTCGTTGTCTGCCTGAACGTATTCTTGTCGCACCACGATCGGCTGCGCGTGGACGTGACGAGCGAAGGGCTCAGTTCCCTCGCCTCCCAGAGTCGCGAACTTCTCGGAAAGCTCGATGCGAAACGCCCCGTGGTGATCGAGTATTTCGTCAGCCCCACCGTGCCGGAAAACTACGTGCAAACGCGACTCAACCTGATCTCGGCGTTGCGGGAACTGCAAGCCGTGGGCGGCGACAATATCCAGGTGATCCGCCACGAAGTCGAGCCGTTCAGCAACGAAGCCACCCGGGCAGAGCAGCAATTCGGAATCAAGCCGGTGCCGGTCGAATCGCGCACGCGGGGGGCCCGCACGCGGGAAGAAATCTTCATGGGGCTGGCGTTCACCTGCGGTTTGGACAAGGTCGTGCTGCCGTTTTTGGACAAGGGTATTCCCGTGGAATACGAACTGGTCCGTTCGATTGCCACGGTCAGCCAGCAGAAGCGGAAAAAAATCGGCGTGCTGATAACCGACGCTAAACTATACGGCACGTTCGACATGCAAACTTTCTCGCCGCCGCGCAACGAACTGATCATTGACGAATTGCAGAAGCAATACGACGTCGTGCAGGTCGATCCGACCAATCCGATCGCCGAGAAGTACGACGTGCTGCTGGCCGTGCAGCCCTCGTCGCTCAGTCCGCCGCAATTGGAGAATTTCATCGCCGCGGTGAAAAACGGCCAGCCGACCGCGATTTTCGAAGACCCGTTCCCGTGGATGGCGCCCGACGTGCCAGGCACAAAGGCGCCGAAGCAACCGCCCGGAGCCGGCAATCCGTTCATGCAGCAACGGATGCCCCCACAACCCAAGGGCGATATCGCCCAGCTCTGGAAACTATTGGGCGTGGATTTTGGCGGCGACAACGTGGTTTGGCAAGATTACAACCCGCTGCCGAAACTGGGCGGATTCGTGCCGCGCGAATGGGTGTTCGTCGACCACGGCAGCGGCGCCAAGCAGCCGTTCAATCCCAAGAACTCGATCACCTCGAGACTGCAGCAAGTGTTGTTCTTGTTCCCCGGAGCCGTGACCGGCTTGAATTCGTCGCCGCTGAAGTTCACCGAATTGGTTTCGACCAGCGACCACACCGGCACGATTCGCTACGACCAGATTTTGGAGCGCAGCTTCATGGGTCAGCCCCGGATGAATCCCGAGCTGCCCTTGCTTGAGAAACCGACCAACGACAAGTATGTGCTGGCCGCGCAAATCCGCGGCAAATTGAAGACCGAAACCGTGCCGATGTCCGACAAGAGCGCCGAGGCGAATCCTAGTGAACCGGTCAAAGAGGCCCCCAGCGAGAAAAACGCCGCCGGTGAAAAAGACGCGAAACCGGCGGAGTCGAAAGACGCAAGGAGCGGTCAGCCGCCCGCCGACGCGAAGCCGCCCGGCGCTGCCGAAGCGGTTAAAGTGGAGCCGGAAATCAACGTGGTGCTGGTCAGCGATATCGACTGCCTGTATGGCGCCTTTTTCGCCTTGCGAGCGCGAGGCGACGATCCGGATGCCGAAATCGATTTCAATTTCGACAACGTGCCCTTCGTGCTCAACGTGCTCGACGTGCTGGCCGGCGACGAGCGTTTTGTCGAGATCCGCACGCGGCGGCCCGTGCACAGGACGTTGAAAAGGGTCAGCGATGAGACGGAAAAAGCCCGAGAAGTGACGGACAAAGAACGCGAGAAGTTCGTGAAGAAATTCGAGGATACGCGGGCCCAAGCGCAAAAGGCGTTTGACGATCAACTGGCCGAACTGAAGAAGCGCACCGGACTCAACCAACAGCAGGCTTTGATCGAAATCATGCAGGCGCAACAAGTGGGCCAGCGACGGCTCGAAACGAAAATCGAGCAGCTCAAACAAGAACGCGACCGCGAAATCAAAAAGACGGAGCGCCAACTGTCGCAAAAAGTTCGGGAAGTCCAGGATGGCTACAAGTTGTGGGCGGTGCTGCTGCCGCCGATTCCACCGTTGATTGTGGCCTTTGTCGTATTCTTCAACCGCCGCGCCAAGGAGCGCGAGGGTGTTTCCAAAGCCCGACTTCGCTAGAATTGTCCCCCCTCCTCCGGGAGAGGGCCGGGGTGGGGGAACGCGATTACAAAACGTCCCCTCACCCTACCCTCTCCCAAGGCGAAAGGGTTTTGAAGCAACGCCCGGATTGATCGATCTTCTGTCGTAAGCTCTCAGAGTGAGGAAGATTTTTATGCAAGAGAATCGCAAGACATTCGCATACTTGGTGGTGGCCGCTTTGGCGCTGTTGGCGGCCTGGGAGCCGTGGCGTCAAGTTTCGTCGGGCAGTAATGTGCCGTCCGACGTCGGCACCAAGCTATTTTCCGAGTTCAAAGATCCGCTGGCCGCCAAAAGTCTGGAAATTGTCCAATTCGACGAGGACACCGCCACGATTCGCCCGTTCAAAGTGGCGCAGGTGGGCGGCATTTGGTCGATTCCCTCGCATAACAATTATCCGGCCGACGCCCGCGAGCATATGGCCCAGGCCGCCACGGCGCTGGTGGATCTGGAAGTGCTCGGCGTGGCCAGCTCCACCCCGGGCGACCAGGAACTTTATGGCGTGATTGCGCCGGATCCGCAAAAGCTTCGCCAGGGCATGGTCGGCGTCGGCACGCGCGTCACGCTCAAAGACGGCAAGGACAATACGCTGGCCGACCTGGTCATCGGCAAGGAGGTCAAGGACCAGCCGGCGCTGCGCTACGTGCGGCGGGCGGACCGCGACCAGATTTGCCGCGTCAACATAAAAACCGACAAGCTCTCGACCAAGTTCGAAGACTGGATCGAAAAAGACCTGCTCAAGCTCAACGCCTTCGACGTGCGGCAGGTGGAGCTGAACGACTATTCGCTGGAGGAAGGAGTCACGGCCCAAGGCGGCATCGGATTGCGCATGCACCAGCGTTCGCAGGCTAGGTTGGGCTTTGACGATTCGAAATCGAGCTGGAACCTGATCGATCTGGCCGAGTTCGACGAGAAAGGCCAGCCTGTACCGGTCGAATTGGCCGACGACGAAGAGCTCAATACCGAAAAACTGAACAACCTGAAGAGCGCGCTGGACGACCTGAAAATCGTCGACGTGGAGCGCAAGCCGAAGGGGCTCAGCCAGGACTTGCGGGCCAGCGACGAGTTCGTCAAGGACAACGAAACCCGCATGTCACTCATTCAGCGCGGCTTTTACCCCGTGCCCACGAAGGGCCAAATCGAAATTTTCTCCAGCGAAGGAGAAGCGACCTGCACGACGAAAGACGGCGTGCGTTACGTGCTCAGGTTTGGCCAGTTGGCCGGCGGCGAGGAGAACAAAGACGAAGGAAAACCGGACGAGACGAAGAAGAAAAATCCGGCGCTGAATCGGTTCTTGTTCGTGATGGCGCAATTCGACGACGGCCAAATTGCCAAGCCCCAATTCGAAGCCGAACCCGGCGCAGAGAAGCCGGCTGACCAGCCGGCGACCGAGGAAAAAGCCGACGAGAAGAAAGTCGACGAACCGAAGGCAAGCGAAAAAAAACCGGCGGCCAAAAAGTCGGCCGAGGAAAAAGTGCCGCAGAAGAAGACGGCCGACGATGGCCAGCCCGATCAGCCCGCGGACAAGCCTGCCGACGAGAATACCAAGGACAATAAAAAACCCGCTGCTCCCCAGGCCGAAAAGCCCAAGGAAGAGAAGCCGGCCACTCCCGACGATGAGAAACGGATTGCGATTCAAAAAGAGAACAAGCGCAAGCAAGACGAGTACAACGAGGCGATCAAGAAAGGCCAGGACAAAGTCAAGGAACTCAACGACCGCTTTGCCGACTGGTACTTCATCATCTCCGATGAAGTGTACAAGAAAATCCACCTGGGCCGCGGCGACATCGTGAAGAAGAAAAAGGAAGCCGAGGCCGACAAGGAGAAAACCGGAGGAGTCGGCGATCTGAAGCAATTCGAAAAGGGCTTGAAAGAAGAATAGAGAGGCTATAGGCGGGAGGCAGGTGGCCTCAGTGTTTGCTATTTGGCTCGCGGCGGTTCGCCGGGACGCTCGTAAGCAATCACCCGTCGCGGCGAAACGCGATGCGGCGTTTCCAGTGCACGTCGTCCTGCTCGGGAAAATCGGTCCGAAAATGCACGCCGCGCGTCTCCTCGCGCGCAAGCGCCGCGGCAATGATAATCCGAGCCACCGTGAGCATGTTCTGCAGCTCCCAGCCACTGGTGTCGGCAAACTGCCGAGCCAACACATAGCCGCACCAGCGATCGATGTTCTCGGCCGCTTCCACCAGGTGCTCGCGGCAGCGTCGCACGCCGGCGCTGCGCCACACAAGGCTCTTGAGCGAATTGCGGATGTCGGCCAAATCCAACGGCTCGGTGCCCTCCTCCAAGGCTGGATTCACCAGCGGCAAGGCGTGAAAATCGTCGTCCACCTCGACCGCTTCGCGGGACGCGCTCTCGCCCGCGTGAGCGCCGTAGACGAGCCCTTCCAACAAACTGTTCGAAGCCAGCCGGTTCGCGCCGTGCAAGCCGCTGGAGGTCACTTCGCCGGCCGCCCACAAACCCGGGAGCGTCGTGCGTCCCTCGATGTCGACCGTCACTCCGCCGACCATGTAATGTGCCCCGGGCCGAACCGGAATCCAATCGCGGGTGATATCCAGTCCGAATTCGGCGCAGGTGCTGGCGATGCCGGGGAAACGGGCTCGGACGGCGGCGGGATCCAAATGCGTCAAGTCCAAATAGACGCTCGGATGCCGGGTGCGTTCCATTTGCGTGACGATGGCCCGGCTGACGACGTCGCGCGGAGCCAGCTCGCCGTGCGGGTCATAATCGGCCATGAAGCGATAGCCGTCGCGATCGACCAGCCGCGCTCCCTCGCCCCGCATCGCTTCGGTAATCAGGCTGCGACTGCTGCCGGCGATATAGAGGACCGTGGGATGGAACTGCATGAATTCCATGTCGCGCAGCTCCGCTCCGGCCCGATAGGCGATCGCCAACCCGTCGCCGGTGGCGACCTCTGGATTCGTTGTTTCGCGATAGATCTGCCCCGTTCCACCGGTGCAGAGGATCGTCTGCTTGGCCCATACGAGGACCTGGCCTTGCTCGGCGCTCCACACCAGCGCGCCACGGCAACGCCCGTCGTGGGTGAGCAAGTCGAGCGTGAAGGCGTGTTCCCACGTCTCCACATTCGGCAGCGCACAGGCGCGGTCGATCACGGCCCGCATGACTTCCTTGCCGGTGGCGTCGCCTAGGGCGTGGACGATCCGATGATGGCTGTGTCCCCCCTCCCGCCCCAGCGCCAGGCCGCCCGACTCCTGATCGAAATGGGTGCCCCACTGGACCAACTCGCCGATCCGCGTGGGCGCCTCGCGGACCACCATCTCGACTACCGCCGGATCACATAGTTGTCCGCCCACCGTAAGCGTGTCGGCAATGTGATCTTCGAATCGATCTTCCGGGTCCAACACGCCGGCGATGCCCCCTTGGGCGTAGTTGCTGTTGGACTGCCGCAAGCTGCCTTTGGTAATCACCATCACCGACTGATCGCTCTTGACGGCCAGCGCAGCCCGCAAACCGGCCAGGCCGCCGCCGATGACGAGCACGTCGGTGAACCGGTGGGGAACCCGCTTGGGGTGAAAGGGAACAAGATAGCGGGGAATGCGTTCGAGCATGCGAGGAGGGTGGGCGGTTGAACTTGATTTCGACACAAAGAGCGCAGGCGTTGGTTCGCGCGAAACTATATCGTAGCTTCCCGGCCATCGCAGTGCCGCATCAAATCGCGGCTATTTTGCAGCCCGCGAGGTTCCCTGTTGATACGCCTTGTACTGCGGGGCGTATTCCGGCGGTGGACTGGTGCGGCGCGATTCCTTGTACCCCCGCGACTGATCGTCGCGGCCCGCGTTGCCGCCCAGGCTGGAGCCGCGCGGCCGCAGACCCAGGCTTCGCAGCGCATCGTCCAACTCTTGCCGCGATGCCGCGCCTTTTTCGCCCGGCGCCTGGGCCTGCTTGCGCATTTGTTCCCAGCGCCGGACAAAATTCTGCAAATCCTTTTGTGTCCAACCCAACTGTTTCAGAAGTTCCGGATCCGGATGATCCTTGCGCAGCTGGTCTTTGAGATACTCCAATGCCAGATCGGTCGACGTGCGAGCGTAATCCAAATTGGCTTCCTCGGCCTCGTTGGCCGACGGCTGGAAGGGTCGATCCGGCGGCGAATTGTTGTCGGGTTTGCCGCCGGTGGGTTGGCCTCGATGGTTCGCGCCCCCTTCCCCTGGGTTGCCGGTGCCAGACGGTACACCGGACTTCGCACCATCAGGTTGAGGAGAATCCGCTTTCGAGTCATCTCCCTCGCCCGGCTTGGCTCCATCGCCCGTCGACGGCTTGCCGGCCGAGCCTGGACCGTGTTGCGATCCGCTCTGGCCGGTCGGCTTGTCGGCCTGCCGGTCGCTGCCGGCGCGGCCGGAAGTTTCGCCTTTGCCGGCTTCGTCCGATCGTCCGGCTCCTTCGTCGGCGGCCGTGTTTTGGCCCGCTCCGCCGGTACCCGATTTGTTGGCTTTTTGACCACCGCCCCTCTTGCCGCCGCCCGCCCGATCGCCATCGTCGATGCCTTGGGAATCGGATTCCTTTTTGCTAATGCTGGGCGACTGTGGCGCATCGTCCTGCTTGGCGTCTTTTTCGTCGCCCGTCGGCTCCCGCGATTTTTTTCGCGGTTGATTCTGCTCCATCGGCGTGGGCGAACCCTTGGTATCCTGACCGGCCTGACCCTTGCCCGATTCACCTTTCTCGTTCTCGCCGTCGCCGCCCTTGGCGTCTGGATTCGGTTTGTCGCGCGATGATTTTTTGTTCGATTCCTGACCGGAATCCCCCTTGGAGCCGGCGCCTTGCCCTTGCTTCGCATCGCCGGCCGGGTCGCTCTTGTCGGGCGTGGCGTTATCGCTCTGGTCGG
Source organism: Planctomycetia bacterium (assembly GCA_016200205.1). Lineage (GTDB taxonomy): Bacteria > Planctomycetota > Planctomycetia > Pirellulales > PALSA-1355 > PALSA-1355. The sequence continues at coordinate 8,319 of JACQFF010000199.1, forward strand.
TCGTGCGATGATCTCGCTTCGCCTGGCCTTGATCCGCGCGCTCGGCCTTTTTGCCCGCATTCTTGCCGTCCGATTTGTCAGCGGGTTCTCCTTCGCCATCCTGACCGTCTGCTCGTTGAGTTCCCGCGGGATCTTTGCTAGTGGGTTTGGCACGGCTCCCCGACGGCTCGCCCGTCTGGCCATCTCCTCGATCGCCGGCCTGCGGATTTTGATGATCGCCATCGGCCTTGTCGCGCTTCGTACCCTTGCCCTGCTGAGGACCCTCGCCCTGTTGGTCGCGCTCGGCTGGGATCTGTTCATCGCCGGGTTTCGGATCGGTCGGTTTGCCCTTGCTGCCTTGACCGCGGCGCTCACCAGTATCCTGGCCAGCCGCGTCGTGGCTTTCGTCAGATTGCCCGCCTTGGCCTGCGGCGTTGGAGTTTTGTCCTGGTTGCCCCTTTTGCCCCTGTTGGCCACCGGGCGAATCGTCGCCCTGCCCCTTGTCGCCCGAGCCCTTGTCGCCCGAGCCGTTGTCGCCCGAGCCCTTTTGGCCTTGCTGGCCTTTTGATCCGTGAGGCTTGTCGGAATTCTGTTGGCGGGACGATTGCGATTTTGCCGCGTCTTGCCCGTCATCGCCCTGCCGTTCGGGAATGGGTGTTTGCTGCCTATCGGCCTGATTCGGCTTGTCTTGCTCCGCCGAGTTGGGATCCTGTGCATTCTCGCCCGATGACCGATCGCCCTTTTGTTGGTCACCTTTTCGCGTGTTCTGCTCCTGGCTCGTGGCTTGCGAGTCGTTTTGCTTTCCGTCGCCGCCGGCTTGCGTGCCCGGTTTTTCTTGGTCGCCGGACTTCGGATCGGCCGACTTCTGTTGCTCGCCGGATCGCTGCTGTCGCGGGTCGTCTGGTTTCTGCTTGGATTTATTTTGCTCGTCGCGATGTTTCAGAATCCGTTCAACGGCGTCGCCGTCATCCGATCCGTCGTTCGGAACGCTTGGATCGGCTTCGCGTTGTTGCCTTGCAGGGTCTGCTTTTTCACCCGGCCGCTGCTGGGCGGTTTCGCCGGCCGGTTTTTCACCCTGCTCCTCGCTTTGTCCCTGCTGCTGGTCGGCTGGGTTCTCCTTGGACGGTTCTTGGTCGCCCCGCTCGGCGCCGGCGCCGTCTTGGGGCTTGGCCTGTGGATCTGGTTTTTCGGATTTCCGATCCGTCTTGGCGGCGTTGTAGCTTGGATGCTCATCGTCGCCGGCAGGTTTGTCATCCGCGGCGGCTTGCTCTGCGTCGCCGTGTTCGTCGTTCTTCGCAAGTTGGTCCTGACGGGGCGGTTGCTGGCTGGGCGAGACGATGCGAATCCGCCGTTGGGCGGTTTCGGTGCGGTTGGGACGAGGATCTTTGTTGTCTTCCGCCATGGCCGAATACTCGACGACGTCGCCGGCCTTGAGGCCCAGCTTGCGCGGCTCGAAACGAAATTTGTGCACGAACTGGCCGCGCCGCGCCTCGTTGAGCAGCACTCTGTCCACTAGCGGCTGCTTGCCCACGCTGGCGGAGAGCTTCACCAGCCGCAAGGAAAAATCGGGATCGTTGGCCACGATCTCCAGATTCACCGCTGCACTCAACGGCAAATCGATTTCGTCCTTTTTCGGGCCTACGAACTGAATTTCGGGCGGCAAGTCGCGCGTGACCTCGATCTGATGTCGCACCGGCTGCGGGTTTTGTTGGCTCTTGTCGTTCTTGAAGAGCAATTGATAGCAGCCGTGCTCCGGCGTCTTTTGATCGTCTTTCAGCCTCAAGCGAAATGTGGCTTTAGCCTGCTGTTTGTCGGCCTGCATCCGAACGTCGGGTTTGCCGTCGCAATCGAAATCGATGCTGGCCGATTCGATGTCCTGATTTGCCAGCGCGTCGAGCGTAACTTCCGTTCCCTCGATGGCCTTGATATCGCCCTGGTGCTCGACGCGCTGGGCCAGCAGCCCGGTATACGAGGGATATTTGTATTCGACGCTCCGAACCACGATGGTCGGCGCGGCCACGACTTCGATCTTGAAGCTTTTGCTGGCCGCATCGCCCGCGGTGATCCGATATTCCAGGCTTTGCTGCAATGCCGTATCGGCCGCCGGCAGCACGCACGTGTATTTTCGGCCGTCGATGGGCAATATCATCTCCACCGGCCGGTCGACGATCTGGCCGTCGGCCGTGGTGTAGAAGAGCGTCACTTTGCCGCCGCTCGGCAGGCCTTTAATACGCGCCCAAACGGTCACTTGCTGGCCGCGAAATGCCGGGGCATTGCCTGGCTCGATCTCTGCGATAGACGTGCGCGTCGGCGCGCCGATCTCGGCCCAGGGCATCGCCACTCGGCTCACCGTTTTGAGCAGATCCTTGGGTGAAAGGAAAATGTAGAGCGCACAAACGAGCATGATTCCCACCAGCGCATAGCCGATGCGAATCAATTTCGAGCGGTCCACGGCGGCCTCGACGTGCACTTTGGCCAAATTGGTCGCGGCCTGTTCTTCGATCGCCTGATAGACCACCTTCGTCAGTCCCGCGGGATTGGCGCGGAACAGCAGGAAATTCACCAGTGCGTTCTTCAGCGACGGCCGGCTGCGCTCAATCGTATGCGCGGCGTACACCGGATTGATGCGCCGCAGAAAGAGCGGCAACAACCGCGTGACGAGGTAATAGACCGCCGCGACCACATAGCCGGCGAACAGCAATAACCGCTCCCAAAATCCCAATCCACCCCTGACGACCCAGTGGTCGATCATCGCGGCCAAAAAGAAAAAAGCCATAGTGCCGGCCGCCAACGTCATCAGGCTGCCGGCAATGTCGACGCTGCGGACGTGGCTGCGCGTTTTGCGCAGTTGGGCTTCGATGAATTGCTCGTACTCGACCAGCTTGCGGTTAGGTGCGTTGACGTCCGCGGGCGTTCGATCACTGGCCGAGTGCGAAGGGGCTGGATTGCTATGAGTCGCCATAATCAGCTCAGGGGGCAAACTAGTTCCGAACGGTGAGGTGGCCGAGTCCGTTAGCTATCGAGACGGGCGCTCCAAGAATGCCTGACACTAGC
>JACQFF010000204.1 GCA_016200205.1 Planctomycetia bacterium
CGACTTGCATGCCTAATCCACGCCGCCAACGTTCATTCTGAGCCAGGATCAAACCCTTCAATTTTTGTAAGCATCACCGGCCTCCACTTTCGCGGAGGACAGGTTATTAGCCATCAAAAGTCCAGGTTTGGTTTGGCCGGGCATCAGGTTCTCGTGAAAGAAACCCGCAGCCCAACCTAAGCACAGTCTTGTGCTGGCAAAAAAAATTTCAGAGGTCACTACCGAATTGTCAAAGAGCGAATAAAAATCCCCGGCTGCGTTCCTGCCTTAAGGCAGTGCCTTCCAGGGAAATGCCATTCTAGAGATTGGACGATTCGTGTCAACGGCCCGCGGAAAACTTTTTTCCCGAGGGCGTTGTCCGCGGCCGACTCGCTAGAATCTGCATCTCTCGTCCGTTGGTTTACACATTTTCTCCGCTTTTCGAGCAACTGTCAAGCTGATGGCAAACCGGGTAATTCCAGCGGTCTTCGAGCGTGAAATCAACGCTCCCGTCCGCCACGACCCCTGCCCCCTAAACCCCCGCCGCGTGTCTGTCTGGCCTGGATAGGCTAGCAAATCTTGACAAAACAGGCTCCAGCGAGTGATGTTCAAGTCTCCCGAGACGACGACCGCCCCGTGTGCGGTCCAGCGCTTCAGCGAAATCCGATTCGAACGACAGCCCTTGATGAGCGTCGTTCGGCCTGCTGGTGCCCACGCGGCTCATCCAACCCAACGCCGCGCGGTTCGGAAAATTTTCGGCGATTCACGCCGAAAAACTGCCAGCCACTTCGTCGCTCGTGGGAGGGGACCGACGAATGTATTGGGACACTTTCTGCAACAGGCTGGCTCGATCCACCGGCTTTGAGAGGTAGTCGTCGCAGCCGGCCGCCATGCACTTTTTCCGATCGTCGCTCATGGCGTGGGCCGTGATTGCGATGATGGGGCCACAATAGCCAAGTTCGCGTAGCTTGCGAGTCGCCGAGTAGCCGTCGAGGACTGGCATTTGCATGTCCATCAGCACCACTCCAAACGGCCTTCCCTCGTTCAGGGCCGACATGGCCTGATCGACGGCCTTCTGGCCATTTTCGGCCACGGTGACTTCCGCGCCTGCCTTTTCCAAGAATCGTGTGAGAAACTGCCGATTGAAGGGCCCGTCGTCAGCCACTAGGACCTGGCCCTCGATTTTTACGTCTGGAACGTTGCGTTTAGCCGGCTTCTTGTCGTCCTCGGACGCAGCTTGCAGCATGCGTATGCCGTCGGATCCGCCGGCGTCGATAGTCAGGCGAAACGTGGTTCCGACCCCTGGCTTGCTCCTGACTTTGATCGAGCCACCGAGGATTTCGGCCAGGCGTCTGCTGATGACCAGCCCCAAGCCGGTTCCACCGTACTTACGGCTGGCCGAAGCATCGGCTTGCGAGAAAGGCTGAAACAGCCGGTCGATTTGTTCTTGGCTCATACCGATGCCGGTATCCATCACATCGATGCGTAGCCGCAGGCGTCTTGCGTCGGTCGGCTGGCAGCTTACGGCCAGTCGCACGGAGCCGGTTTCGGTGAATTTGATCGCGTTGCCGATCAGGTTGATCAAGATTTGCCGCAAGCGAGTGGGATCGGTGCGAATGATTTCCGGGATCGGGCCCAGGTAGTCCGCCTCCAGCGACAATCCTGTTTCAATAGCCCGAACCCGCATGAGCGACAGCACTTCCTCGATGAGCTTATGCGTCGGCCGCGGCACGATGTCGATGGAGAGTTTGCCGGCCTCGATTTTCGATAGATCGAGAATATCATTGAGGATTTGCAGCAGATGATCGCCGTTGAGCTTGATCGCGGTGGCCGCCTCGATCGAAAGTGGATCGTCCACATTGTCGTCCAGGATGTCGGCGAAGCCGAGGATGGCTGCCATCGGCGTGCGAATCTCGTGGCTCATATTGGCCAAGAATTCGCTTTTGGCCTGATTGGCTGCTTCGGCCGCCAATTTGGCTTTCTGTAGGACCTCTTCATTTCGCTTCCGCTCGATGACGCGCCCGATTTGTTCGCCGACCGTGCGCATGGTCTGCAATAGGCTGGAGTCGGGGACGACCTCTTCGCTGGTCAGAAACTCGAGGATCGCGACCGCTTCGCCATGGATCGTCACTGGAAACCCAAAGGCGCCCTTTACGCCGACTTGCTCGGCGACGCGCGCGCGTGGAAAGTTGTGATCATTCACGCCATAGGTGATCCAGGCCGGTTCGCCGGTCTTCCAGATACGGCCCGGCAGCCCGACGCCCATCGCGAAGCGGTGTCCTTCAGTGCATTCTCGAAAAGGGGCGTATCGCTGGCAGTCGTCCAGGTACCAAACACCGCTGTGGATCAGTGTCTGTTCGCCCTCCGCAGGCGGCAGAAAGGCGTCTCCCACAGGCCAGCCGGTCATTTCGCAGATCAATTCCACACAGCCTTGCAGCACGTCGTGAAACGAATTTGTCTCGGCAGCCAGCGCGGTGGCCCGATGCAGCAGTTGGGCCTCCAGCGTCTGTTTCCCCAATATAAGGTTGGCGGCGGCCAATTCCGCCGTGCGCTGTTCCACGCGCTGTTCGAGAGCATCGTGCGCGTCTTTCAGCCTTTGGTTGGCCTGGAAGAGTTCCAGGCTCTTTTGCTCCAACAGGTTTTCCGCCTGCTTGCGCGCGGCACGTTCTCGTTCGGCACGCTTCAGCGCCTGCTATACGTCGAGCATTGCGGCACCCCGGCAGGACAAGAGAGCAGAAACCTCACGCCCTTCTTCCCAGTCGGATCGACCGTGGCGCGATCGACTGTCATCGCGCCGCCGAAGTGCGCCACGCAGCCGCGGATCAACCCTTCGGCCAAATCGGCAAAAGGACGTTCCGAGCGGTAGATCATCTCCAAGGTGTCCCGCGACAGTAACCGAGTTTCGAAATGAGGCAGTTCCGCATCCGGATACAGTTTGCGAACCTCGACGTGAATATATTTATCGACGTTTTGCAAGAATTCAAACGCTGACGAGACCTCTGCAAAAAAATCCGGAAACAGGATTACAAATCGCGCGAAGAGGTGTTGGCCAAACGCCCGCACCAGATCAGGCACGGCGATGTTCGTAGCCTCCGACATCTGCGCCACGAGTTGCAAAAGCTCGTGATAATCGTAGGTGCCGACGGTCGTGTAGATGGCCCCGGAGGGCAAATCACTGCAATCAATGATCTGTTCGACTAAATCGAGTGAGAAGTTCGACTCGACCATTTCCAGAAATTCCGTGTAGACGATGCCTTTCATTGTCCGCAACGCCTCCTTGGTTTTAGTGTTCGTGCCTGGCCGACTTCATTTTCCGGGCGAACGCCGCGGTGTCTCTATTGGCAGGCTCTATTGGCAAGCATAGGTCTCGCCTCCGGCGAAATGGGATCAATTTGCCACACCGCGGCATATAGCCGTTAAATCCCGTCTACTCGCGCATCAACTTCCATCAAACTCACCAACCCGTGGGACGGCAGGCGCCAATCCGCTTGTTGCCGCCCCTTTTGTTCCGGCTAGATTTCACCTATTCTTAGGGGCCATGTCTGGCTCCCCTCGTCCGATACGCATTCCCGGACGCCGCCGCGCGCTCGAGCTGGGGCACGTCAATGGCACGTTGTGGGCCGTCGGCAATGGTCTGACCACGGGGCCGCTGGTCAGTTATCTCGGTCAGGACCTGCACGCTACCGGCTTTGCGCTCGGCCTGCTGTTCGCCGCGCCGACTTTGGCGGGGCTGCTGCGGCTCGTCGCGCCGGTGGTCATCCACCGCGCCGGCACCGCCAAGCGGGCTTGTCTCTCGCTGTTCCTGACAAGCTATTTGCTGATCCTGGGGTTGCCGGCAATTGCCGCTCCCGGGCCGGGCGTGAATCCGCGCGTCGCCCTCTATGCGCTGGTCGGCTTGCTGTTCTTTCACCAGTTTTTGGAATACCTGGCCACCGTGGCGCTGTGGTCATGGTGGGCCGACCTGGTGCCGCAGGCGATTCGCGGGCGTTACTTCGCGCGCCGGCAAGTATGGCAGCTTGGTTTTTCCATCCCGATGCTCTTGGCCAGCGGCTACTTCGCCGACTATTGGCGCACACAATACGCCGACGATCCCGACCGACTGTTGTTGGCCTATGCAATGCCGACGGCGCTAGGTGCCGTGCTGCTGCTCGCATCGATCCTCCCATTGGCGCTCATGCCCACCACGCGGCAGTTCGCCAGGCCCCAAATGCAGCTTATGTGGTCGATGATCGCGGCCCCGTTCGCCGATCGACGATTTTGGCGATTGCTGATCTTTCGCGCGTGGTTTTCGCTTTCCAATGGCATCTCGCAAGTCGTGCAAGGCGTCTATCCCAAACAGGTGTTGGGCTTCGGCGTCGGCGAATTGTCGGTGATGAAAACGGTGACGCAATGCGGCCAATTCGGCGCAAGCGGCTCGGTTGGCAGGTTCAGCGATCGATATGGCAATCGCCCGGCGCTCGTGCTCGCCCAAGCCTGTGTTTCGCTCGGGCTGGTGTTCTTTATCGCGGCCAGCGACAGCAGTACGAAATGGCTATTGGTCGGGGCCTGGGTGCTGTTTGCGGCCTACGTGGCACACAACATCTGTTTGCCGAACCTGATCCTGAAACTAGCGCCCGGCGTCGAAAAGTCGAGCTATGTGGCCAGCTACGAGGCGCTGGGCAGCGTGTGCAACGCGGGGGCTACGATTCTCGGCGGGTTGGCTTTTGATTGGCTGAAGGCCAGCTCGCCCGATCAGGCGGCCGAGCCCTACCGCAGTTGTTTGATCGTATTGTGTCTGGGACTGGCGATGCGCGGCTTCGGAGTCGTGTTGCTGGCGGCCATTCGCGAACCGGGAGCCTGGACATGGCGCGAGATAATCTCCGGCAGCCGCGGCCAGCGCGATGCGCTCGACCGAGGAGCAACTGCGCCGACTCAGAACCCTCTCCCCTCGCGGGAGAGGGCAGGGTGAGGGGGCATGCTTCGAAGTCAGCGAATTCCTTTCACCCGATTTTGGTCCAGCCGGCTTGTGGGGCACTATGCACTTTCGGCCCGGTGCCGGCTTGAATTTTGGCGATCGCCCCTTCGGCGGCGGATACGTCCTGGGCGGTTGCGTGGACGTCCAACGTCACGTCAAAGTGCACGCTTGCGCCCGGTTTCAGTACGATCACGCGGCCCTGCTCTTTTTCGAACGTGCGTGGATTAGGGAAGTTCGTGCCCGGCTCCAGCCCGGTCACATATCCGTCGGCCGCCATCGGCGTGTTTTTCCAGAGCGTGAAATAGGGGAGCTGCGCCTTGTTGTATCGCACGCTGACACCCTGGGTGCCATGCGCGTTTTTCAACAAGACTTGCGTCCTGCCATCGCTGCCGGCTAACAGCTCGAAAAAGTAGACCTGCTCCTTGTAGCCGGCCCGCTCGTTGGGATAGCTATCCCAGGTGCCGATGCCTTCGGTGGCCCGGGCGTCGCGCGGGACGATGGTTTTCACCGGCGCGACCACCCTGGCGCCGGGATCTAAAATCGGCGCTCCGATATTCACGTGGTAGAGCAATTGCATTTCCGCCGGGTCGCCCGAGAGGTTGGTCACTTCGTCGATAATCCGCAGCCCGCTCTGGCCAATTTTCGTCTTGTAGGTCGACTTGAGCCGCAGCTTTTGGAATAGAAACCGCGTTTCGTCGACCAGCCCGCTGAGACTGATTTCGCCCGAGTCGGCGTCGGCCGCCAGTTGGACATAATGGGCCGGCCGATTTGCGATTCGTCCGTGCAATGGATATTTGTAGACGCCATTGGGGCCGCTATCGGGAGCGCCGTTGCTTTCCAGTCCGCAACGAACCATCAGCTCATCAAAGCCTTCGAGCCATCCCAGGCCGCTCGGTTCGGTAAGCGGCACGAATTGGGGATGCACCGGCCCTTGGATCGGCGACCTCCAACCGATTTCGGTCTTGTGGAGCCACCCTTTCCAGAGTCCCATGCCGCGGGTCGGCACGACCACGAAGCGGAATTTACCATTGTCGATCTCGATCGCGTCGACGCCTTCGCGCAGTCCGCCACGCAGCGCGCGCCGCGTGACCGAAACGCCCTCGCCGGCCGCGCCCGGGGGAAGCATAAAATCCGGTTCGTGGATGTCGCGAGCCGCATCGGTGAGAATCCAAGTCTTTTGCGCCATGGGTGGGCTCCGCCGGGTTGAACGGTGTGCCGTTGAGCGAGCGAATAGCCGTGCAATGTACGCCGGCTGGCCATGTTTTTCCAGCCGCGCGGGGCGGGTTTCTGTCTGGTCGACAGGTCGCGCTAAAGAACCAATCGGAGCGTAAGCAATTCGCCGCCGTTCGCTTGCCAGTTGTCGCTAGAGCGAATAAAACAAGAGCTTTCCGACGCTGCCCGGAGATGCACGCCGGCATCGGGCGGTCGGTCGTACATCACCCATCGACTGCCGAAGTGGACGATTTTTGGAGCTCCTTCGACTATGGCCACCGCGACGATTCTCAAGCGTGACAATGTTGCCAAAACCCTTGCCAGCGCGCTCGATGCCGGCGGGGGACTCTTGCGGCTAACGCCGACCTGGGTGCCGCGGAGTTTTTTGCACCCGGGTAAGCGCATCAAATTGGCACCCGGCGATTGGTACGCCTTCGGCGCGCATCGCGGCGGGATCGACGAACGATGGTTCGCCAGCACCACCGAAGCGGCCAACGAAAACCGCACGCCCGACGAGGGGCTCAGCTACGTGACGTTCGCCGGACAGCGATTCACGCTCTTGGACGCCGTTGCCGAAGCCGGTCCAAAACTGATCGGCAAAGCCATGCACGATAAGTACAAACGGTGGCCGATCTACTCGAAATTCTTCGACAATATGGGCCCCATTCCGCACCACATGCACCAGGGCTTCAAGCACGCGGCGCTCACCGGCCAGCAGGGCAAGCCCGAGAGCTACTACTTTCCGCCCCAATACAACAACGTCGACAACAACTTTGCTTACACTTTCATGGGCCTCGAGCCCGGCACGACCAAGGCCCAGTTGCGCCGGTGTCTGGAAGACTGGCACAAGGGCGACAACGGTATTTTGGATCTCTCGAAGGCCTATCGTCTCCAGCGCGGCACCGGCTGGCTGATTCCGCCCGGCGTGCTGCATGCTCCCGGCTCGCTGTGCACCTATGAACCGCAGTGGGGCTCCGACGTGTTCGGCATGTTCCAATCGCTGGTCGAAGGGCGCGAGGTGCCTTGGTCGCTTTTGGTCAAGGACGTGCCCAAGGACAAGCACAACGACCTCGACTTTATCATCGAGCAACTCGACTGGGAAAAGAACGTCGACACGCACTTCAAAGAGCACAACTACTTGGAGCCAATTGTCGACAAGAGCCGCACGGGTGCCGGCTATACCGACCGCTGGATCGTCTATGGCACGGTCGACGGCGCGCAATTGTTTAGCGCCAAGGAGCTCTCTGTCGAGCCGGGCGCACGCTGCAAGCTGCAAGATCCGGGCGCCAGCGGCTGGATTACCGTGCAAGGCCGGGGACGGATGGGAAAACTCAATCTGCAAACGCCGGCCATGATCCACTTTGGCGAGGAAACCGAAGACGAAGTGTTCATCACCCACGAGGCGGCCGCGGCCGGTGTGGAAATCGAAAACACCGGCAGCGAGCCCTTGGTCGGACTGCGCTATTTCGGTCCCGATATCCATGCCAACCTGCCGAAGATCGGCGATTACAAGAACGTAACGCGGTAATTGAAATCGAACCGGTGCCGTTCGCTGGCGGCTTAGCAGCTGGACACC
>JACQFF010000214.1 GCA_016200205.1 Planctomycetia bacterium
ACCCTCGAATTCCCGAGGAAAACACATTTTCGGCATTCGTCAAAGAGGCACCGGGGGTTGCAGAAACTTCGCTCGGGCCTCGTTTTGTCCGACATATTCGCGATTCACGCTCCAGAAAAAGTGCAAAAGTCGAACTTAGTCTTGTGCATGCACGTTACCATGACCGTCGAGTCCGGCCGACGCGGCCGAGCCAGAGCGGAGCATCGGCGGCTCCGACAGCCGGCCGACAACCCGCACCAGCAAATCCGCGTAGCCGCCCGGCGCTTGCCCGGTGGCGGCCATCGCCCAACCGTCGCAGGCCAATTCACCTTCCAAGCGGATGCAGAAGGCGACCCAGTGTGCGATGGGATGGAAGAAATACAATATCCGCGCAACCTGCGGGATCCAATTCCAAAGCAGATCCAGTCGCTTCACGTGCGCCAGTTCGTGCACGAGCACCGGCGCAAGCTGACCGTCGGACAAAACCGTTCCGAGCGACTCGGGCAGCACGATCACTGGCCGCCAGACGCCGCAGACGAATGGCGTGCACTCTTTTTGCGCGACCAACACGCGCGGAATGCGGGCCAGCTTGACCCGAGCCGCACAGTCACGGACCAGCAATTCGATAGCCTTGCCCGCAGGCCTCGTGTGCATCAATAAACGCCCCAACCGTGCCCGCTGCCGAAGAAGCACGGCGAGCTCGCCGATGACGATCGATCCCCAAACGACCATCAGCCAGACTGTCCACGAAAGCTGTTTCAGGAATGATGCCAGTTCGTCCCGGCGGTATGGCTCGGCCACGTCGCTTGCCCAGGGCCGGTCGGACGGCGATGTTGTCGAGAGGACTTGGGTGCCCGGCACGGGAGTTTCGGCGGCCGGAGGAGCGTTCGGCGTCTCGCGACTCACCTCTACAGTTGCCGGCAGCCATGCAATCGGTAACGACACCGCCCAGAGCGGCATCAACAACAGCTTTGCGGCGACGATTTGCCACAGCCAGTAGCGCACGGCCGGCGAGGCGCGACGCAACAACGCAGCCGCCAGTGCGACCGCGGCGGCCAAAATAGTTGATTGCCATAAAACGGCAATCATGAGCGTTGACCAACCGGCGGCCCCGGCATTGAGACTTATCGCGTCAGGAAGCATGGCAGGTGGCCTCGCGATCGAGTTGGGTCTAATCCGCTGCCCCGCTGTCGAGCTTGCGGGCGATCGCGCGCAGCGCTGTCAGGTCTCTGGCCGACAAATTTCCGTTATCCGCCAAGAACGCGACCAAGGGGCCGTACGAACCTCCCAAGGTCCGCTCGACAAAGTGGTCGACCAATGTCGGCAAAAGCCGCTCGGGCTCGATGGCCGCGCGGAATTGCACGGGCCCCTTCGCCGCGACGCGCACCAAAACGCCCTTGGCTTCCAGCCGCTGCATCGTCTTGAGCACGGTTGTGCGCGCGACGTCGCGCTGCTGGCAAACCAGGTCCCAAATATGCCGCTCGGTGCAGGGCTGCTCGCGCCAGATCAGTTGCAGCACGCAGATTTCCAATTCGCCGAGCGACGGCAGTTCCTTGGCCATGAAAACCCTCCCAATTTACGGCCCATGTCGTAACGTCGTCGATCCTACGGCACAGGCCGTAAGATGTCAAGCGGAATTCCCTGTTCCCGGCACCAGAGCCGGCTAGCTGGTCGAGTCCGCCGGCGGAATGGGTGCTTTCCGCGTTTCGCCGTGAGTCATGTTTGCTTGACTTTGACCACGGCTTGTGAGAGCCTAGATTATCGATCAAGCCTCTCGCCGAACCTCGGGAACAGGGAGAATCAAGCAATGTTGGTGTATTTCGCAAAGCTGTCTTCGCCGCGCGATGCTCGCAGCGGACGCGTTTGTCTCTTGGCCGTTGTCTTGACTCTGACCTCGCGAGTAGCGGCCCTGATGGCGGCCGAACCAGCTTCGCCGCAACTCTTTCGCGAGCAGCTCGAAGCGGGCGAGTTTGCGCCGGCCTTGCAATTGGCCCAACAAATCGATCACGTGCCAAAGCGCGATGCCTGGTTGGTGCAATTGGCCCAAGCACAGGCCCAGGCCGGAGCCCGCGCTGCGGCGTTTTCCTCGCTTTCGGCCGTCGAGGACGATCGGGCCCGGAGTGCCGCCCTGCAATCCACAAGCAAAATGGCGCCCCCGTCTGGCGCTCGCGGTGGCGCCCAAGCCGACTTCGATTCGCTTATCGAATTGATCACCTCGACGGTCAAGCCCAGCAGCTGGGACGAAGTGGGTGGGCCGGGGTCGATTAAAGAGTTCAATAACGGCGTCTACGTCGATGCCGACGGCATGCTCAAACGCGCCTTGCAGCCCCCAAAAGCCCAAGGGCTGGCCGTCGCCCGATTGAATGCGCTCAAGGCCAGCGAGAATACCGATACCCGCCGCGCTTCGCCGCTCAGAAAGGTTTCGCTGACGCGACTGGAAAAACACGTTCAATTGCAACTGGCCTCCGGCCGCCGAGCGAGCGATGAAATGCTGGCCATGGCGGGTCTCGAAAAAATCAAGTACGTGCTGGTGTACCCCGAGTCCGGCGACCTGGTGATCGCCGGACCAGCCAGCGATTGGCGGCGTGACGATGAAGACCGTTTGGTGAGCCGCAAAACGGGCCGCCCCGTGCTGCAATTGGACGACCTGGTCGTGGTGCTGCGCTATTTGACCGCTCATCCGCGGGCGACCTTCGGTTGCTCGATCAATCCTTCCGACGAAGGCCTGGCCCGCACCAAGGCCTTTGCCGAGCGGTCCAGCGCCACGCCGCTCAAGCCGGGGCAGCGTCCCGCCTGGCTCAAGAAGCTGCGCGGCCAAATGGGGCCACAAGCCATTGTCGTCGACGGAATCGATCCCCGCACGCGCGCCGCCCGGGTGCTGGTCGAGGCCGATTATCGGATGAAGCTGGTGGGAATGGGCCTGGAAGACGGCACGGTCGACGTGCCGAGCTACTTGAATTTGATTCAAGTTGCCCGCGACGAGGCGCCGCCCGCGCTGGACGTGCTGCGCTGGTGGTTTACCCTGAAATACGACGCGGTGCACGCCACCGACCAGCGCGACGCCTTCGAATTGCGGGGCTCAGGCGTCCAGGTGATGAGCGAAAATGAACTGGTGACCAGTCTGGGCCAGCAGGTGCATACCGGCAAATCCGAGCCGCTCAATCAAGAGTTTGCCCAGCGGTTCACACAGCATTTCGCCGCTTTGGCCCAAAAGTATCCGGTCTACGCCGATTTGCAAAACATCTTCGATCTGGCCTTGGTGACAGCGCTGATCAACTCCGAGCATTTGGCCGACCGCGTCGGCTGGCACATGACCTGCTTCGGCGACCCCGAGCAATACCAGGTGCAGTTGGGTCCCGCGCCGCAAAGCGTCGAGACCATCATCAATCACCGCGTCGTGAACCAGACGCACATCATCGTGGGCGTCAGCGGTGGAGTGCGCGTCGAGCCCTGGATCTTCGTCAAGGGCGATGCGATCGAAACCGACAGCTACGGCAAGCTCGGCGCCGAACGAAAGACCGCGGCGGCCAAGAACTTGCCGCTCGAGGCCTGGTGGTGGGATTGAAGTAGTGGTTAGTGGTTAGTGAATAGTGGCTAGTGAAGTGATTAAGCTTGCCACTAACCACTGGTCATTAACCACTATCCACCAGCACGATTCCTCTTTTCTTCCGGCTTTTGCAATCGAAGCTGGAGCCGTTCCAATTGCACTTGCCGCTCGGCATCGCTGGCCGCCGGATCGAAGTCAATGGGCCCGTCGACTAGCGCCCCGAGTTGGGCCGCGGCGACTCGCCGTTTGGCCAGTTCGCCGCGCGACAAGAGTGACAGCCAAACCCGTTCGTCGCCGGACAGCCAGGTGGCAATGCGGTCGACCGAATCTTTGTAGCCGGCCGAAAGGGAATTCACGATCTCCCGAATGCGGTGAGCTTGTTCGGCATCCAGCCGGTTGCGATCCAAATTCTGCAGATAGGGCAAAACCACCTGTCCGGCTCGATACAACTCACGCTCGGCATCCTGGCGCTCGGCAAATTTAGGGCTGGCCAGGCTGTCGACCAGCCGGGCCCAGCGCTGGCGATCGAGCTGCTGATGTTGGGCCCGCCGGACGAGCACGTCTTCGATTTCAGCACCCATCGAAGCCAATTGCCAGGAAGGATGCAGCAACTCCAAAACGGGAATCAAATGACGGCGCACGATCGTGGGCTCGGCGATCCACAAATGCCAAAAACTTTCCGCGCGCCAGCTGCGCTCCGCGCCTCCTTGTGCGACCATCAACCGCAGCGGCTGGCCGGGATTCTGTTCGAATTCGAGCCTATAGCCCTCGACCGGACGCGACCGGTAAATCGACAGCCGGTTTGCGTCGATCAATACGAGCTTGAGTTGTTCGCTCGCCGTGGTTAGCTCAAGCTGCACGTTGGGCAGGGCGGAACTGATGTCGATCGCAAGGCTTTCGCGCCGGCGCGTTTCTGGACTCGTCGAGGTCGTGGTCAAATTCGTGCCCACGTGGGCACTCCCGGCCACCACCCGGCCCGATACCATGCTGAATTGGATCCACCGCAAGCGGGCAGCCGTGGCCGGACCGACCTCGATGGGCGGCAGATCGGCAGCCAGCTCGGGCGCGGAAAACGCCATGCCGGCCCCGGCGAGAACGAGGCAAAATGCTGAAGCGATTCGCATGATCCGCAGCCACCGCCCGAGCGTTCGAGTCGATAACGCCAAAACCTGCTTGCCAGCCGTGTTTCGAGCTAGCGATGCACTTCGTTTTTTTCGCGCGCGCCCGTGGAGCACGCGGTCCAAGCCTCTTGGTTGAGCATCTCCAGCCGCTTGCGGCGGAAATGCTTCCAAACGAAATAGAACAGAACGACACAAACACCCACGACCACCGCGACGGTGAACCCAATTTCGGAACGGCGCACCAGCGTGGCCAATTGTTCACCATAAGCATAACTTAGGCCGAAAAAGAGTCCAACGACCGCAGTCGCGCAAAACGTGTCGATCAACACGAATCGCCGGAACGACATCCGCAGAATGCCGGCCGTCAGATAGACCGGGGCCCGAATGCCCACCATAAAACGCGCCAAGAAAAACACCTTCAGCCCGTGCCGCCGGATCATCTCCTCGATCCGCGCTTCGCGCTCGGCGTGCAGCAAATGCGCAAAGCGAGGGTGCCGGGTGACCAGCGTGTGGCCAAAATGATAGCCAATGGCATAGATCACCGAGTCGCCCAGTAAGGCTCCGATGAGGCAAGAGACAAAGGCACCCCACGGGCGGAGCGTGCCCACCGAACT
>JACQFF010000215.1 GCA_016200205.1 Planctomycetia bacterium
CCAGCGCCGGCGCGGACGGTGCGGTACGGCTTTGGAAGGCGGGTGCGAGTCGACTGGAACGGGTCGCTTCGCTTCCAACCGAAGTCACGCGGGTCTGCTTCTCGGCTCGCGAAAGCCGAGTTTGGTCGTCAAGTGGCAGCAATAGCCTTCGCGTATGGGTTTGGGACGCAGAGGGGCCGCCAACGCTGCTGGCGGCACCTGCTGAAAAGTTCAGGAGCGTGGCTTCGGCTCGCAACGCGGACGTGCTGGCGGTCGCGGCTCCAGCGAATCAAGTTCGGTTGTACAACGGCGCGGGCCAGCCGCTGTCTTCGTCATTCGAGCTGCCGTTCAAGGTTGGAAATCTCGCGCTGAGCGCCGCGGGCGATATATTGGCCGTGAGCGGCCACAACGGCGAGTTGCTCCTCTATGAGCTGCCGAAGTTTCGCCTCCGTTGGTCACGTACGGTGCAGGTTGACGGTGTGCCGAAAATGGAATTCACACGAAGGGGCGACGAACTTGTTGTCGGAGGTGACGGTTTTGTGGCGGAGATCGACGTCTCCGACGGCGCCATGCGCGTTGCGTTCCGGCCGCGCCAACTTTGGCGCGTGACCGCCAGTCCCGATGGACGTCTCCTGGCGGCAGGGTGCCTCGACCGCGCCATCCGAGTCTGGGATCGCGAGCAGGCCAAGGAGGTGGCATGCCTGCAGGGGCACGACGGCGCGGTCAATGCCCTTGCCTTTGCGCCCGACGGGAAAACATTGGCCGCGGGCACGTCGGCTGGTTCAGTCGCACTTTGGCACGTGCCCTCGTGGCAAGAATTGGGCAGTTCCAAGACCTCGTTGGCCGCGATCAACGACCTGACATTTTCCGCCGACGGAAACACCCTTGCGATCGGCGGGCGAACAGCCAACGACGGCGGTCAAATCATTCTCTGGGAAACGAACTCTGCCGACCAAGAGAAACAATCAATCCTTGACAAAGAGTAACAACGGGCAAACAAACTCGGATCGAGTTGACTTCACTTGCTGAGTTGAAGCTGCATCATTTGTATTGAACATGAGCCAATGAAGCGGCCATCGTTGGGCCAGAGAAACAATTGCGGGAAACAGGACTTGAACCTGCACGGTATTACTACCACCGGGCCCTCAAGGTAAAAGCGTTGCATGGCGGTTCCTCGCCCAAGACGACGGCAAGCACCTCGACGAGGTGCTTGGCGCAATCTTGCGGACGCTGGCAAATCGTCAAAGGCATTAATTCAGGTTGGATCTCGCAGACCCCATCGCCCCTTGGCTGGCAACGAGCAGCCGCGCCAGGGTTTGAGCCAGTTGGTCCAGCGCGTCGCGATCAGGCAGCGTGACCGTCAGGCGTGGTTTGCCGGCTTGATCTTCGTCGACGCATGCGCCTAGGCCATCGCGCAGGCTGGTCACCAGCTCCAGCGGTGGCGGTGATGTTGGGGTCTGTTCGACGAGTTCGCCGAGCAGCTTGAACGCCGCACCCAGCAGTTCACCACCCGCGGCGGCCACGCGATCTCGCTGCGACTGGGCGAGCCGTTCGGCCATGTCCTTTTCCTGCTGACGAACCGATTGATCCACTGGCGCTTCGCAGCGCGCGCCGAGCAATACTTCCAGGCGGCCTTTCAATTCCTGCATGCCGCTTGCCACGTCGACCGCATCCACGTCGGACTCCACGTCCAGCGCTGCCAGCGCCAGATCCTTCTTGGCGGCAATCGTCGCCAGCAAGCTTTCCTCGATCGTGCCCTCGGTCACCAGCACGAACACCTGGACACTTTGGCGCTGGCCCATTCGATGGGCCCGCGCGATCCGCTGTTCAAGCACCGCGGGGTTCCACGGCAAATCGACGTTAATCACCGTGTTGGCGGCTTGCAGATTCAAGCCGGTTGAGCCGGCATTGGTGGTCAGAAACAGCCGGCAGCCGGCGTCGGTTTGAAATCGGTGTACCAACTCCTGCCGCTTTTTCTGCGGAACACTGCCGTCCAGCCGAACGAAGTCGAGTTTTCTTTTGCGCAGCAGCGGTTCGATCAAATCGAGCATGGTTGTCCACTCGGAAAAGAGGACCACCTTGCGCCCCTCTTCGTCGAACAACGACTCGAGCAACTCGTCGAGCCGTTCCAGCTTCGTCGAATAACTGGGCTTTTGCTTGTCGACCAGGAACGTGCCGTTCGCCGTCATCCGGCAGACGAGCAGCTCTTTTTGCAGTCGCAGCAGGTCCATTTCACTGATGAACTTCTTGCGAACGATCGTGGCCACGATCTGCATGTGGGACCGGTGCATCTCGAGCTGTTCGGCGCTGGGCGCGATGCGCACGAACTCGGTGGTCCGCTCGGGCAGTTCGAGCCGAACGCTCTCACGCGTGCGACGCAGTAGAATCGGCTTGAGCATTTCGCGAAGCTCGCCCAGGTTCTTATAGCCGAGGACTTTTCCTTTTTCATCAACGACGCGGTGCTTGTTGAAGAATCGGAATCCCGGTCCCAAGCGGCGATCGTCGACGAACTGGACGATCGAATACAGATCATCGAGGCGGTTTTCCAGCGGCGTTCCCGAAAGCACCAGCGCGAACCGCGAGCGCAAGCTCTTGACCACTCGGCTGGTCTTCGCTTCCCAATTCTTGATCCGCTGGCCTTCGTCCAAGATGATCAAGTCCCAGGGATTACGCTCGATCGCCAGGATGTCGCGCAACACTTGCTCGTAGTTGCACACGGTGAAGAAACAATCATTGCCGTACTTTTCCTGCCGTTCAGCGGCGGCGCCGTGGATGAGTTGCACGTCGCGGTCGCAGAATCGCTGGATTTCGCCGCGCCATTGCGACTTGAGCGACGCCGGGCAGATGATCAACACCTTGCGGATTTCAGCCTCGCGGGCCAACAGCTCCGCCGTGCCTACGCCTTGCATGGTTTTGCCAAGCCCCATGTCGTCCGCCAGAATCGCACGGCAGGCTCCGGCCGCGAAGGCGATGCCGTCTAACTGATACGGCAACAGCGGCAGCTTGAGCAGCGTGGTTCGCAACGGATGCGCAGCGGGATTCTTCCGAATGTCGCCCACGGCGGCGCTGAGGCGCTCCTGCAACGTCCTCTGCTGGATGAACTCCTCGGCATCGGGATAGATCGTCACGTCCTGTCCAAGTCTCTGCAAGCGGGCCATTCGTTTGAGCAAGTCGCGCAGATCCTCGATCGCGCGATCGCGTAGTGGGCTGACGATTTTGGCCGCTTCCTCGTCGATGGCGTCGGGCACCAGCAGCCGCAACGAAACTTCACCGGCATAGCGCAAGTGGATCGCCAGACATTTTGGGCGGAAGGGTCGGCTGAGTTGTCGCGGCGCAAGCCGGCGTTTCACCTTGGCCAGCACATGCAGCACGTGCTTACAGGTTCCCAACGTGTTGGTACGAAAGTCGGGGCAGGAACAATACGAATCGCCAGGCTCGGTCCCGCGCAGCGCCACTCGATAGGTCTTGCCACTGAGCCGGTTGGTCACCAGGTAGTCGGTCCACGGCCGCGTCGCGTCAATCGTCTTCACGGACATCTTTTCGATCCGCGCCCGCTCGGCGCGTTCAGCCAATGCCCGGCGCAGCAACTCATCTTCAGCCAGGCTTTCGATCGGTTGGCGCGGCTTCGGCGGCGCGGCCAGCCCCAATGCCAGCTTTTCTTCCAAAATCAGCGAGAAGGCCGCGCCGACGTGTTCGCAGGCCCGCCGGCAGCGATTGCAACGGAAATGAAGCCGGTTTCGGACCTCGGCCATCAGCGTGATCGTGACCACCAGCGGCTCGCCATCCACCGAGTCGTCGGGAAATCGCAGGCGGAACAGGTCGGGCCCCAGAAAGACATCTTCGCGGAGCCTGAATTCCCAGGTGTTCGCGTGCCGCTGGATTAGCTGCCGGCCCTCGGGGCCCAGCAATGCACAAGCCTCGGAGAACGTCAACCGGGAAAGCCGGTCTTTGAGTGACAGTCGCCCACTGGGCAGAACCTTTGCCGCGGAAGTCGTCATGAAGTCGCACTCCTTTGCCGAGCGATAGGAACCGATTTGAGTCGGCCGACGGTCGAATGGATGTAATTTACCGCATCTTGTCCCTCAGTAAAGGCACTTCGACATGCTTTCCTGGCCGCGACCGATGCCCTTTTGCAAGCGCTGCACGTCCGTTTGGGATTCGATCGCTTCTGCCGCGGCAGTGCCTACTGATCGAACACTTGCAGAAAGGGAAATCGGCGGCGGCCGTTTTTTCCTGCGCGCAACAGGAATGTCGCCGTGCGATCAACTTGCGGTCTTGATGCCAAATGGCGTGCCGCTCGTAGTCTCGCCGTGGAGAGTCTTGACGAAGGACCAGAACGACGCGCTGAACACCCGGATCCGATCACGTTGCCGCGCCTTTTGTACGGAATCACATTGCCGGCTCTTGCTCTTTCCAAGATGAGACGTCGCATCCGCTGTGCGATTCGTACGAGCACCAATGCTTCGCGAATTCTGCGAGCGAATCGAAAGAGCCTGGGGAATAGACGTGCGCAATTGACCGCAAGTCCAAGGCAGTTTTCCTCGTCCCGCCAATCGCAAACCAATGCGGGAAACAGGACTTGAACCTGCACCCCCTTACGGGGACTAGGCCCTCAACCTAGCGCGTCTGCCAATTCCGCCATTCCCGCAATTGCCGTTGTGACACCCCGAGTCTAAAGCTTTTGACTTCGCAGTCAAGGCAGACAAATAGCCGGCGCAAACACTTGGCAGGCCAATGTCAGCGGAGTTGGCGCTTCATCACCACCAACACGCGATCGGCGGCGTCCATTGCTGGATGAGCCTCAAGCACGCCGCCAGCGATCGCCGCCAACTTGCCCGCCGACAGAGCGAGGCAACTTTGCAACGACACCGACAGGCGTTGGTCGAGCGCCGCCAGGATCGACTCCTCTGGTTCGGCCAAAAAACTCGTGCCGTAAACCAGCACCAGTTCGCCGGGCGCGGGGCGGTGGCGCAGCTCGTCCAAGCGCAATTCTTCTTGCGAACCTAAGGGGTCGCTCGGGCCCCAGAGCGGTTGACAACTCTTGGTGCGCACCGCCAACACGCGCACCGGGCCCGCAGCGCTGAACGAGATCGCTTCGCTCGCCGGATCGATGACGGCTTGGAACAGGCCGGCCGACTGATTGCCCGCCGAGCCGGTCCACAAAATCGTGTTGGCCTTCTCCAGCAGCAATGGCGTCGGCTTCCGCTCGGGACCGAGCGCTCGGGCGGTTGCTCGCAATGCCGAGGCCGTCAGCGCGCCGCCCACGCCCCGTTCGAGCGAATCGCCTGCCATCACGCTGAGCGCTCCATCGGCCAGCGAGAACCAATCGTAAAACGTGCCGCCGAGAGGACCGGCATGATATGCCTTGGCCGCGATCTCCCAGCCCTCGATCATGGGCGCGATCCGCGGCAGTTGATCGTGTTGCGATTGCTCGGCGGCTGTGATCGGGTCGCTATGACCCCGGGACGAAAGCACTTCGTGGACCAGCACCTGGCGTTCCAGATCGGCTGCCAACCGGCCGGCCACGACTTCCAGGATATTGGTCTGCACGGCGGTGAAGTCGCGCGGCTCGCGGCAAAAGACCCATAGCGTGCCCAACGGCATCGTCGGACTCGAGACTGGCAGGCACACGCACGAGGCAAATTCTACTTCCGGCACTTTCCAGTGGTCGTGCAACTGGTCGTCGGTCATGACGACCGCATGGCCCAGCAGGGCTTCCAAGTCGGCCAGCGCGCCGCGCAGCGGTCTTGCGGGCTCAGTCAGGCGTTTTCGCGGCAAGCCCCAACTCGAACGGAGTTTCAATTCGGTGGTCGCCGGATCGAGCAGGTACAAGGCCGCGGCATGGCAGCCGACCGCTTCGGCACCGCCTCGTAACACCGCTTCGAGCCGCTCGCCTAGGCGGGGCGAATCGGGATCGCCTTCGTGAAGTACCAGCGGCACGCCGGCCGCTAGTTCGGCTTCGCGCTGCCATAGGGCGTGACGCGTGGCCAGCAGTTCGCCCCATAGCTTGCCCAGGGCACCGGCCAAGTGGACGGCATGTTCCAACGGCACGCGCGGGCTCTGGCCGAACTCGGGCTCGTCAGTGGAGATAAGCCTGATGTGCCCGGGAGAAGCTCCGACGCCCGGATCGACCGGGGCGGACCACATCAGGTTCGATTTCTCACTGGGTGCCGGTCCGCCGGCGTACTGGAGCTGCCAGCCGGTGGCACGTTCGAACGCCTGGCAGACAAAGGTCAAGCCCGCCAGATCTTCGGCCTCGGCGGTCGCGATCTCGGCGGAGGTATCGGTAAGGAGCTTCAGGTAGCTGGGAATCTGCTTGTTCACGCGTGCGGCAGGGAAAGGGACGTTGTGGCGGTCAAGTCCTTTCCATGACACGCTTTGCAGCCAAGAGGGTTGCGGATGCCCTAGCACCCCCGGACGGCAGCCGATTTTTTCTCTCGGCGTGCTTGCCCAATCCTCAGGCTCCTCCATGAACGGCAAAGTCTACATCGGCAAGCCGTCGGGGAAACCTAAAGCAGGAGTTTTGGAAAGTACCCAAGGTGCTGCCGTCCTCCCCGGTAAGAGCGTGTCGATCCGGATGGTTGGCCGCCGGGCTGGAAATGTTTCAGTTCACCAGGCCACAAAAAACAAGGACTGTGAGCACATGCGATTTCCGCCGAGCACCGTTGGAAACAAAGGATACGAACCAACCCGCGATTCGACTGAGGGCTCGTCAATGTCAGATCGCGCAGACGCAAGTCGACGGAATGGGGATAACGGGGGACGGGGATAAGTCCAATTATTGACGCCGGCGGTGAAGGGTGGCCGACTTGCCGAGCGATAATTGGACTTATCCCCTTTGTGCGCCGTGAAAAGGCGTGGGTTTTCAGTGGGTGCAAATCCCATCCGGCAAGGGTTCGCTCCAGCCGGTAGCAATCGGAGCGGCAACGGAGGTAACGAAGTTGCCGAAGCCTTCAGTGGACACGGCGGTGACAATGTTGCCGAAAGCATGATGACCTGTGATAAGTTGGTCCCTCGAGGCCGGCTGCGACCGGGATATGGATCGGGGTGGCAGCCGGGGTAATCCCTTGATGGTCATGGGGTTGCGATGGACCAGCCTGATCGAAAGAGGTCGTC
>JACQFF010000213.1 GCA_016200205.1 Planctomycetia bacterium
CAGACTGCCGAAACGCTCAGCAAATCGATCAAACGCTGGCAGGTCGACGACGTGACCGACGAGGGGGTCGTCACGTTCGTCCACCAGGTCGAGAGCATCGAGATGTGGCAAAAGACACAAGGCCGCCAAGAGGTCCGCTACAACAGTCAGACCGATAGCGAAGTTCCGCCCGGTTATGAAGAGGTCGCCAGTGCCGTGGGCGTGCCCTTGACCATCGTTACGATGGACAACCGCGGCAAGATCTTGAAGCGGGTCGAGAAGCGCGCGCAGCCGACGAGCATGTCGACGCAAATGACGATGCCGCTGGCGGATCATCCCGTGGCGATCGGCGAAAGCTGGTCGAGCCCAATGGAAATCGACGTGATCCTGAAGGACGGCGTCACGATCAAAAAGATTCAAACCCGGCAGGTCTTCACGTTGGACAAGGTGATTGACAACGTGGCCACGGTCGCGATCGACTCGCAGATTCTCACGCCCATCCACGATCCGGCCATTGAAGCCCAATTGATTCAACGGCTTTCGCAAGGCGAAGCCAAGTTCGACATCGCGGCCGGCCGTATCTTGAGCCAACAGCTCGACCTCGATCGGCACGTGGTCGGCTTCAGCGGCCCGGCCAGCAGCATGCATTACTTGACACGATTCACCGAGCAGTTGCTGCCGCCCATCGAACAAACGGCGCGCCGCGCGACGGCGGCGGCGAAAGAACCGATTGTGAAGGGCGCAACGCCTCCGAGTCGAGCGGCGAAAAAGAAAGCGGCGCCGCGTCGCTAGTTTTTCACCTCAGGCATTGCTTGCCTGTCATTTTTTCGTGCCTGTGGCCCGCCGCCAAAGAAACAGCACCGGTGCGGCAATGCCGAGCAAGACGACCGTTCGAGGCTCCGGCACGCCGACCGCGAACAGGGCGTTATACGCGACACCCGCGATCAACTGATCGGACCTGATGGTTGGATGAATCCGATCCCAAAACACATAGGTGTCCGGATTCACGTATTGGTTTGGGACCTGCGGATCCTTGAGGAGGCCCTGCGCCGGAGTGGTAATGTTGGTGAAATCGAAGCCGGCCGGGTTCGCGGCAATGTTGTTGAACAGGCCCAATACGTCCACCAAGACCAGCTTGAGTCCCATATCCTTGGCCACTAGCGCGGCGATGGCAGCCTGTTCATCGGTCTTGAAGCTGGCCGCGGCCGTCTGTTCGGCGTTGATCACAAGTTGAATGGCGTCGTTGATCTTGGGGTCCTGAATCGTCGGATCTTTCCACCCTTGCACCAGGGGAATCCGATCGATGGGCGGCATGTCGGGCCAGGCAATATTGCGAGCGCCCTGACTGTACAGGTCGTCGATGTTTGCCTTGATATTGGCCACGGCGGTCATTTCGGCGGCCGGCACGTCGGCGGCACTGGCGTTGCTCAGCGTTCCGCCGGACTTGGCGTTGAGCTGGGCCGCGTCACCCGCGTTGATCAGGTCGTTGCCGCCGGCCCAAATGGTGTACAAGGCGTTGGCGTCGGCTTTGCCGCCGTTCAACGACGTCTTGAAATTAGCGACCTGTTGATCGAGGTTATCGATCGTCACCGAACCGGTGCCGGCGCCAAGCAGCACCGGCGTCGAAATGGTTGGTCGGCCGGCACCGGTGACCGCCCCACCGTAGGCGTAGTTATTGCCCGGCGTCGCATTGGTCGAAGCGGTCGCGCGGCCCAATTTGAGCCGGTCGGCCAACTGTTCGTGCCACACGCCCGTGGTGTTGGTGGCGCCTTTGGTGTCGGTGCCATCGGTGAAACGACCCGTGTCATAGTTATAGGCGGGTCCTGGGAACATTGCTTTGCTGGTATTCCCGAAGAGGGTCACCGTGGAATTGTTAAACACGTTGCCCGTGTCCGAAAGGCTGTCGCCCAAGACGATCATGTTCGTCAGCGGACCGCCCACCGCCGAGGAGAGGGGAACAACGAGATTCCATGTCATCCCCAAGATCACGACGCTCGCAAACCGGCCGGCGATCAAAAACATTCCCCTAGCGGCGAAGAATGGGCGTGTAGCAGCCATGTTTTCCTCCGGGCCGTTATTGCGGTGGCGATGCCATGGCCGCTGTGCACGGTCGGTATCGTAGCGCGCAATACGCCCAACCTAGAGAATTGAAAAGCTCAGCGGCGGTTCCTCATGCTCTTCTTCGCCAGCCGGCGCAAGCCGGGCAATAACCGACGCCAATATCGTACCACGTCAACGGGTTTGTCAAGAAAAAGATCCCCTCGAATTCAGTCTCGGAGAAGCGTACAGTCCCATTTTGCTCCCCGACCATCCTGCGGATGGTGCCCGCCGCAAAATCGGGACAGTCCACGACGGTTCTCGGATAGGCTCTTATTCCATCGGCAACCTCGCGCGGAAATAATCGGCCTTGCAGCGAGCTGGCCCTTGACCGCGCCGCGCGTTTGTCTCTATATCTAAGGGCAGGCGCAGTTTTCGCGGCCAGCGGGGCCGTGGAGCGTTTGTTTGCAAGATCACTAGAGGTGAACTACCGTGACGATCATTCGCGTCGGTGCAACGAAGAAGTACTCCACGGGCTGGGAAGCCGCCTTCGGCAAAGGCAAAAAGAAGACTGAGCCGGCCGCAGCCGTCAAGAAAACCACCAAGAAAACGGCCGCCAAAACCTCGACCAAAAAGAAGCCGGCCAAGAAAGGCAAAAAGTAGCGGCCCTACACTCGCGACAGGAATTCGCCGGTGCGCGTGTCGACTTTGACCGTTTCGCCCTGAGCCAGATACTCCGGAACGTGCACTACCAGCCCCGTCTCGAGCGTGGCTGGCTTGGTGCGACCGGTGGCCGAATTGCCCCGCACCCCCGGATCGCACTGGGTGACCTTCAGTTCCACGACCACCGGCAACTGCAGGCCCACGCACTCGTCGTTGTAGATCAAGGCCTGCACGCCCTCCAAGTTCTCGGTCAGATATGGGGCCTCGCCCGCCACCTCGTCCAGCGTGAGCGAGTATTGGTTGTAGTCCTGTTGATCGAGAAAGTGCATGTGCGAGGCATCGGCGTACATGAACTTGATCGGCCGCCGCTCGAAATTGGCCTCGTCCAACGATTCGCCGCCCCGCAGCACGATATCGATCTTGGCCTTCGTGACCAGGTTGCGGGCCCGATATTTGTAAATCGTCGCCGCGCCCCGCGCCGAGGGACTTTGCACGCTGATGGTTTCGATCATGCACGGGGCGTTGTTGTAGTTGACCACCGTGCCGTTCTTGATGTCTTTGGCCAGCATGAAATTGAACCGGAAAAGGACAGCAGGGAGTGCAAGCACCATGTCGGCGATTGCGAGACAACATTCGAGAGTTTATTTCGGGCGGCGCTGCCAGCAGTCGCACCCCCGATCAACAGGCGCTAGGGAAGCCGCCGGCCGAAAGTCATCATAGCAGCGTGCCCGATTGCGGATCAACGCCCACGCCGCCGGTCAGCTCGACCAGCGCGTCCAGCACGATCAACAACGCGCTGGGGTCGAGCATTTCGTCGAATTCGTCGTCGGCCTCGGCGGGGGCTTCGGACGCGGTCATATGCTCGAAATGCAACAGATCGAAGCGAGCGTCGCATTTGGGCAGCCGGGCCAGCTTGACCCGTTCATCGGGCTCCGTCGCCGAGGATTTCAATTCCTGAAAGAACGCGGCGCCTTGTTCCAAAACTTCCTCGCCCGACTCGTAGCTGATGTCGAGCGCGGCGTAGTCGTCGGGGGCCAGAACGGTAATCGATTCGAAGCGGCCGTCCTTGTCAGCCCGGGCGTCGGAGAATTCGAAATGATCGCCAACGTTGCGCAAGACGCGTTCCATTTTCTTCAAGCTGGGCCGTTTTCCGGAATCGAAGAGCACGAAATACGTTTCGCGCCACTTGTATTCCCCGCGTTCGAAAGTGGACATAACAAGCTCGTCAAACTTCCGAGAGCCACGGCTCTCATGTTCCGTAATGGGCCTTGCCGGCAAGCGGCGGCTAGGATTCCCACTCTTCCTCGGGAGGCCCCAAGCCGCCCTGCCACGACTCGAGCGCCTGCAACATCCCGTCGCGCTCTTGTTGTTTGGCCCAAACGGATTCCCCCTGTTCGAGCCGGATCTCGTACTGGCCTTCACGCTCACAATCGTCGGCCCCGCAGAAATGCGGCGTCGAGGCGATCCACATCACGCGATAGAGCGGTACGTGTTTGTCATCGACAAGACAGAAAATCGACATTTCTCGTTTACCCCGTCAATACCGGCAGGTACGCGCCGGACCGCTTTGCGAGTGGCGGATCTTGCCGATGGTCAGCCGCGCATCCGTTTCCTATTATACTTGCCCAAGTTCGATCGATCTGCGGGTCGCCGCTTCGACGGCGGCCATCAGCGTACCACGCAGACCGCCAGTTTCCAGGGCCTGCAGGCCGGCGATCGTTGTGCCGCCGGGACTGGCCACGCGATCTTTCAGCACGCTGGGGTGCTCTCCGGTCTGGAGCACCATTTCGGCCGCGCCGCGTACGGTTTGCGCGGCCAGCGCCGTGGCCACGTCGCGTGGCAGCCCCATCCGCACCCCGCCATCGCTCAAGGCTTCGATCATCACATAGACAAACGCCGGCCCGGAGCCCGACAGTCCGGTGACGGCGTCGAGCAGCTTTTCATCGACCGCAAAGGCATGCCCCACGGCGCTCAACAGCCGGGCCACAAGCTGGCCGTCGGCCTCAGTGGTGCGCGGGCCGAGACAGTAGCCGCTGGCGCTTTGCCCAATCAGGCAGGGCGTGTTGGGCATCACTCGGACCAGCCGCGCTTCGCCGAGCGAGGCCGAAAGCGTGCTGAGAGTCACGCCCGCCGCAATCGAGATCACCAGCTTGTCTGGGCCGGCCACGGACCGTAGAGCTGCAAGCGCAGTGGCAATCTGTTGCGGCTTGGTCGCCAAAAACAGCACGTCCGCGGCCTTGGCCACGCTAGCATTGTCGTTGAGCCCACGGGCCCCGGGCACCGCGTGCCGCATCGCCTCGAGCGCTGCTGGCACTGGGTCGGCCGCCACGATCTTGTGGCCCTCGATCAGCCCAGCTTTGACAAATCCGCTGGCCAGGGCGCGCGCCATTTGCCCGGCGCCGACGAAACCGATAGTCTGCTGGAGCATATGCAAAAAGCCAAGATAAGACTGTGACTTGCAACGAATCTGGCGGTCGCTTGACCCGCGGGTCCGCTTCACTAATTTAAGACCGCCTTGCCCCCCCTGCAAGGAACGCGGCTGCAAAAAAATCGCGCTTTGGGCCGGTTTTTCCCGTTGTCCGCTGGCACGCTGGGCGTGTTCGGCGTCGTGCTCGGCGAGCGCAGCTAGCGATGGCGCCGAAACCCGTCTGGACACATGACGACGATTTTGCGATTCTTCGCCCCGCATCGTGACAGCGGATAGAGCGAAAGTGCCGCTTTTGTGGTGTCCCTTCTGCAGGAGTTCTTCCGGTGAGAATTGCAAAATCGCTGCTGCTCATTTCGTCGGTAATGTTGTTGCATGGCGTCGGCGCGCAGGCTGCCTCCGATTCGACTTCGCGAGGAAGCTGGCTGCCTTTCAGCAGTGCGGCTTTGAAAACGGCCAAAACAAAAAAAGTCTCCAGCAGCACTGGCACGCCGAGCGTCGTCACGAATCTGTCCAACGGGACGAAGAACTTTGTTACGAGCACCAAAAATATTCTGACGCCGAAGAAGCATCCGCCGGTGCGGAAAAGCGGGACCACCGGGATACAAATGGAGAAAAAATCAAAACCTGCTGACAAGCCAGGTTTTTTCAAATCCATGCTCCATCCCGAACCACCGCCTCCACCAAAGACGATCAAGGAATGGATGTCGCTCAAACAGATCCATCCCTAAAGCCGCGTTTGGGCGGTTATTTTGGCTTCTCTAGGGGAGCAGACGTCCGACCGTATCCTCCGAATTCGATTCATGGATGATTTCCACACCGCGGCCGCTGGATTCAAATGCCGGATCTGGGCCGCCGCGGTGGCGCTGGGGTGTGTGGCGGCGTCGGGTTGCGCCTCGGCTTTGACGCAGCCCTGGGCGAAACACTCCAGCGATAAAGCCCTGGCGGCCGCGGCGGCCGACGATTCCTTCCCCTCGGCGGCCGAAGTCGGCTTGGCGGAGAGCAATTAGCGATTCGCCGCGGATCGGCCGAGGAGCGATTCTCCATCCTTGAGCCAGCCCGTCGTGATTTCCCCCCACTGGCCCATTCGATTTAGAGCCTATCCGAGAACCGCTCGGAGAAGGAGACAGTCCCATTTCGCTCCCCGACCATCCTGCGGATGGTGCCCGCCGCAAAACCGGGACAGTCCCCGACGGTTCTCGGATGGGCTCTTAGTTCGACTTTTGCACTTTTTCTGGAGCGTGAATCGCGAATATGTCGGACAAAACGAGGCCCGAGCGAAGTTTCTGCAACCCCCGGTGCCTCTTTGACGAATGCCGAAAATGTGTTTTCCTCGGGAATTCGAGG
>JACQFF010000029.1 GCA_016200205.1 Planctomycetia bacterium
CGAGGCATCCTTCGGCCCTTGCGCTACGGAGGTGCGGCCGGACTCGCCGCCCCAGATGACCAGCGTGTCTTCCAGGAGCCCCCGAGCCGCCAGATCCGCGACCAGCGCCGAAGACGACTGATCGGTTTGCAGGCATGCCGCGGGCAGCCCGCTCGCGATGTTCGAGTGATGATCCCAATCGCCGTGAAACAGTTGCACAAAACGCACGCCGCGCTCGACCAGGCGGCGCGCGAGCAGGCAATTACGGGCAAACGACGGCTGAGCCGGATCGCGAACACCGTACATTTCCAGGGTCGCGGCGCTCTCGCCGGCCAGGTCGAGCAACTCCGGCGCGCTGGCTTGCATGCGAAAGGCCATTTCATAGGCTGAGATACGGGCCGCAATTTCACCGTCGCCGGTGACCGCCAACCGCCGGGCATTCAGAGCGTTGATCGTTTCGATCGTGTGCCGCTGCCGCTGGGACGAAAAGCCGTCGGGACTCGCAAGATTCAAGATCGGCTCGCCGGACGATCTCAGTGGCACGCCTTGATATGCCGCGGGCAAAAAGCCGGCGCCATAGTTGGCGCTCTTCGACCGCGGCCTCATGCCCGATAGTAGCACGGTGAAGCCAGGCAGGTCGCGCGACTGGCTTCCCAGCCCATAGCTGATCCACGAGCCCATGCTCGGCCTGCCGAATTGTCGCCAGCCGGTGTTCATCTGCAACTCGGCAAACGCATGGTTGATGTCGTCGGCCTTGAACGTCTTGACGATCGACAGGTGATCTACAATCGTGGCGGTGTGCGGCAGCAGTTCGGAAATATCGGCGCCGCACTGGCCGTGTCTGGCGAACTTCCATGAGCTGCCCATCAGCCGCGGTTGCTTGTCCTGAATCTGCGCAAACTTGGTTCCTTTCAAGAACGATTCGGGGATCGGCTGGCTGTCGCGTGCGATCAGTTCCTGCTTCGGCTCGAACAAGTCGAGCTGGCTCGGCCCACCCACCATGTAGAGGAAAATGACTCGCTTGGCTTTCGGCGGGAAGTGCGGCGGCCTGGGGGCGAAGGGGTTGGGGCCGGCACTCGGCGGGGAAGCGGCCGGGCCAGCCAGCGCCTCTTCGTCGCACAACGATGCCAACGCCAGCGGCGCCAGGCTCAGCGCGCAATTGCCAAAAAACTGCCGGCGAGATTGCACCATGATTTCCGATTCGCTGCGCATGGCTTTATTCCCTGGTGACAAATTCATCGAGGCTCAATAGCGCGCGACACACGACTGTCCAAGCGGCGTGCTGGACGATGTCCGCATCGCGTGCCAAATCGCGCCCCGCGATCCTGCGAGCCTCGTCGCCGTTGGCCGTAAGTTGCGAAAGTTGCTCTTGCAGCAGCTCCAGCAATACGTCGCTTTCGTCCGGCTGCGGCAACCGGCCCAAGCAAATGCGAAACACACGCACAAGCCGCTTGCGATCGTCGTCGGCAGGGTGTTCAAGAAGGCGTCGAGCAAGCCCCCGCGCGCATTCGACGAATGTCGGGTCGTTCAACAGCGTTAGCGCCTGCACTGGCGTGTTCGAGCGGTCGCGACGCGTGCACGCCATGCTCGCATCGGGGGCATCGAACAGCGCGAGCATCGGATGCGGTGTCAGTCGCCAGGTCCAGGTGTAGAGCCCGCGGCGATAACGGTCTTCGCCCGGACTGATCGTCCAGGAGGCCTTCGTTGCCCGATCGTCGAGCACACCTTCCGCCTGATAGGGAAACACGCTCGGTCCGCCGAGCTTGGTCGCAAGCAGCCCGCCGGCCGTCAGCGACAGATCGCGAATGACTTCGGCCTCGACGCGCAGCCGCCGCTGGCGCGCCAGCAGCCGATTGTTCGGGTCCACCGCGTCGAGTTCTGGCCGGGCTCGCGAGCTCTGACGGTACGTCGCCGAACAAACAATCAGTTGATGTATCTCCTTGGCGCTCCATCCCCGGGCCATGAACTCCGTTGCCAGCCAATCCAAAAGCGGTTGGTGCAATGGTGGCGGCGTTTGCACGCCGAAATCGTTGGCCGTTTCCACCAGCCCCAGCCCGAAGTAACTCTGCCACCAGCGATTGACCGTCACGCGGGCAACCAGCGGATTCTCGGGAGCCACCAACCAGCGTGCCAGGTCAAGCCGGGTCGGCCGTTCGACTTTCGCCAGCGGATGCAGAAAGGCCGGCACGCCCGGCGCGATCGCGTCGCCGGGACGATCGGGGTTGCCGCGCACGAACAACCGCGTCTCGCGCGGCTCAGTTCGCATGGCCAGCGTCGAGGGAAGTTTCGGCACTTCCTTGCTCCGCTCGTCGATTTCGCGCGACATCGCTTGATGCTGCGAATCGCCCGCGGCGCGGACCGCCACGAGCTTTGAAATCTGGTCGGCCGAACGCTCGCCGCTGGTGGTGGAGATCGCGGCCCGTGCCGGCGGCGGCAGCTTCCCACGATCCTCGACACTCAATCCACTCTCCCACGCGGCGAGCGATTCCCGCAACGTCGCTTCGTACTCGGAACGCCGCTTCATCAGCGCGTCAACGCGACCCTGGGCGGCGTCGCGCGCCGTTTTTTCAGCCGTCGTGGCCAGTTCAAACTCGTTGATGCTGGCGCTATCGAAGAACGCATACAGAGCAAAGTATTCGCGCTGGCTCAGTGGATCGAATTTGTGGTTGTGACACTGGGCGCAACCGACAGTCAGCCCGAGAAAGACCGTGCCAGTCGTGTTCACCTGATCGAGCACCGCTTCCCACCGCAGGTTGGGATCGAGCATGGCGTTGCAGTGAAATCCGCTGGCGATTGTCTGGTCGACCGTCGCGCCGCCGAGCACGTCGCCGGCAATCTGTTCAATGACGAATTGATGGAACGGCAAATCGCGATTCACCGCGTTGATGACCCAATCGCGGTAGCGCCACATGCTGCGTGGCGCGTCGAACTCATAACCGCTGCTATCGGCATACCGCGCCAGATCGAGCCAATGCCGGGCCCAACGTTCGCCGAAATGGGGCGAAGCGAGCAACCGATCGACCAAGTGCTCGTATGCGTCGGGGTCGCGATCGGCGACAAAGTGGGCGACTTCCTCGGGCGATGGCGGCAGGCCAGTGAGATCCAACGAAAGACGTCGAATGAGCGTCGGGCGATCGGCCTCCGGCGAGGGCTCGATATTCTGCGATTCCAGCTTCGCCAGCACAAACGCGTCGATTTCATTGCGCACCCAGGCGCCATTCTTTACCGCCGGGACTGGGGGGCGTACAGGCCGCAGGAACGCCCAATGGCCACTGGCGGCGGCGCTGCCGGGCGCTGCCTCGGGCCAGACGGCTCCCTGATCGATCCACGCCCGCAACAGGCCGATTTCTTCCGCGGCGAGTCGCCCGCCCTCGGGCGGCATCACGATTTGCTCGTCATTCGCACCGGCTACGAATCGAACCAGCCGGCTGTCGGCGCTCTTGCCCGGTGTAAACTCCGGGCCACTCTGGCCACCTGCGGCCGCCGCGGCCTTTTGATCGAGCCGCAGCCCGCCTTCTTGCGCGTCCGGGCCGTGGCAGGCGTAACAATGCCGGGCCAGGAGCGGTCGAATATCGCGCCCGAAATCGATAGGGCGCGAAACCGGCGGCGGCAGCGCCGCGGAGTTTTCCTCAGCGCGGAGAACTGTCGCTAGTCCGGCCAGGCAAATCGCCAACCAGATCAACGAGCGACCGCCTCGCGCGAGAACATAATGCAAATACTTGCACGATGTTTTGGGTGGCACCGACAATTCGGCTGTCTCCTCCCCCGAGACGGTTCTCGGATAATCTCTAAAAGGGCGGTCGTCGCTTCTCGTTTCGGACCTCGGGATCCGATTGCCACAAATTGACTTTTAGCAATTAAAGACATTTTAGGGGGAAGGCAGTCCATTGTCAATAAGTGCCGCCGCTCGGCAACCTTGTTGTTTCGATGAAGGAACACCATGCGCTTTCAACCGCGCGCGTCAAGGACCCGTCACTCGATGGGTGAGCCAGTCGGTAAGGACCCTTCGGACGCCGTCCCATTGCGATTTCGACCAGTTCCCGTGGCCGCCGCCGACCACCGGCAACAGCGTGACGTCGGCGCCCACCGTTCGCATCGCCTCGTGCATGCTCAC
This sequence comes from Planctomycetia bacterium, assembly GCA_016200205.1. Classification (GTDB taxonomy): domain Bacteria; phylum Planctomycetota; class Planctomycetia; order Pirellulales; family PALSA-1355; genus PALSA-1355. Next base: position 4,094 of record JACQFF010000029.1, read on the forward strand.
TGACTGCTCGAAGGGCACGCCGAAATCCCGCGTGCCGTGGATCAACAGGTACGGCGGCATGTCCTGGTGGACGTGCGTCACGGCCGACGCTTCTTTGAGCCGTGCCTCGCGGGCCGGCGTGACCTCCGCAAACCCCAATAGCGCAGCCAGTCCGCCGGAAATGCAGCCCCCTTTGGGCCGCGCTATCGCCCGCCCGTCAACGCAGCACGGATCTTCGGACACCCGCAACAACAGGTCGTGCTCACCAAACATCGAGACCACGGCCGCGATGCTGTTCTCCGCCCGATGCCGGGCGCCGACATAGGAGACGAGCAAACCGCCCGCCGATGGCCCCGCGAGGACCAACCGCGCTGGATCAATGCGCAGCGGCACCGCGTTCTGCTTGATCCAGGCGATGGCGGATTCCACATCATCGGTCGGCGCCGGAAAGGGATGCGTTGGCGCCAGACGATAGTTGACGCTGAAGCTCGAAAAGGCGGCGTCCACGAGTGGATCAAAAAGATCATGCGAGTAGTCTGCCTTGTCGCCGGCCACAAATCCGCCGCCGTGGACGAATACGATCGCCGGATGTGGTCCAGCCGACTTATGAAGATACGCGTCCAGCTTGAGCGACACGCCGGAGGGACGAGCGAACTCCACGTCTCGGCGGATCTCAAGATCGTTTCCCGCGACGCCGGATGCAGCGAGCGCCATGACCGCAAATGCCGCCGTCAGGCTCAAGATCGAGTATCGGAGCAACAGATCCCAAGCGGCCAGATTCACGAAGCAGGCGACGGCGCCCGGAAACTTCGCCCAGGCACGTGCGTTCATTTTCGTCATCATCGCGGTTACTCCTGCAATTGCGGGCCGTTGATCTCCGGCGTCCAGCGGAGAACCACTATTCCCAGTACATAAACCAGCGATAAGGATATCACCGTCGAACGTAGCGGCATGAAATAGTTGATGCGGGCCATGTGGCGGTTCAACTCAACTCAGGAGCTTGTGATTCACGACGCCCTGCGATGCACGAATCGGCCGACCCTGTGAGTCGCGCAGCTCCAAATCGGGCGGAACCCCCAGCAAGTGAAGCAGTGTTTGACCGAGATCGGGCGGCGTCACTGGATCGGCGACCGGGTGGGCCGCGAACTTGTCCGTGGCCCCGTGAATCGCCCCGCCCGAGATACCAGCGCCGGCCAACAAGATCGATTGGGCCTCCGGCCAATGATCGCGGCCGGCGTCCTTGTTGATTCGAGGCGACCGCCCAAACTCACTCATGACGACCAACAATGTGTCATCTTTCATGCCACGCTCCCAAAGGTCGGTGAGCAACGCTGACAGGGCGCGGTCCGTGGGCGGCACAAGCCGGTTGCGCATGTGAGCGAAGATCCGACCGTGCGAATCGTATTCGCCTCCACCGGGGCCTGGCGGCTCGGGGTCGATCCAGTGAACCGTCACCAACGGCAGGCCTGCTTCCACAAGGCGGCGGGCAAGCAATAGTCCTTGTCCAAACAGGTGCTGGCCGTAGCGCTCGCGCGTGCCGGGCGACTCCCGCGCCAGATCCACGGCCTCGCGCAGGGCCGAAGTGCCAAGCAGCGACCAGGCCTGCTGAAAAACGGCGTCCTTTTCGCCCACTCGCTGGCTCGTTTCGCTGATCCGCCGCAATTGGTCCAGGCGGCCCACCAGCTCGCGACGCTCTTGGAGTCGCGCGGCCGTGATGTCAGCGGGAAGCTCGACCTCGGGAAACCGAAATGTCGCTCGTTTCTTGTCTCCCTCGATTACCAGCGGATCGTAACGAGAACCGAGAAAGCCGGCGGTTTGCCCTGGCCAAATGCCGTCGACCGGCGGCGCGCGAAACAGTGTCGGCAGCGTCACGAACGGCGGTCGTCCGTCCTTCGACCCGCGCCACAGGGAGTACACGGCGCCCAGATGAGGATGGTCTTGTGGAGTAATCCGCGTTTGATCGACCTTGGGCGTACGATGGTATGACCCGGTCAGCATCGTGTACATGCCGGTGGTATGTACCGACGCATCATGAGTGACCGTACGTACTATCTTGAACCTGTCCGCGAGCCGAGCCGTTTGCGGCAGCAACTCGCTGATGTGAATTCCCGGCACGTTGGTCGCGATGGGCCGTAACTCGCCGCGAATCTCAGCCGGCGCGTCGGGCTTCATGTCCCACAGATCGAGCTGCGAGGGACCGCCATTGAGAAATACGACGATACAACGTTTCGCGCGGCCAAAGCAAGACGATGAGCTCGCCGTGGTGCCAGCCGACCACTGGCCCAACGCGGCCCGCGTAAAGCTCAGCGATGCGAGCAGCCCCGCCTGCAGAAACCGCCGCCGCGGCCAGCCGAACCGTTCGTCGGCACTTCGTGAAATCGTCAACATGGCGCTGCGCTCCAACCCTAACGGCGGGAAATGACGGCCTCAGTTATCTGCCCTCAAACCAGGTCCTGTCCGCTCGGCCAAACGATCGCACGAGCTTCGTCCGCCGAGGCTTGCCGTTCCCAGAATGCGTCTCGATACCAGTGCCGGTTTCATGGGCAAGCTCGGGCGGTGCTACTTCCAATTCTTTTCCCAAGCTGAGAAGCTGCTTCCAAAGCGCATCGTCGATCGATATGCCTTCTCGCAGGCGATTCATTCGCTGGCCATGCTCCGTCTCGCCTGGCACGAGAATCTCCTCGAAGCCCGGGGCCGGCGGCGACGACTTGACGTAGCCGATCAATTCGCGCACCTGGTCTTGAAATGCGGCGAGCATGCCGAATCGAGCGATATCGATGGCGATTATCAACATACCATCCCGAGCTTCGACGACCTCCTTGCGAGAGCAACCTGCTCCGGACAACGCGCCAGCCAGCACGTCGATCATCAGCCCGAGGCCGAACCCCTTGTAGCCCGCCGGGCCACCAAGCGGCAGCAGCGCGCCGACCGACGGACTGTAAAAGTCGTCCGTGTTCGTCGTCGGACGCCCCCGTGCGTCCATCATCCAACCCGCCGGTGTGGCACGGCTCTGCTGCGCAAGTGCGCGGATCTTGCCTTCCGGCGCAACGCTCGTGGCGATGTCGAGAACCAGCGGAAACTCATCACCGCTGGGGGCCGCGATCGAAATGGGATTTGTCGCCAGGCGGCGAGCCAAACCGCCGAATGGAGCGACCGTTTGACCGCCGCCACCGGCATTGACCATGACGATGCCCACCATGCCTGCCGCAGCAACGTGTTCGGTGTAGCTGCCGATGCGCCCCGTGTGGTAGCAGTTCCGCACCGTTGCGGCCGCGACTCCGGTAGCGCGAGCTTTTCGGATTGCCTCTTCGACGGCGGTCTGGGCGACGACTTGACCGAAGCCTCGCGCACCATCCAAGACCACGCCGCCGGGCATTTCTTGGACGATTCGCGGCTGTGAGGCCACGTCCACGTCACCCGACCGCACGGCGGCGACGTATTGCGAAACCCTCAGCAAGCCGTGGGAATCGTGGCCCGCAAGGTTGGCGTCGACCAGATGATGGGCGACCAGGCAGGCGTCCGAGGGACGGGCGCCGACCGCCTGCAGGCAGTCGCGGGCCCAACGCCGAAGTGCGTCGTGCGTCAAATTGGGCACGGGAAAACCTCGCCATCGACTCGCATGGGACCGTGGGGCAACGGTTGCAATCGTAACGGACCGGGCCGCGGAAGGCAAGACCTTAAGCAGCCAATAATAGATTTTTAGTGCTAAAAGATATTTTACCGTCTGCCCGGCAAACGCGGTGCCGATTTACGGCTCGCCCCGCCCAATCTATGCTCTCGCTGGGAGGAATGTTTTTCGTGAGCTCGGCCACCAAGCGTTCGTCGTTAACCGACAAGGTCTACCAGTTTCTGACGGCCCAACTGGCCGGTCGAAAAATGGCCGTCGGCGATCGGATCAACGCCCGATCCGTCGCCGAAGAACTCCACGTCAGCCGCACGACCGTCAACAAAGCCATCGATCGGCTAGCGTCCGTCGGCTGGGTCAAGTCCGACGACGGACGACACCCGGTCGTGGCCAAGCACCCACCGAAGCTCGCTGTGCATTCCGCGACCGAGTTCGAGTTTGCCAATCAAACCGACAGCACTTACGAGGCCATCCTCGATCGCATTCTGCGCGGCGAGATGCGGCCGGGCGAGGTCGTAAAGGAGCGTCCGCTCGGGCAGGCCTTGGGAGTCAATCCAGCCACCGTCCGCCGGGCTGCCGAATGGCTCTCGAACGACGGACTGCTTGAGCGACTACGTCGCCGCGGATGGCGCGTGACGACGTTGTCGGCGCGCGACCTCAAGGATGTTTATCAAATCCGACTGCTGCTCGAGCCATTGGTGATTGAAGGAGCCGTGGCACGGATCACCGACGAATCGCTTGCCGAGCTGGAACGAGAGACCGACCGGCTGATTGCCTTAGGCGAGAAAGCCACGGTTTACGATCGACGCCATGCCGACCACCAGTTTCACCAGGCGCTCTCCGAGGCATCGGGCAACCGCATTCTTACGGAAACCGTCGAGCCGCTGATTCGCAGGGCGTTGCTAGTCACGACGGTCGGATTCCGCTACGGCCGCGCGTCGCGGTCGTTCGAAGAACATCGAGAGATTCTCGAGGCCCTCAAGGCGCGCGACGCCTCGAAGGCCGTCAAGCGACTCAAGGATCACCTCCGCAACGCGCTCAAGTTCAACGTGGATGCGTGGGAACGGCAGTAGCCGCGCGGACGCGGCGGAACAAGTCCACGGTGGACCGAATCATGTGTCCCTAGTCGCCGCCGCATTGCCGCCATTGAAGGCCCATGTGAATGAGTTGCCGGGCAATGTCGGCATCGGCGGGCCGGATTACAGGACCCCGCATTCCTCTTTCGGCCGCCCGGACGGCGATGCCTTGCGACCCGACAAGGGCGAGTGCTGCCGTCCGCACGGGGCAGGGCGGTCGGCCTCGGGCGTCAAACACCCTGTTCGGATCGGCAACACGAAACGCCGGTGCGAGCCGGATCGACGATTCGGCGTACAGAGCATCGGCAACACGGCACCCCGCGAGTTCTCGCAAACAGAAGTGCCGTTTGCGGTCCCGTTGGAATTGAAGCCAGGTTCAAATCCAGTTGCCCCGACTATATTTCGAGATGCATTGTCGTAACTCCTTTCGTGCCTGTCGCTTTGCGAAAAGTTCAATCGTGTTTGGTCGCCCCATGGCTACTGAACAGGATCGGATGACGGTAGCAATAGCGTAGACCAAATCGCGACAGACATTCACCGGCCGCCGGCGTTTTAAGCGCGCCGGATTTTATTCTTCCGCGCCGTGCGCTCGCAGAATCTGGTCGGCGCGGTACAACCACTCGCCCAGCACGCTTTTGCCTTCGTTGTCCCTCGCCTTGGCATCGGCGCCGGCCGCCAGGAGAAGCTTCACGCTGTCGATGGAGTGCGTGGCTGCATGGTGAAGAGGAGTTCGCCCTTCGTTATCGCGCGCGTTGGGGTCAGCGCAGTGTTCGAGGAGCAGGCGAACGATTTTGGGCCACTGGTAAATCACGGCGGCAGCAAGCAGCGTTCGACCCTGATCGTTGCGGGCATCCACCTTGCCTGCTTGTGCAAGATGTCGCTCGACGGCCGTCAGGTTGCCGCGTTCAACGGCTCGAAACAGGGGCAGGCTCTCTTGCTCCTCATCTTCGGTGCAGACGTCCAGTTCAAGCATCGACAGGAATTCATGGAACGAATTGGCAAGCCAATGCACGCTCGGCTCATCGTCGGAGTCCCAAAAGGCCGAGCTGTCCCAGAACCACACCCCTTCGAACGCCGACTTTGGGCCAACGAGCTTCAACAGCACGTGATCTTGACTATTGCAATGGGCGATCGGCAAAAAACCCTCCGGGATTCGGTCACTCAAAGTGTTGGACCACCACACAAGGCCATTTTTCTCGATTCCATCGCCGGGCTCGCCGATGAAAGCCCACACCCGCGCTCCGGTAAGAAACGGCGGCTTGGGATGGGGCAAGTCGAACCCCACCGAGCGATAAAACGTTCCGCCGTTGAATTGCAACAGGAACTCCGCGTAGTCCTTAGGAAACCGAACGCCCAGCGCGATCTCCAAATCTTCGAGCGTTTCGGGCGTCAGGGGCGGGTCATCACAATCCTGCAGCAGGTCAAGGATGGGCAGCGAAAGCATGATAATTTGACACCGAAGTCTTAGAGTTGTGGGCCGCCAGCCGACGGCGCGTCTTTTTGCGCAGCGTTGGTAAGGCGCTCCTTCAAATCACGTTTGGCCTCCGCTGCCGCAGTATCGAAGTCGAAACCCGGCGCGTGCTCGGATTTCAATAAGTTTGCCTGCTGCATCCGGCCGCGA
>JACQFF010000030.1 GCA_016200205.1 Planctomycetia bacterium
CAGGCCGCCGGCGCGCTGCGCGCGGCTAAATCGAGGACCTGCGCCACTTGCGCGGCGGTTGAGTTGGCATTAAGTGGGCCCACGATGGGAACATTCTTAAGCGGTAGCAGTTGGGGTTTAGGTAGATAGAGGGTCGAGCCTGACAGTTCGGTGCTGTGCCGCAACAGGCCATACACGGTGGCCCGGCCGAGGCCTTCCGGGATCAAGTTGTTCATGCGGCCGGCGATCCTTGGCGCGCGGAGAATACGCGCGGCCAACTCGCCCCCCAAGTCGCCGTAGGGTGTGATTCCGCCGGCCGGAGCACTGTGCAATTGATTGTAAACCATCTGCCCGACGCCGCCCGACAGCGTGATCGCGAATTGTCCCTGGTCGAGCTTTGGTCGTTCGAGGGAAACTTGCAAGTGCCGCCGGCCAATGGCCGTGGCGAAGGGGCCCGGGTCTCCCGCGATCGCGGCTTCAATCAGCTCCACATAAAAGTCCAGGATCGATTCGATCTCGGCTGCTCGCAAAGTGCCTCCCAAGCGTCGTTGAATTCCCAGATGCGCAAATAGCGCAACCGCGTAAGGTGAGAGATTCCTGATTTCATAGGTGCCCGGCGCGAACTCGATATGACGGGCTCCAACAAACAGGCAGCCGGTGGCGACCACCTGGCCGTCGATGCCGAGCGCCAAGTTCGTCGTGCCGCCGCCGATGTCGAGGTTCAAGATCATCGACCGCGGATGAGCCTTTGAGAGCGTATGGCAATTGCCCATGAAGGCCAACCACGATTCGAGACACGGATCGTCAGCAGTCGCGACAACCGACTCCTCCAGCCGTTTTCCGATCAACTGCGTAACGACCGCGGTATTTTCCCGCTGGGCTGCCAGTCCGGTAATCAGTGCGCCGCCGCCGAAGATTTCGCCCGGCTCGGTGGCGGACGCGGCGAGCCAATCATCCAAATACCGCTCGAGGCGTCGCGCGTCGATCCGATCGTGATCAAATGGCGTAAAGACGATCTCGGAACGAAAGATTTCCTCCAATTCCGTGATTTCCACGCGGCCCAGGGCGCCGCTCGTCAATCGTCCGGCGGCCACGACGGCGCTGGTCGTGGTGGAGCCACAATCGAGTCCGACCATTTTAATGGATCGGGTCATGCTCGGTCCTTCACGCTCGCTTGCCTCGCGGTCGCGGCGATTTGCATTAGGGGATTTCCGCGGTCGCGGGCTCGGGCTTTTCGGGATGCGTATGGCGGGAGCGATTCAATACGCCCTGCGGCGGGCCGCGAAAATGTTCCCGTTCATACACGATCCAAACCAACGCGGTCAGTGCAAATGCGGAAAGCACGATCCACAGGTTTTTTTCGTTGGGGGGTTGGATTCCGATGACGAGAATCAGCCCACAGCCCAGGATCGACAACACGCTGAAAGTGCGAAAGGCCGTACCGCCCAAACTCCAAGGGCCCATTTGCGTCCACGATCGGCCATAGGCCAACAGCCCGAGCGTCGTGGGCATCACATAGGAAATGTAAAGAAAGATCGTGCCGGCAGCCGCGATAGTCGAATAAGTGGGCGTGTGGACGACAAAAGCCACGGAGAGCAGCGAGACGGTCCAAATAGCCACGGCCGGAGTGCGGTACTTGGGGCTGACGTGTCGCATCCGCTCGGCATAGGGCAGCCCGCCATCGCGCGCAAAAGCATAGGCCATTCGCGAGGCCGAGGTAACGGTGGCCAGGCCGCAAAAGAATTGTGCGACCACGATGCCCAGGGCAAGGAGGATTCGCAGCCAGCCAGGCAGCACGTGCTCGACGATCCAAAAAAAAGCGTTCCCGCCTTGGGCCGCGGCTTCGTCCAGATTCGGAATGGCCAACACGATCGCCGACAACATAACCCAACCGAAAATACCGGACACCAGCACCGAGCGCACGATGCCGCGCGGCACGTGATGCGAAGCTCCCACGGTCTCTTCCGAGGTATGGGCTGACGCGTCGAAGCCGGTGACGGTATAGGCGGGAAGCAAGAAACCGAGCAGAAACACCCAGGCGATTGGGCCGGTTTCGGGCCAGATATCGCCGCCGGCCGATCCGCTGTAATTAGTGAATGTAATCAATCGCGCCAGATCGATCGACGGTGCGTAGGCGAGCATCGCGGCGGTTAGCGCGGAGGCCACGAGCAAGATCCAGTAACCGCTAAAATCGGTCAAGGCGGCGGTGATCCGAATTCCCAAGTGGTTGAACAGGGCTTGCGCACACGTGATCGATAGCACGCCGGCAAGCTGCAAAGCGAGTTCACCTCCTGGTCCGAGCCGCGCGGGGTGGATATCGAAGGCGCTCGCAATCGCGCGGACGGCAAATTGAAAGGTGCCCACGTTGATGGCGGCCAGCACGGTGATCAAGCCGGCGAGGTTGAACCAGGCGGTCAGCCATCCCCAGCCGCGCCCGCCGAGAATTGCCGCCCAATGATAGAGCCCGCCGGCGGTGGGAAACGCCGAAGCAACCTGGGCCATCGCCAAGGCCACGCACAGCGAGAGGAAGCAGCACAGTGGCCAACCGACGCCGATCGCCGCCCCGCCCACGCTGCAAAATCCTTGCGGGAACGACGTGATGCCGCCGGCCACGATGCAGATAATCGACAGCGAGATGGCGAAGTTGGAAAACCCGCTCATTCGCCGCAGCAACTCTTGGCCATAGCCCAAGCTGTTGAGCAGGTGGATGTCCTCCGCCACGATCTTGCGCTGGCGCGTCACGGCGTCGTCCGACGAACCTGCGGCGGTTCTGGATTCGTGGTCGTTTGGCATCAATGCTCGATTCGAAACCCGACAATGTCGCCGCACTGTTGGGCGCAATGCTGCAAAAACCCCAGCGAGTCGCGGCGGAAATCGGAAAAACTGCCCCGCAATAGCCGCTGCGGAGGTCCAGGCGGACGACGGGACGGCTTCATCAGCGGGTTCCCCAGCGGTCCAGTTTTCGGCCGAGCTTTCAAGCCCGGCCTGGCTTCCATCAGCATACCGCCGCCAGCACCGCGGTGCACGATGAGATTTGGCGCTGCGAGGACTATTGGTCAGCCGCCGACACGCGCAGCGCGCCGACAAATGAGCGATCGCGAGCTTGCGAGCGTCAACTTTCCCAACGGGTCAGGCTCGATCAAAGCCGCCGGCGCGGCCGTAGAGCTTTTCGCGCGTCGCCCACAAGCCGGCTGACGGCGTCGGAATAAAGAAGAATCGCTCGCCGTCGCTCAGGGTGTTCCGGCCTTCTTGCAGCTTGTCGGGCTGATAGCGAGCGAGCGTAGTGTTGAGATCGGCATAGCGGAAATTCACGCCTTCGATTTCCTTGGCGGTCAGGTGGCCGGGGGCGTAAGTGATCGAAAAACGGTCTTCGGACGACCCGTGGATCAAATGCGCCGTGGCGTGTCCTAAATCCTGCATGTCGGCGTTCACGCGATAGCCGGCCGTGACCCGTGGCGTGCCGCAGTAGCCATACTTGCGAATAAACCGGTCGACTTCCGGCTGCTCGCCAAACCGTTTAAGGCCAGGGGCGATAATCAACAGCTCGCCGCCATCGGCCAGCGCCATGCGCGTCCGGTAGATGGCCTTGTTGGCAACCCACGTGCTGACGAATTCATCGGCTTGCATCACGCAGACAATTTTTTTTACCGGTTCGTCGAACAAGGTGATGTTTTGTTCGCGCGACTCTCGGGCTGCTTGCAAATAGGTCTCCAGATCATCGCCCACGAACAAGCCAGTGTGGACCAACTCATGGCGTGCGTTGCGGGCCATCACGACCTGGACGTACAGATCGGGCAAGCGGCCGAGATAATCGTCCTCGGCCTTGTTGAAGCAAGCCCGAGTCGGCGTAATTAGATTGCCGAGATTGTTTTCGATGCCACAAGTCGCCGCCAACATGTGCGCGGCGCAGATCGTGTCTTTTCCTCCCAGCCCGATGAAGTAGTTTTTGTTGTGGTTGGCAAATCCCAGCACCTCGTGGGGCACGACGTGTCCGACGTTTATTACTAGATCCCATGGCTCTTCGATCAACATGCGATTCAGCACGATCGGGATCGGCCAATCCGCCACGCCGCCGCAGGCCCGCATGACGAAATCGGCCGAGATGTCGCCCACGTGCACGCAGCCGTTGCGCCAATCGTGGGCGTGAATCCGCTCGTGGGGAATCGAGCCGAACATGCGGCGGTTCTCATCCGGAGTGTGCGGCACGTGCTGGCCGAGCGTGGGTATCACATGCACGTCGGCCTCGGGCGAAAGCTGCCGATACAGCATTTCGGTCAGGCGGCCCACGCCGGAATGGGCCCGGGTAATGTCCGGCGGAAGCAGCAGCACGCGTTTGGGCCGCGCGCAAATTCGCCGCCGGGTTTCGCCAATCGTTTGCCGCATCAATTGTTCGAGACGAGGCCAGCCGATTTCAGCGGCCGATTCAGAGATCCAGGGCATCCGCGGTACCTATTATTCCACCGGGTTCGAGGGTTTCCACTCCCGAGCGATTTGCACCAGCGTCCGCACGAATTGCCCGCTGGCCCCGGCATCGCTCCAAGGCTTGGGCTTGTCGCGAAATGCCGGACCGGCAATGTCGATGTGCGCCCAGGGCGTGCCGCCGACGAACTGTTCGAGAAATTTTGCCGCCGTGATAGCTCCGCCCCAGCGACCATCGCCGACGTTCTTGATGTCCGCCACTTCGCTTTTGATCAGCTCGTCGTAAACTTCCGGAAACATCGGCAACTGCCAAATCGGCTCTCCCGCGCGATGGGCGGCCGAGACGACCGCATCGCACCAAGGCTGGTTGTTGGTCATCACGCCGGCCACTTCGCTACCCAGGGCCACGACGCAGGCGCCCGTCAGCGTGGCCAGATCGACGATATTCGAAACGCCGAGGTCGACGGCCAATGAGAGCAAGTCGGCCAGCACCAGCCGGCCTTCGGCATCGGTGTTGTGCACTTCAATGGAGCGGCCATTGCGGGCCCGCACCACATCGCCCAGTTTCATCGCCGCTGGCCCGGTCATGTTCTCGACGAGCCCGGCGATGCCGATCACATTGATGGGCAATTTCAGTTGCGCAGTAGCCTGTAGCGCTCCGACCATGGTCGACGCGCCGGCCTTGTCGCATTTCATGGTCAGCATTCCCTCGGGCGTTTTGAGCGACAGCCCACCTGAATCGAAGGTCACGCCCTTGCCGACGATCGCCAACGCCGGCGCGTTCTGGCCGGCCCCGTGATAGCGGAGCATTACCAGGCGTGCGGGTCGGCTCGAGCCTTTGGCGACGGCCAACATCGCGCCGCAACGTTCTAATTCGAGCCGTTTCTGGTCCCAAACTTCCACTTCCAAACCGTTTTGAGTGGCGACTTCGGCAGCCCGGGCGGCGAAGGTTTCGGGATAGATTTCGTCGGCCGGCTCATTGACCAACCGGCGAGTCAAGTTGACGCTCTCGCCCAGAATACGGCCGGTGGAGACCGTCTGGTCCGAGCCGCCGGCCCAGGCGAGCGTGCCGAACGGGTAGCGATTTTTTTCGGCCCGATAGAGGTCTTGCCCCTGGCAACCGACGATCGCGCCACACACGCCGCTTTCGGTCCATTCGACAGGCCACTGGTCGTCGAGAAAAAAGGCCACGATTGCCCGCTGCCTGGCGGCCATGTGGCGCGCCGCCGTGGCCGTACAGCGAAACGCCACTCCGGCATCGAACTTTTCTCGGCGCCCCAGTCCCACCACCAAAGCCTGCTTAGCCCGGCCGACCGGCACCAGCAGCGGCAGCAAATCATGGCTGCGGCCAGTGAATTCTCGCCGCTCGACCAAACCGCGCACTGCTCCCCGCAGCGCCGCGTCGACTTCAGCGGCGCTACCGCCGAACGGGGAATCTTCAAAAACGCCAACCACCACAGCGTCAGCATCGGTCTCGGTGACTCGGGACTCAATTCGGTTGATCTGCACAGGCCAACTCTCGTGAAAAAAGCGACTGAACGCAAAAGGGCTTGCATTTTAGCGGGCCAGCCGGGTTTGGCCCAGGGATAGTAGCGCTGCGGCCTATCGCCGATGGGTCGTGAAAAACGATTTGATTTGCCGAGGAAATCGGGACCACCCGGCCTTTCACGCCAGCCGCGATGTGCCGTAAGCTAGCGATGAGCGGAACGAGATTACGTAGTTCGGTTCGAAACCATCATTGAACCAGCCGCATGGGCTATCGCACTCTACAGGCGTGTTTGCAAGATCTCGAGGCCACCGGACAACTGGTGCGCATCGAGCAGGAAGTCGATCCGCACTTGGAGGCCGCCGAAATACATCGCCGCGTGTTTCGAGCCGGGGGACCAACAGTTTATTACGCGCACGTGAAGGGTTGCCGTTTTCCGATGGTCAGCAATCTGTTCGGGACCAGGGAGCGGATGCGATTTATTTTTCGCGATTCGCTCTCAATCGTTCGCCGCCTGGTGGAGCTGAAAGCCGACCCGGGCCAGATGGCCAGGCGGCCCTGGGGTTACGGCCGCTTGGCGCTTTCACTGCTGGACATGCTGCCCCGCAAGGTCTCCTCCGGACCGGTGCTCGCCCACGGATCGTCGATCGACCAGCTCCCGCAACTTCAATCGTGGCCAGACGACGGCGGGGCGTTTATCACATTGCCTCAGGTCTATACCGAGGACGTCGACCATCCGGGATTTCGGCGCTCGAATTTGGGCGTGTACCGCGTGCAACTTTCCGGCGGGCGGTATCGGCCGAATGAAGAAATCGGCTTGCACTATCAAATTCACCGTGGCATTGGGGTGCATCATGCAGCGGCAATCCGCCGCGGCGAGCCTTTGCGCGTCAATATATTTGTCGGCGGCGCCCCGGCGATGAGCCTGGCCGCCGTCATGCCTCTGCCCGAAGGATTGTCGGAGCTGTCGTTCGCCGGTGCGTTAGCGCGGCATCGGATTGCGATGATCGGCCGGCCTGGCCAATTGCCGATCTACGCCGAGGCCGATTTTTACATTGCGGGCGTCATCGATCCCCAGCGAAAACTGCCGGAGGGACCCTTTGGCGATCACCTGGGCTACTACAGTTTGGCCCACGACTATCCGGTGATGCGGGTCGAAAGAGTGGTGCATCGGCCGGGGGCTATCTGGCCCTTTACGGTCGTCGGACGCCCGCCGCAGGAAGACACGATGTTCGGCGAACTGATTCATGAACTGACGGGTCCCGCCATCGCGACGGTCATTCCGGGGCTGCACGCCGTGCATGCCGTGGACGCCGCGGGCGTGCATCCGCTGCTGCTGGCCATCGGAAGCGAACGCTACACGCCGTTCGCCCAGCGCAAACGCCCGCAGGAATTGCTGACCACCGCCAACGCGATTTTAGGTCAGGGCCAACTTTCCCTGGCCAAGTATTTGTGGATCGCCGCGGGCGAAGATGACGCAGCGCTGGACGTGCACGACGTGCCCGGCATGTTTCGTCACATCCTTGGGCGGGTCGACTGGACGCGCGACTTGCATTTCCAGACTTGCACCACGATCGATACGCTGGATTATTCCGGCGGGGCGGTCAACGAAGGATCGAAACTGGTGATCGCGGCCGTTGGGCCGGCCATGCGGCAGTTGCCCACCGAGGCTGGATCGTTGCAACTGCCGGACGGATTTGGGCCAGCCCGGTTGTGTATGCCGGGCGTGCTGGCGGTGCAGGGTCCGCCCTATCGGCGCGCGGCCGATGGCGAGGATGACGCGGTGGAGACGTTTTGCGCGGCATTCACAGGCGCTGACCCAATCAATCGCTTTCCGTTGATCGTGATTGTCGACGATGTTGATTTCGCGGTCCACTCGCTGAATAACTTCTTGTGGGTCACCTTTACGCGTAGCAATCCGGCGGCGGATGTGTATGGTATTGAAGCCTTCACCGAGCAGAAACATTGGGGATGCCGCGGTTCGCTGGTGATCGACGCGCGGATCAAACCGCATCACGCGCCGCCGCTCGTCGAAGATCTGGAAACAACGCGCCGCGTCGACGCGCTGGGTGCGCGGGGCGGCCCACTGGCGGGAATTATTTGAAGTTCGCCTTGAAGGGGACAGCGGATGCAAATCCCGTTCACCGATATCGTTATTTATCTTTCTAGCGAAGGCCGCTGGTTCGTGCTGGCTTGGCTGGCGGTGCTTGGTGGGATCTTCGGTAGCTTCATGAACGTGGTAGTTTATCGGCTGCCGCGGCACATCAGCCTGAGCCATCCCGGCTCGCGCTGCCCCGCGTGCGAGCATCCGATTCGCTGGCACGACAACGTGCCGATCGTCGGTTGGCTGAAGTTGCGCGGGCGTTGTCGCGATTGCGGAGCGGCGATTTCCGTGCGTTACCCGCTGGTCGAAGCGTTGGTGGCCGCGATCAGCAGCCTGATTGCCTGGACGGAAGGTATGCCTGAAATTGCGCAGGCTTCGGGGGACGCCGGCGGCACGTACGGACTTCAACTAGGGTTGTACGCGTTTCACTTGCTGCTCATCTGCACGCTCGTCTGCGCGGCTCTCGTGGAATTCGACGGCCATGTGCTGCCCGCGCGAATCTGGGTCGGCGTGCTGATCGTGGGCTTGGTCGTGCCAATTTTTCGACCCGATGTGCGCTCCATCGGCAGTGTTTTGCTGACGGTCGGCGGAACGAATGCCGTTCCGTGGGCGCGGGGAATTATTGACGGGATCGCCGGATTGTTATCGGCTCTCTCGATCAGCATCGTTCCTTGCATCACGTGGTATTCGACGGCCCGGCATTCGAAGCTCGCGTATGCCACGAGCGCGGCGGCGGAACTGCTGCTCGTCGGCGGATTCCTGGGCGATCAGGCGGTCATTGCGACCGGACTGGGGGGCATGGCACTCTATTTTGCCACGCGTGTGCTGGCTCGAAAATGGCCGGTTGTGGGTCGCTTCGGCTGGGCGGGACCTCTAACTGTCGTTACGCTTGTTTGGGTTGTGTGTTGCCGCCAAACTCTACCGCTTGCGCCGGGGATCGCCACGGACAATGAAATGATTTGGGCGATCGTCGCCGGTTTGATCATGGCCGTATTGGCAATCGTCTTGCAATTCGTGCCGTTACCCGAGCAGCCAGTCAAAAAATCTTAGCTGGAGAAAACGATGGCACGTTTGACGTTTCATGGCGCGGCGGAAACGGTCACCGGTTCGAAGTACCTGCTGGAAGCCGGCCGGGCGAAGGTTCTCATCGACTGCGGCCTCTTTCAGGGTTTGAAGGAACTGCGGCAACGCAATTGGCAACGGTTGCCTTTCGAACCCGCGCAAGTCGATAGCGTGGTGCTCACGCATGCGCATATTGACCACGTCGGCTACTTGCCGCGATTCGTCAAGGACGGGTTTTCCGGACCGGTCTATTCGACGCCGGCAACCGAATCGATCGCCAGTCTGCTGTTGTTGGACGCCGCTCACAACCAACAGGACGATGCCGACTACGCCAATCACAAAGGTTTTTCGAAACACAAGCCGGCACTTCCCTTATTCGATGCCGACGACGTGAAACATGCGATGACTCGGTTTCGCACCGTGCATCGAGGCGAGTGGTTTTCACCCGCCGAGCCGATTTGGATTCGCTACCACGATACGGGCCATCTTCTCGGCTCGTGCATGATCGAAGTGGAGATTCGCGAGGGGGGCGATCCGCCGCGGATTTTGTTTTCCGGCGACGTCGGCCGCTACAGCGCGCCCCTCTACTTCGATCCCGAGCAACCGCCGCAGTGCGATTATTTGATTTGCGAAAGCACCTATGGCGATCGCGAACATCCACCCATCGACGTGCTCGATCAACTATGCGATGTCGTGACGACGGCCATCGCCCGAGGCGGCGTGATGCTGGTCGCCTCGTTTGCCGTCGGGCGGGCCCAACAATTGATCTATTTGTTGCAAATACTGCTGGAAAGTAAGCGGATTCCCCAGCTACCCGTGTTTTTGGATAGTCCAATGGCCGTCAGCGGCATGAATATCTACCGGTTGTACGCCTCGCAGCACGATCTCGCGGAAGGTCTGGCAACGAATGCGGAGTTTCAATTCAACTTGGAGCATGTCAAGCTGGCGAAAACGGTGGCCGAATCCAAGCAAATCAATGGCGTGAAAGGGCCGGCGGTGATCATTTCTTCCTCCGGCATGATGACGGGCGGGCGGATTCTGCATCACTTGCGACAGCGGCTTCCGGATGAGCACAACACCATCGTGTTGGGTGGCTTCATGGCGGCCGGCACGCGCGGGCGCGCGCTGCAAGAGGGCGCGAAGACGTTGCGAATCTTCGGCGGCGAAGTGCCGGTCCGCGCGGCCGTGGTGGAGATATCGAGCCTGAGCGGACATGCCGGCCACTCGGAGTTGCGGCGATGGCTCGAACCCTTGAAACCTCCACGCCAGGTGTTTCTGACCCATGGCGAGTTGCCAAGCGCCACCTCCTTGGCCAACGAATTGCGCCGCGATTGTAGTTGGAACACGCTAGTGCCCAAAATGGGCCAGTGCGTCGACTTGATTTAAACGCTCGGGAGCGTAACAGCCGAACCCGTCACCCGTGACCGTAGGCGTTATCATGAGCGAAGCGGAAGATAACTTGCGAGCCATTCTTGATTCTCCCAGCTATGTTCTGGCGGAGCGAGATGCCGCGCTTTTGGCTCGGCGCGAGTTGCGGCCCGTGCGACTGCAATTGGAGTTGCTTAAGCCGGAACTATCCTTTCACGAGCACAATATCGAGTCGACCATTGTGATCTTCGGCAGCACTCGGATTGGCGAGCGCGGAGAATTGGAAAAACGCCTGGAGAAGGCCAAGGCCGCGCTGGCAGCCAACCCAAGCGACCCACGAAGCGCGCGCGAAGTGGCCAGAACCGAACGCGTGTTGGCCAAAGCCGCCTGTTACGAAGCCGCCCGCGAATTCTCGCGGATCGTTTCAACGCGCGCCCTGAACGGTGGTCGCCAGTACGTCGTGGTCACAGGCGGCGGGCCGGGAATAATGGAAGCCGCCAATCGCGGGGCATTCGACGCGGGCGCCAAATCGGTGGGTCTGAATATTACACTCGGCGCCGAACAGATTCCGAATCCCTATATCACGCCCGAACTATGTTTTCAGTTTCATTACTTTGCGCTACGCAAGTTGCACTTTCTATTGCGCGCGCAGGCGCTGGTCGTATTTCCCGGCGGGTTCGGCACCTTGGATGAGTTTTTCGACGCGGTCACATTGCGCCAAACGCGCCGCATGCAGGAAATTCCCATCGTTATGTTCGGCCGTGAATACTGGGAGCACGTCGTCGATTTCCAGTTTCTGGCCGACGAAGGAGTCATCGAGGACGAACACCTCGACCTGATCAGCTTCGCCGAAACGCCTGAAGAAATCTGGAACATCATCGCGAACTTCCACCGCCACGAGCCGTGAGCCTTGATGAGTGCCCCTCAGTCGGGTGGATCCCGTTGAAGCCTTGCGATGCGCCTGCTAGGGTGTGTTAGCGACGCTCGCTCGGCTCTCTCCTGGACAGCGCTTGGGCCGCCTTGGTGAACAAGCGGCCATTTGAGGGCGGGCCGCGGAAAGTCGATCGGAGTGCGGCTCGATGGTAATCCGAGCGGGTCCGTTGCGTTGCCAGCGGCCTCCCTGCGGGATCTGCCGATCGGACGCCTTCGACACACAACCTGTTCGGGCAGTGTTCGCAATCCTTCTGGCACGAGTCGCGCTCAAAAGGCGCGCATCGACGTTGGAAGATATTGACCTGTGCTCGCCGATATGCACGCGCAACTGGAACAACCTCCTCGAAGCAGACAGCACGGCATGGGACGCAACAACAAGTGGATTGAAAGCCGGCCCGACGATACGGTCCAGCAGGTCGCTCGGCGGGCGCTCGAGAGTCGTTTGAAGCGAACTTGGCACTACCTGGAATTGGCGGTGCGATTCCCTCAAGACGAAACCGAGAACGTGCATCAACTGCGAGTCTTTTCCCGACGCACGGCGGCTGCCATGAACATTTTTGGGGCGTGGCTGCCCACGCGGCGCGGCGATTGGATGCGCAGACAGGTGAAGCGGATCCGTCGGGCGGCCGGAGAGGCCCGCGACTACGACGTGCTGTCGATGCGCTGGATGTCACATATGGAGCGCATTCCCGCGGAGCAGTCGGCTTTGTTGTTGGAGCATATCAAGCGACACCGGCAGGAAGCGCAACATCCGATCGAAACGATTTACAAGAAACTGGTCCGCAAAGGATTTGCGCGGCGGACGCTTGGGCTGCTCGAGCGGATTCGCCAGCGCGCGGGACGCGGCGCTTGCACCGGGCGGTTTGGCTGCATGGCTCGCGTCGCGTTGGGCCAGTTGGTGGTGCCCTACTTGAAAGCCGCCCAGGCCGAAATGACTGACGCCGAGGCCCTGCATGCGTTTCGTATCCAGGGAAAACAGGTGCGCTACGCCATGGAGATCTTTGCCGGGGCTTTCGCGGCCGATCTTCGACAGCAGTTGTATCCCGTCGTGGCCACGCTGCAGGAACGACTTGGCGCGATCAACGATCACGTCACTGCCCAGGCGCATTTTTCCCAGTGGCTGGCGGAAAGCGAGTCGGGCGCCACGCGACAAGCTTTCGAGCTGGGCATCCACGAGGAGCAACAAGCGCTCGAGGCAAGCCGACGAGAATTCCTCGACTGGTGGACACGCGAGCGCCGCGAAGACCTGCATCGGAGTTTCGGCCGATATCTGCAGCTTGAAGCGGCCGATGAACGAGCGCCGCGCCACGACAATTGCGGCGACTGAGCGCCTCTTGGGAATCGAAGAATCAGCCGGCATGCCGGATGGGCGAGGGCACTGTTTGCAAGAATCGGCCGCCGCTGTCGTACCAGCCGTGTTCAGTGAAACGGCACCAGGTGATATCGATCAAGAATCCGACCCAACGCCCCTCTTGCGCTTGGAGGGAGGCGATCATGCGCCGATAAGGAAGCGGCTGCTGATAAAAAAAGCCCAACCCATGTTCCGATAAATGCTTTCCGACCACCACCACCGATTCTCCCTCCGGTGAAAGTCCGTCGTCGCCAACCGGCGACAAGTAGAGCAAGTGCGGATAAGGAAATCGCTGATCGATGCGGCGCTCGCTCGTCTTTCCCGGCGGATAGAGCCCGGCCAGTATTCCCCAGACTTGCCGACGCAGAGCTTCGTTGGCCATGGGAACCGTTTCGGCCATACGCTCCAGTTGTAGATAGCTCAGCACGGTGCTCATCGAATTACCTCGTGGAAAATTCCAGCGCGATTGCGTTTCCGCGGACCTACTCCCAAGACCGTCGATACCGCCGGTCGACCGACTGGAAACCAGCCGCAACCAAATCAGCCCAAGGATTCATAGCTGGGTGGCCTGACCGGCCGGGAACATGACTCCATCGCGCCTCGCCTAAGCTGCCCCAAGCGAAGTCGATAGCCGATAAAGGATTCTTAGTTCACAAACGGGGCGTTGTCAAAATCCGGCATTCGATTCGATGCCGCCGGTCGAAAAAACGTGTTTCGACGACCTTTTGGGGCCCCGTTCGCCGATCGCCAGCGGATCGCCGCAGGCGCCCTGTTGCTGGGAAAGGTAGCGATAATTGCAGCGAAACGATTCGTAGTCCCCAGCCAACGTCAAACCGGCCTCGAGCAATTCAAGCCCTAACTCTCGCTCGCCTCGAACGGCTATCGCCAGCGACCAATTGTTGATCGTGGCCAACAGATTGTCGTACGCGGGCGCGCACCGCGGATCCAACTTGAGCGCTTTCAGATTGGCGGCCGCCGCCGCCGAGAATTGCTGCTCTTTGAGCAATCGAACGCCACGGTTGTAGTGAAAAACAGCGATCAGTGCGTGTTGGTCCAATACGCGCGCGCTCGTCGAACGACGATCGTGCTCGACCATGAATTGCGTCAGTTCGGCCGTCACGGCCGCAGGTTCGCGCGAGGTCAGTTCAAACCAATGGCGACAGGTGGTTTCCACGTCGAACGATCCTCGACGACTCGCCACGCGACACCAAACGTGTCCCGGCACTGCTACGGCGTGACCTTCCAAGTTGTAATCGGCCGCCAATGCCAGAAACAATACGCTGGCGGTCGCGCAGTTAAAGGGCCCGCCCGCGAGCACGTTGGCTAGATCGCTGCCGCTGGTTTCGTATTTTCCCTCCAGAATTCGCTCGTGCACAAACCGGTGAATAGTCTGTGCTCGCCGCCGCTCGGCGCCGAAAACCTGTTCGCTCTCGTGCAATTGCCTGGCAAAAGCGCGAAACTGGAATTCAGCTTGTTGCGATCGCGCCGCGGATACATCGCCGGCATCGAGCACAGCCTGCACGAGCCTCAAACCGCGGGGATCGACGCCCTTGGTTCGAGCCGCGTGGTCTCTTTCAGTTCGGCCGGGACGTTCGTCAAGCGCAAACCCGTAGAGCGGCGCGAACGCGAGCAGAGTTGCCAGCGCGACGATCCAAAGAACCGAGGACTTGGACAACATCAGGACTGTCCCCAGAGGGGCCCCGGAGCGAGCGCATGCGTGACGTGCCAAAATCGAGTGGGCCATCCAATGTGATTGCCCCTGCCAAAGCTTAGGTTGGGAACTGGCTCCGCGTTGGACGAACCCGCATCCGGGCTGCGGCTATTTGGCGGTCATTCGCAGCGCGCCATCGAGACGAATCGTGGTGCCGTTGAGCATGGC
>JACQFF010000211.1 GCA_016200205.1 Planctomycetia bacterium
CCCTCACCCTAACCCTCTCCTTTTGGGAGAGGGCACGGCACACAACCCATCGCGTTGCGAATCAATACACTCCTACCGTGGTGGCCTCGGCCGTTTCGTGGAACGGCCGCACGCCGCTGACCCCGTCCCACGGGTATTTGATATAGGGTTTTTCGCGCTCGCCCTCGTCGCGTTCCAGGAAACCGGGCACGAAGAATTCCTTGGTCAATGTGGTGAGCTTCACGCGGCCCGTCTGGCCATACTCCACGACGCGGTCGGAATCCTGAAAATCGACGATTTCCAAAACCGCCCGCGGTTGCGGCGCGTAGTAGGAAATCTTGTAGCCTTCCTCGGCGGTGACTGGCTTGCTGCAAGCCAGGCCCATCAGCGTGTTGCCATACGTGGGCGTCATGTACACGCCATCCAAAAACTCTTCGGTAGCGAAGCGAGTCCACTGCGGCGTGAATTCGGTGCCGCCGGAAAAGATACCGCTGATGCCCTGCTCGCCAATCGTTGTACCGCGCTTCTCCAGTTCCAGCGCCAGCGATTCGAGCAGCTTGGGCGTGGTGAACATGCACTTGATATCGTGCCCGGCGGAGAGGATCGTGATCGCCTGGTCGATGCAATGCTGCTTGTACGCCTCCAGGTGTTCCATCCAACCCTTCTTGATCAGCTTGATGACCCAACGGGGATCCAAGTCGATGCAGAAGCAAATCCCGCCACGGAACTGAGCCAAGTGCTCGACCGCCAATCGCAGCCGGCGCGGACCCGAGGGGCCCAGCATCAGCCAATTCGAGCCGGGGGGGAAAAATTCGTCGGGCAATGTCTTGCTGAACAGCGAGTAGTCGGTGCGAAAGTCTTCGATCGCGATCCGGCTTTTCGGAATGCCCGTGGTGCCACCGGTTTCGAAAACATAGATCGGCTTGTCGGCAAACGCCTTGGGAACCCACCGCCGAACGGGTCCGCCGCGCAACCATTCATCTTTGAACGGCTCGAACTTCTTCAAGTCATCGAACGCGCGGATCTCTTTCAGCGGATCGAAATTCAGCTTCGAGGCATAGTCGAGCCAAAACGGGCAGCCGGTGGATGGATGAAAGTGCCACTGCACGGTTTCATAGGTCTGCGCATCGAGTTGATCGCGCGCTCGCCTGGCGGCCGCCTCGACATCGGCGGCGGGAACAGCCTGCTCGCGTGTGCTCATGAAAACTCCTAAAAGGTGGGCGTCAGCTATTTCTGCGTGCGCGCACTTGGGGGTGGGGAAGGATCGGGCGCAGGCAGCCGACTACCTGAAAAATACCCGACCGCGAGCCGGAAAACAACTACTGGACCCCACTTCCGGCCCGCTTCGTCCGGCCCAGCCATGATGCAATCCGCCCAGAGAGCACATCGTGACAGCCCGTGTAAATGTGGTCCGCTCCGGCAATCACGGCGACTTCGAGCGAATTTGCCGCGGTGGTTAACTTCTCCACCGCCTCGGGCATCCCACGAAAGGCCACCTCGTTTTGCACTTCGCTCGAACCGTAAGTCACCAGCGTGGGGCACCGCACGCGATCCAATAGTTTGAGCACGTCGTAGCGTTCCTCCGGTCCGTAGCGATCGACGTAGCCGGCGGCACTGACGTGGTAGTTCATTGGAAACTTGACGTGCAACAACTCGTCGCCACGGCCGGCGCGAACGTGCTCTTCGGCCACCGCGAATATTTGCCGGAACTCGTCGCCACGCGGCGACGCACGGAAGTATGAGTACGACAAATGCGGCGGCGAGATGGCGACTAATGCGGAGGCTGCCGGTGGGTTGTCGGCCGCCAACGTGAAAATCGCTTTCACCGCGCCCAGGCTGTGCCCCAGCAAGCCGATTCGTCGAAAACCGCGCTCCTGCAGCAATCGGGTCCAGGCGGCGATATCCAGAGGCGATTCGTCTACCCGTTCGAACGCGGCGCCTTGCAAATAGCGCCCCTGCGCTGAGGGTCCGGTGCTGATCAGGTCGTGCCCTCGGGTATTGGCCCGCAATACGGCCGCGCCGGTCGCCAAGAGTTTCGGCGCCAAGCCGCCCAGTGTCGAAGCCGAATAAAAGTTGCTGCCGGTGCCATGAATGCACAGCCAGGCGTCAACCACTCCAGCCGCCGATTGCGACTCACTTTTAGGCGCGGCCGGCAGTTCCAGCGCGCCGTGCAGCCGATGAGCGTCGGAAGTCGTGACTTGAACTAGATCGACGAGCATTCCGCTCTCAGCCGCTCGCTTGGCCTACGTGTTGGCCGGATTGGGCGTGCTGCTCAATTGAGCCAAGATCTGGAGTACGCCGTTGAGATGCGCCAAGCGGGGACCAAAGCGATCGACGAATTCATTGAGCATGAATTCGCCTTCCATCAAGGCGTCGACGTTTTCGTTGATTTCGCGCGTCATGGTATTCAGGAATTCCACCTGAACCTGACTGAGCGCCTCGGCGGCCAATCGGCATCCGCGGGCCAATTCGGGATTCGCTTGCTTCCATTGCCCCAGCTCGGCCGACCTTTGCCGCTGCGCCGCGCCGAGCTGGTTAACCAACTCTTCGAGGATCTCATTCTGCCGGTCTTGGGCGGCCAGAATGCTGCGCAGCAGGCCCACCTGCTCCTCGGCGGAGTCCTGGCTGTCGCGAGGCCGGGTCAATTGCGCCCCGGCCGTGATGTCGACCTGGGTGAACAAGGCTGGCGCGGAATGCGAATCGTGGCTCATGTGCCCACTCCTGAAGGTGAATCGCCTAAGTCCCGATTCTACTAGAAGCTTGCGCAAGATACCACTACCCCGCCATGTCCGGATACACGAGCTAGCGAGTCGACAGCGATTGTAACGGCTTTTACGGCAGCAGTTTTCGCCCAAACGGCACACCAAATCCAAAGCTGGGCAGTTCGCAGCGAGATTGTCAGTCTGGCGCATCAGCGACCACGCGTGGCGTAATCCGACGCACGCACAGGCGCTTAAAGTCGATTGCCGCGCTCGCCCGATCCAAAGCTCACCCGAATGCCTCGGGCCACCGTCGCGCTACGTTGACGCATTACACCTGAGAAGATGGCTAAGATGGGGACTGCCGAATGAGTCATGGCGACCCAAAGTCGCAAGCGACCCTGGGATTCCTCACGGTCCTGGAGCACGAGCAACAAGGTTTAGTTGGCGGTTACTTAATTCTTAACCCCTCCGGTAGACCTTTAGAGTTTCACTGCACCGCGCCGATCAAGCCGAACCGCGCGCAGCAGATATTATTTGGGCCAACTTTGCAGTCGTATTTATACGGCGAACAAATCGGCCAGACATTGTTATCGAAAGGCTCGCTGGAGCCGTTGGCCGTGTGCACCGACGTCGAGCTCGCGCTGAGTGTGCGCGACTATGTCGCGTTGCCGGTTGCGTTAGTGCTAGGCTCGGACGAAAAGCCGGATGCCGCCGTGACGAACCCGCAAACGTCGACCTGGCGAGTCGACGCGCCGCATCGCCCTGGCCTGCATCTCAATCATTTTACGGTGGGGCGCAATCGACTGGCGGTGGCTGCCGACCGAGACGCCGATCGCCAAACGATTGCCGGACGGCTCGAGAGCTTGGAAGGATTCGATTTGAGCGAGCCTTTTGAGCGGATTCGCGAAGCCGTGGAGGAAGCCCATAAAGGCGGACGCGCGTAAATGGAACAGGCGCGGCGGGGAATGACTGTGACCACGGACATCTTGCCCGTGCTCTCTGACGTGCACTGGCGAGACGCCAGCGGCACCCCGGAGCGTGTCGAACTGACGCCCGGCACAAAGTGGGGCTTCTCCTGGAAACCGGCGTTCCTCGTGTCCACGTTCAGCGTCCATCCGGGGATTGACGTGGCGACGTCTTCCGCCACCTGGCAAGCGATCGGAACGGGCGCATCGGCGCCCAAGAGCTTCAGTTTTCCGCTCACCGGTGCCCTCGCCAAGGCCGTTTCGCTGCCGATCACTCCGCCCAAGCTGAAGGTTTTCAGCTTTCAATTCCCCAACACGCCTGGCTGGCGAAAAAACGCGATCGAGCCGGCGCTGAAGCCGGCAGCGGCGGAAGTCGCGTCGATCGCAAACGTGTCGGATCCGCGCGGCGTTGCCAGGCCCGCGGGCCGAACGCGCATCAAACCACCGGGCGACATCATCAAGCTCGAGGATCGGCTGCTGTACGTCTTGCAGCCGTCGCTCGAAACACTGATCGGCGAGGGCTCGCTGGCGTTCCCGTTCCACCCGTTTGGTTATCAGTTCGAGGGCGTGGCGTTTCTCTATCCTCGCTATGCCGCGATCCTGGCCGACGAAATGGGCCTGGGCAAAACGATGCAGGCCATCACCGCCGTGCGATTGCTGCTGCACGCTGGCGAATTGAGCAAC
The DNA here is from genome assembly GCA_016200205.1 of Planctomycetia bacterium. Classification (GTDB taxonomy): domain Bacteria; phylum Planctomycetota; class Planctomycetia; order Pirellulales; family PALSA-1355; genus PALSA-1355. Next base: position 4,331 of record JACQFF010000211.1, read on the forward strand.
GTACTGTTTATTTGTCCCAAGCCGCTGGTGACCAACTGGCAACGCGAGTTTTCGCAGTGGGCTCCCGAATTGCCGGTCACGACGATCGAAGGCGACCCGACCAGGCGGCGCTGGCAATGGCAACAGAGCGAGACGCCGGTAAAAATCGCCAACTATGAATTGCTGCAACGCGATCGCGAAACGGTCGCCGAGTTGGGCCTCGAATTCGACCTGGTCGTGCTCGACGAAGCGCAGCGGATCAAGAACCGCGCGAGCGCGACCAGCCAATGTGCCCGGGCCATTTCGCGGCGCCGAAGTTGGGCCCTGACCGGAACGCCGGTGGAAAACAGCCCGCAGGATCTGGTAGGCATTTTCGAATTCCTGGCGCCCGGCTATCTCTCGGCCGAAATGAAACCGCGACGGATGGGCCGGGCCGCCGGCGACTATGTGCTCAGACGCACCAAAGACAAGGTGCTCACCGAGCTGCCGCCCAAGATGTTTCGCGACGCCGACGTCGAACTCGGCGCCCAACAGCGCGAAAGCTATCAAATGGCCGAAACCGAGGGCGTGCTGCGGCTCACCGAAATGGGCGACTCGGCGGCGATTCAACATGTTTTCGAGCTGGTGCTGCGACTGAAGCAGATTTGCAATTTCGATCCGGCCACCGGCGAGAGCTCGAAATTCGAACGTCTCGCGGCCGATCTCGACGAAGTCGCCGCCAGCGGCCGCAAGGCAATCGTCTTCAGCCAGTGGGTTTCGACTTTGGAAATCCTGAGCACTCGGTTGGCGCAATTTCATCCGCTGTCGTATCACGGACGAATTCCCTCGAACGAGCGCGACGGCGTGCTCGAACAGTTCCGCGATGATCCCCGCCGGCACGTGATGCTTTTGAGCTATGGGGCCGGCGGCGTGGGGTTGAATTTGCAGTTTGCCAGCTACGTGTTCTTGTTCGACCGCTGGTGGAATCCCGCCGTGGAGGACCAGGCCATCAATCGGGCCCACCGCATCGGGGCCGCCGGGCCAGTGACCGTCACGCGATTCATGACTCTCGACACCATCGAGCAGCGAATCGACCAGATCCTGCGCGAAAAGCGCGAGATCTTCGATACGATCTTCACCGATGTCGAACCGAGTCGCAACTTGGGCCTGACCCAACAAGAGATTTTCGGCCTGTTCAAGCTCCGCTGCCCCAGCGGTCCCATCGATCTGGCGGCGTAGGACGCAAGCTATTCCAGCGCCGCGTAGCCCCGGTCTTCCCATGGGATCAGGCGTCGCGGCTGGCCGCTCCACCAGATCATCACTCGCCCGGCCAGACGCTCGTCGGTGGCCAACTCGATGACCGCGTCGGAAATCTCGTCGAGTGTTGTAAGGACATCCGGCACGCGCTGCTCGCGGCGCTGCTGGGGCGTGAGGCTGTCGACATAACCCCGCACTTCGGGAGTCGACACCCAGTCGGGCACAAGGCAGTTGACCCGAATTTTCTCCCGCTCGGCGAGCCAGGCCAGCGTGGTTGTCAAGCGGATGACGCCGGCTTTTGCCACGTCGTATCCGGGCGACTTCGAATGCTTGTAGCCATGCCCGACGGCCGATGTCGAGCCGATATTCACGATGGCCCCGCCTCCCCGCCGCCGCATCGCCTCGACCGCCATCAAGGTGGCATGCATTGGCCCGAGGAGGTCGACCTGCATCGCATCGAACCATCCGCAAAGCGGTCCCTGGGGTCCGTAGGGAGCCGACGCATTGTTCACCAGGATATCGACGCCTCCATAAATCGTTTCGGCGAACGCAAAGAGCGCGCGGATATCCGCCTCGACGCCGAGGTCGGCTGGGAGAAAAGCCGCTCGACCCCCCTGCGTTTCGATAAGCCCGACGGTTTCGCGGCCGCCTGGCTCGCTGACGTCGCAGACGACGACCGCGGCACCGTCGCGAGCCATCCGCCGCGCGATGGCGCGACCCGAACCACCGCCGCCAGCCCCGGTGACGATCGCCACTTTGCCTGTAATATCCATGGTCGTACCTCCCGGCAGTTTCTCAACTGTCCGCGCCGTGATCAAGCGTGAGGGAGGCTTTCCCGGCATTCACAACGCTACTGCCGGCAGGCCTACTCGTTGACGTACGTTTCCAAGAAGCGGGCCAGGCGATGGAAATCGGAATTGGGCTCGACGTAGCGGACCACGGTCACGAGGCTGTCGGGGTCGATCAATTGCTCGAAGGGGACGTAATTCAACTCGAGCTGGCCCGACACCGAGACCATGACGCCGTTGAGGTGCTCTTCGACCAGGGCCCGATAGGCGCCCACCCCCAATTGGCTGCCCAACATCACGTCGAAGGCGTGCGGCTTGGCGCAGCGGGCTTCATAACCGAGCTGCAAGCCCGTTATTTTCCGTTTCCGCCCTGTTTGTGCGTGATATTTTTCGGCGACCAGCCGGGAAAACAGCCGGCTCAAGTTCAGTTGCGAGATGGCGATATGGCCGTGTTCATCGCGCGAGACGCCGTGCAAGTAATTCATCGGCAGGTATTCAGCCAGGCCTTCGGCCATCACGATCACTCCGAATTCCTTGCCTTCGACTTCCTCGCGAACGCGCATCGTGGCCACGATCCGCTTGACGACTTCGTCGACGTTCATGACCGCGCGCGTGCTCTTCTCGCCGGTCGTCGGATCGACCATTTCCTCGGTGTCGCGGAATTTTCCGGTCAGATCTTCAACGCTGATCACGAGGCTGGCCTCGCCGG
>JACQFF010000212.1 GCA_016200205.1 Planctomycetia bacterium
CGAACCGCACCATCCCGATCTGTTCTGGTACGGCATTCACGGCGTGGAGACGCTGTTCACGATCATGGGCCCCGGCTGCGTCGCCGTTTCGCGCGTGCAAACCGACGGCACCGATTTCGCCGTGGGCCGCTGGAACGATGGCCGCGTCGGCACGTTTCGCGGCTTGCGCGACGGCGCCAGTGGCTATGGAGCGACGGTTTTCGGCAGTAAAGGTATCGCCCCCAGCGGCGGCTACGATGGTTACGAGCCCTTGGTGATTGAGATCGTCAGATTCTTCAAAACCGGCCAGCCCCCGGTCAGCGCCGAAGAAACGCTGGAAATCTACGCGTTCATGGAAGCCGCCGACGAGAGCAAGCGCCAAGGAGGCGCCCCGGTCACACTGGAAAGCGTGATGGCCAGAGCCCGCAAAGAGGCCGCGGAAAAGGATCTCACGGCCGTGGGAAAGTAGATGCGGCTTTTAGCGCCGTCGCCATGCAGCCATCGTATCTCGGCCACCATGTAGCACACGGATCAATTGGATGCCGTTACGCATTGGGCGATAAAAGACGACGTAATGCCCGACGATAAATCGCCGCACATTGCGGCCTAATTCGGGACATGCCTCACCCATTTCGGGCGCGGCTGCATAGATGTCGCACTTGTCAAGAATGAGGTCCAAAAACTGCAATGCGATGTCGCGGTTTTGGCTCTCTTGCTCGAGGTAATAGCTGATACTCTTGAGATCTTGCCTGGCCAGCCGTGTGCGGACAATACAAGCCATCAATTACTCTTGCCGCGACGATCAAGCTCAACGATCAATTCGGCCTTGATGGCTTCGATGTCAAGCGGTTCGCACAGCCCGCGATCGGCCTCATCGATGCCAGCCTGGACGTCCAACTTGAGTTGGAGCTGCTGCGCTTCAAGTTCCCGATACACTCGAATTGCTTCGGTGGCCAATTCCTCGCGGGAGCCGAATTGACCACTGGCGAGCTTCTGTTGAACGTAGCCTTCGATGTCAGGTGGATAGGTAGCCATTGCGCGCCCCCTTGCCCGTTGGTGCTCCGTTCAATTCTAGCCGCAAGAGTCCGCAGCAGACAACCTCGCCCAGCGAAAATGAGCCCGAAGCCCGGTCCGCTGGTCGATTCGGGCTGCATTTTGTGTTAAGCTCAGAGCCAGGTAAAAGCACCGGGAGACCGCATGAGCGTTCATCATTCCAAACCCAGCATCATCCAAGCGGGTTGCAGCCCCGTGGTCACGCGCCGGCACATGCTGCAAATTGGTGGCCTGGGGTTGATGGGACTCTCGTTGCCACGCCTACTGGCAGCCGAAACCGCGGCCCAAGCGGAAGGACTGAAACCGCGGGCCGATTCGTGCGTGCTCATTTTCTTGAACGGCGGACCCAGCCACCTCGACATGTGGGACATGAAGCCCGATGCTCCCGACGGCATCCGGGGCGAATTCAAGCCCATCTCGACCAGCGTCAGCGGCATTCAATTTGGCGAGCATTTGCCCAAGCTGGCCCAGCACGCTCATCGTTCGACCATCGTCCGCTCGATGCACCACAGCGTGAATAACGCGCACGCGGCGGCGGTCTACACGAGTCTGACCGGGCACGATCGCGGCGACAATACGCCTGCGATTGGCGGTGGCAGCGGCGAATACCCGTCCACCGGCTCGGTCCTGGGCAAACTGCGCCCGCCCGAGCGAACTGTCGTGCCGCACGTCTGCTTGCCGTTTATCACCAAGGAAGGCGCCGGCGGACCGCCACAATCAGGCTTCTTTGGCGGCATGCTCGGCCGGGCCTACGACCCGCTGTTCGTGCTCAAAGATCCCAACTCCAAAGATTTTGCCGTGCCCGAGTTGACCCTGTTGGCCGATGTTTCCGTCGAGCGAATGGCGGCCCGCCAGGCGCTATTCCAGGCCATCGACGAACGTTTCGAACGCGGACCGGGCCGGAGCGCTTACGATGGCATGGACGGCTTTCGTCGCAGGGCTCTGAAACTGTTGACCTCCGAAGGGACTCAGCGAGCGTTGCGCATTGGCGATGAACAAGACGCGACGCGCGACAGCTACGGCCGCAATATCTATGGTCAGAGCGTGCTCTTGGCGCGACGGCTGATCGAGGCCGGCACCCGGATGGTGACGATATCCTGGGCTCCCGATGCCAACGCCACCTGGGACACGCACGGCTCGAATTTCAAAAAACTGAAGAACACGCTATTGCCGCAATTCGACGCCGCCGCGAGCAGCCTGGTCAGCGACCTGGCCGACCGTGGCTTGCTCGATCGGACGCTGGTCGCCGTGATGGGCGATTTTGGCCGCACCCCCAAAATCAACGCCAGCGACGGTGGACGCGATCACTGGAACTATTGCTACAGCCTGATGCTAATCGGCGGAGGCGTGAAGGGCGGCTTCATCTACGGCGCGAGCGACAAGATCGGCGCCTTTCCGGCCCGCGACGCGCTGGTGCCGGGCGATATTATTTCCACCATCTACCACTTGCTCGGCGTGCCGAACGACTACGAGTTGCGCGATCAACTGGGTCGCCCCCATCGGCTCGTGCCAGCCGGCAATGTCGTGCCCAGCCTGATCGCTTGACGACCCACCTTGGACGAGGACAAGCTAGGATGATCGAGCGAGTGGTGTTTCGATGCGTCGAGCATCCGCCAATACTCTGGGTGCCACCGCTGGCTTGTCAAGCAGTGTTTTCGATAGATTGTGAATTCGACACCGCCGCACATGCCAGCAGTGGCGCTCGAGCCCCGATCAAACGTGTTTGCCTGCATGATTCTCCCATACAGATCCCCTTATGAAGCTGCTCGGTTGCCCGCTGTTTTTGATCGCGCTAACCGTTTCGCTGTGGGCTGCCGATGAGGTCCCGCCGGCGTATCCGAACCACCGCCAACTGCGCGTCTGGCGCGACGCACGAGGCGAGCATCCGGTGGACACGCCCGAGGATTGGGCCAAGCGGAGAGCTCACATTCTCTTGGGCCTGCAGCAAGCGATGGGCAAGCTGCCCGACCGCTCGAAGTTAGGACCGCTCGACGTCAAAATTGCCGACAAGTTCGCAGGCCCGGGCTTCACCCGATTGACGCTCTCGTTTGCCGCCGATCAAGGTGATCGTGTGCCGTGCTATTTGTTTTTGCCGACCGGACGCGATGGCCGGCGCGTGCCGGGCATTCTCGCGCTGCACCAGACCACGCCCACCGGCAAAGGCCAGCCGGCCGGCCTGGCCGATAGCGAAAACCTGCACTACGGTTTGGAACTGGCCAAACGCGGCTATGTGGTGCTTGTGCCCGATTACCCAAGCTTCGGTGATTACCAGTACGACTTCAACGCCGACGAGTACACCTCGGGCTCGATGAAGGGCATTTTCAATCACATGCGGGCCGTCGACTTGCTGCAAGGCCGGGAAGAAGTCGACCCGGCGCGGATCGGTGTCATCGGCCACTCGCTCGGGGGCCACAACTCGATGTTCGTCGCCGTGTTCGATGAGCGGATCAAAGTGATCGTCTCGAGTTGCGGTTGGACCCCGTTCCACGATTACTATGGCGGCAAAATCGCCGGCTGGACCAGCGATCGCTACGTGCCCAGCATCCGCGACGTGTATAAACTCGATCCCGACAAAGTTCCGTTTGACATGCACGAAATCGTGGCGGCCCTTGCCCCGCGGGCGTTCTTCTCCAACTCGCCGCTGCACGACGGCAATTTCGAAGTGGCGGGCGTGCGGAAGGCGATTGCCGAGGCCAAGGGAATTTACGAGCTGCTCGGCTCGGGCGACCGGCTGCAGGTCCGCTATCCCGACGCCGGTCACGAGTTTCCACCGGTGGTGCGCCACGAAGCCTATCAATTCATCGATCTCGTCCTCGAGCACACGCCACCCAAGAATTTGGAAGCAGAATTGCCACGCATTCCGCCCCACGAGCCGGCCGACGCGCTTTCGACGTTTCAAGTGCTCCACGGTTTTCGCATCGAGCAAGTCGCCGCCGAACCGCTCGTGAATAGCCCGGTCGCGGCCGAGTTCGACGAGAATGGCCGGCTCTATGTGGTCGAGATGCGCGACTACTCGGAGCAAGACAAAGAGCGGCTCGGCCAGATCCGTCTGTTGGAAGACGCAGATGGCGATGGACGCTTCGACAAGGCCACGATTTTTGTGGAGAAGTTGTCCTGGCCGACGGCCGTGGCCTGCTTCGATGGCGGCATCTTTGTCGGCGCCGCTCCCGATATTCTGTATCTCAAGGATACTAACGGCGACGGCAAAGCCGACGTCGAGAAGGTCGTATTCACCGGTTTCGGGCGGAGCAATGTGCAAGGCCTGATCAATAGTTTTCATTGGGGCCTCGACAACCGCATTCACGGCGCCACGAGTAGTGCCGGCGGATTGATCACACGGCCCGACGTGCCGGATGCCAAGGGGTTAGCGCTCAACGGGCGCGACTTTTCGTTCGACCCGCGCACGCTGGAAATGCGCGCCGAAAGCGGCGGAGCCCAACACGGCATGACCTTTGACGACTGGGGCCGGAAATTCGTTTGCTCCAATAGCGATCACATTCAAATGGTGATGTTCGAAGACCGCTACCTGGCGCGCAACCCCAGCGTGGCCGCGCCAAGCGCTCGGGTGAGCATTGCCGCCGACGGCCCGCAGGCCGAGGTGTTTCGCACCAGTCCGCTGGAACCGTGGCGAATCGTGCGTACGCGGTTACGCGTCACCGGCGCCGCGGTGGGCCCCGTCGAAGGGGGCGGGCGGGCGGGCGGTTACTTCACCGGCGCGACCGGCACGACCATCTATCGCGGCGACGCGTGGCCGCCGGAATATGTGGGCCAATCCTTCACCGGCGACGTGGGCAGCAACATCGTGCATCGCAAGGTCCTCGAGTCCAACGGGGTCGGATTCATCGCCAAACGGGCCGACCCCGCCCATGAGTTCGTCTCGTCGAGCGACAATTGGTTTCGCCCGGCTCAGTTTTTCAATGCTCCCGACGGCACGCTCTATATCATCGACGTCTATCGCGAAGTGATCGAGCACCCGCTCAGCTTGCCGCCGGAGATCAAAAAATTTCTTGATCTGACCAGCGGACGCGATCGCGGACGGATCTATCGCCTCCTGCCGCCGGGATTCGCGCAAAAGCCGCGGCCCCGTTTGCAGCGGGCTTCGACTGCCGAACTCGTGGCCGAATTGGAGAATCGCAATGGGTGGCACCGCGACACGGCGGCCCGCTTGCTTTTCGAACGGCACGATCCCGCGGCGATTCCCCTTTTGGAAAAGCTGGCGGCCGAGTCCACGTTTCCGCAAGCCCGCATGCATGCGATGTATGCCCTGGCCGGTTTGCGGGCCCTGTCCCCAGCGGTCGTGCTCGCTCGCTTGAACGACGAGCAGCCGCGCGTCCGCGAGCATGCCGTGCGACTTTCCGAGGGGCTGGCAAACGATTCGGCCGAAACCCGCTCTGCCCTGTATGCCTTGGCCGACGATCCGGACGTTCGCGTGCGTTACCAACTGGCGTTCACCTTGGGCGAGGTGAAAGACCCGGCCCGCAATGCGGCGCTCGCAAGGATCGCACGCCGTGACGCGACCGATTCATCGATTCGCCTGGCGGTGTTCAGTTCGCTTTCCGAAGGCGCGGGCGAGGTATTTTCGATCCTGGCCACCGATAAAGCGTGGCGCGCCAGCGACGCGGGGCGCGCGTTGCTCTATGAGGTGGCACGCTACATCGGCCGGCAAAACCACCGCACAGAGCTCGCCAAGTTGCTGCCGTCGCTGGAATCGCTTTCAGCCGACGAAAGTGTGCTGGCTGCCGCCGTCGTCCGTGGGCTGGGCGAAGGGCTGGCCAAAGGTTCGGGCACGTTGCAAACTCAATTGGCCACACTGGGCAGCGCAAAGGCCCAGCGCGTTTTGACCGACATGCTCGCCACGGCTCGAGAGCGCGCGGCCGACGACACTCAGCCACCCGAAGTGCGGATCGATGCGATTCGCATTCTGGCTCTTGGCGATTTCAGCGGCGCCGGAAAACTTTTGATCGGACTTGTTTCCAATCGCCAGCCGCAGGACGTGCAGTCGGCGGCGCTCGGCACGTTGGGAAAATTTTCCGACCCTTCAATCGCGCAAGATTTGCTCGCAGCCTGGCCGAACCTGAGTCCCCGTTTGCGGGCCGAGGCCACCGAGGCAATCTTTTCTCGCAGCCAGTGGTTGCTGGCGCTCGTTGAAGCCGCCGAAAAAGGTTCTGTGTCGCTTGCCGATTTGGATCCGGCAAGGCTGCGAGTGTTGGAGACCCATCCCAACGCCACGATCCAAGGCCGCGCTCGCCCGCTGTTGGCCAAAATCAAATTGGGACGCCGGGCGGATGTGGTGGAAGCGTATCGCGGGGCGTTGACCGCGCAGGGAGATATTTCTCGCGGCCGGCAGGTGTTTCAGAAGATTTGTGCGGCCTGCCACCGCTTGGACGGCGTGGGTCACGAGATCGGCCCCAGCCTGGCCAGCTTTCGCAATCGCGGCCCCGAAGCCATTTTGGTCAACGTGCTTGATCCCAATCGCGAGGTCAATCCGCAATACATCAACTATGTGCTGATCACGCAGGACGGCCTTTCGATGACGGGCATGATCGCCGCCGAAACGGCCAACAGCATTACGCTCCGCCGGGCCGACGACGCCAGCGACACGGTCTCACGCAGCGACATCGAACAATTGCGCTCCAGTGGCCTGTCGATTATGCCCGAAGGGATCGAAAAACAAATCGATTTGCCCGCGATGGCCGACCTGCTCGCCTATTTGATGACTGCCATATGAATTGGAAGGCTCCCGTGAGCGATTCTGCCGCACCTCCACCGCTTTCGCGGCGCGAGTTTTGCCGCGCTGGTCTGGCGGCGGGTGTTGGTTTCAGTCTTGCATCGTCGGCGCGACCGGTTTCGGCCAAAGAGTTTCCGCCTGGCCATTACGTCGACGTGCACACCCATTTGGGCCAGACCTGGAACAGTACGCAGCCTCTTTCGGCCGAAGGGCTGTTGAAGTGGATGGACGCAAGCGACGTGGCGCAAGCCGTGGTGCTGCCGCTGGTCTCGCCCGAGTCGTCGAGCTATCCGCTCACCACCGATTTTGTGCTCTCCGAAACCAAGCCGCATCGCGATCGGCTGATTCCTTTTTGCAGCGTCGATCCGCGCGCCAGCTACTCAGGTGGCTTGCGCGGCCTGGTCGACATGCTCAAGAAGTACATCGACGCGGGGGTCAAAGGATTCGGCGAGCACAAGCCGGGCGTGAAAATCGACGACCCGCGAAACATGACGATTTATGCGGCCTGCGGCGAGCTGAACTTGCCGCTTTTGTTCCACCTCGACGAGCAGCGCAATACCGACGCGCCGGGTCTGCCGGGCCTGGAAAAGGCGATCAAGGAATTTCCCAAAACGCAGTTCATCGGCCACGGCCCAGGCTGGTGGGCCTCGATCTCGGCCAACGTTAAACAGGCCGATTTGGGCGGCTACCCCGACGGCCCCGTCGCGCCCGGCGGCGCGATCGACACGTTGATGGATAAATACTCGAACATTCACGGCGACCTTTCGGCCGGCAGCGGCGCCCGGGCGATATCGCGCGATCTGACGTTTGGACGCGATTTTTTAGTCCGCCGCGCCGATCGACTGATGTTCGGCACCGATTTTCTGTCCCCCGGTCAGGAAGTGCCGCAATTGACGCTATTCCGCCAATTGCAGCTCCCCGCCGACGTGCAAGCCAAGATTTTTCGCGACAATGCCCGCAAGCTGTTGCGTTTGACCTCGTGATCGGTCTAACTTGATCGCAGTGCCATGCTCGCGCGAGCGTGAGCACGGCACCCCGCGATTCGCCGCTTTAGCCAAGTCTAACTTATGTTGCGTCGCTCGTTCTCACTGGGGTGTTGCTTGCTGCTGGGCTTAGTCGCGCTGCCCTGCCCTGCGATGGCGGAAGGATGGAAGGCCGGCGCCGCGAAACAAAAAATCACTCCGCCAGAGCCGATGTGGATGGCCGGCTATGGGAGCCGAAACCATGCGTCCACGGGCTTCTTGAACGACCTGTGGGCCAAGGCCCTGGTGCTTGAAGACGCAAAAGGCGCGCGCGTCGCAATCGTGACGCTCGACCTGGTCGGCATCGGCCGCGATTTGGCCGATCCGATTTGCGATCAGTTGCAAAAGAAATTCGATCTCAACCGCTCGAACGTCGCGCTTTGCTGCTCGCATACTCACAGCGGGCCGGTCGTCGGCCGCAATTTGCGCACCTTGCATTACGATCTCGTCGATGCGCGGCAACAGAAGCTCATCGACCGTTATGCCGAACACCTCCGAGAGATGATTGTCGATGTGGTCGGCCGCGCGATCGATGCACTTGCGCCGAGCCAGATTTCCTGGGGCCAAGGCACTGCCACGTTCGCCGTGAATCGACGCAATAACAAGGAACCCGACGTGCCGCGATTGCGGGCCGAGGGCCAGCTTGCCGGGCCAGTCGACCACGACGTGCCGGTGTTGAAGGTCACGGACCTGGGCCGGAAGACCACGGCCCTGCTCATTGGCTACGCCTGTCACGCCACGGTGCTCGACGGCTACGACTGGTCGAGCGATTATCCAGGCTTCGCCCAAAGTGAGCTCGAACAGCAGAATCCCGGCTGCACCGCGCTATTCTTTGCCGGCTGCGGAGCCGATCAAAATCCGCTGCCCCGGCGGAGGGTAGAGCTCGCGCGGCAATACGGTCACGATCTGGCCGCCGCGGTCGGTGCGGCGTTGAAAAGCCAAATGAAACCCCTGGCCGGAAACCTGGCGGCTGGCTTCACTGAAATTCCGCTCGATTTGGCCAAAGTGCCGACAAAGGAGGAAATAGAGCAAGATACGAAGTCCGCCGACCGCTATGTGGCCGCGCGGGCCCGGTTGTATCACGATCGGTTAAGTGCCGGCCAGACGGTGCCTGCGACCTATTCCTACCCAGTTCAGGTCTGGCGGCTCGGCTCGGAATTGGTTCTGGTGACGCTGGGTGGCGAAGTCGTTGTCGATTATGCCCTGCGCATCAAACAAGACATGGGCCCAGCGAACACCTGGGTAGCCGGATATGCGAATGACGTGATGGCCTATATTCCTTCACGCCGCGTGCTGACCGAAGGTGGCTACGAGGGGGGCGGGGCGATGGTGTACTACTCCCTGCCCTCCCCCTGGGCGCCGACCATCGAAAAAACGATCCTCGACGCCGTTCGCACCACCACGCCGCCAGTCCGATAAGGAAAAGACGCCCGACGCCATTGATTGAGGGCAACTCCATGACCGAAGATCCCAACGCTATGCCGAGATCCGACAGCGCGTCGCAGCCCGCGCCTGCCGCCACGGGCGGGGCGCCCGCCGAGACGTCGTCCGCGGACGTTCTCAAAGCGGCCTACAAGGCCTTCAAGAAACGACTCAAGCTCACGCAACTCGACGATGCCTCGCGGATTGGACGCGGCCCGATGAGTTCGGGTCAGAAATCGACCATTGACGGCATCACGCCTCCCGATCAATATCCGCGCGCAGTGTGGGAAGAGCTTGTCAAGCAGGGCAAACTCAAGCACGCCAGCCACGGCATGTATGCGTTGAAGCAGTAGGCATGTGCCGAAGGACTGGCCACTACCGTCGGCGCGCGGTTGCTTTGGAAAACCCCCGCTCGGGGCTACAATGCGCCGCGGCAATAGTTTGTTTCCCGCGCCAGCTTGGGACATCCTGAACATTCGAGAATAGGCGAACAATCCCATGCGTGAAACCTGGACGTTCGGCTCCGCCGGACAGATCGTGTTTGGACCTGGCGCCGTGCGGCAATTGGGCGAGCTAGCCAAACGGCTCGGGCTGAAACGGATTTTGGTCGTGACCGATGCCAGGCTGGTCGAGGCGGGCATTTACGACGAAGTGCGGCGGCCGCTGGGCGAATGGACCACACTGGACGTCTTTAACGGAGGCGAGCCCGAGCCTTCGCTGCAAGTGGCCGAGCGTTGCGTGGCCCACGCTCGAGATTTCGCGCCCGATGGGCTGATCGGATTGGGCGGCGGCAGCAACATGGACCTGGCCAAAATGGCCGCCGCGGTGTTGGCTCACGGCGGCACGCCGCGCGATTACTTGGGCGAGGACCGGATCCCCGGACCGATCCTGCCTTTGGTCTGCGTGCCGACCACTTCTGGCACTGGCAGCGAAGTTTCGGCTGCCGGCGTGTTCACCGATCAGGACAACCACATCAAAGTCGGCGCGATCAGCAATTACTTTCGGCCCAAGGTGGCACTGGTCGACCCGCGGCTGACGCTCTCGTGCCCCCACAAGGTGACCGCCGACAGCGGCATCGATGCCATGACGCACGCCATCGAAGCCTTTACCGCGGTCGACAATGCAACTTTTCCCCTGCCGCCGGGCGAGGTGTCTCTGTTTCAAGGACGGCATCCGCTGGGCGATTGCCTGGCGGAGAAAGCGATTTCGCTGATTGGAAAAAACCTGGCGCGGGCGGTCGAAAATCCCGACGACCTGGCGGCCCGGGAAGGCATGGCATTGGGAGCGATGCTCGCTGGGTTGGCGTTTTCGAATGTCGGCGTGGCGCTGGTCCATGCCTTGGAATATCCGATTGGAGGCGCGACGCACTGTTCGCACGGCGCCGGCAATGGCCTGCTGCTGCCGCACGTCATGCGCTACAACCTGCCGGTGCGACAGCGCGAGTTCGCACGAATTGCCCAACTGCTCGGCGTGGACACGACGGGGCGTACCGAGAGAGAGGCCGCCGTACAAGCCGTCGGTGCGATTGAAGCCCTCAATCACAAGATTGGGATTCCCGCGCGGCTGCGCGACCTGGGCGCCAAGCAGGAACAAATTCCAGAATTCGCCGAAAAAGGGCTGGCCATCGCGCGCATCATTCGCGTCAACCCACGCGTACCAAAACTTCCTGAAGTCATCAAACTGCTCAACGAAGCGTATTAACTCTGCGAGAACTCGATTAAAACTGCCACATGGTGTAAGCCCGTCAAAAAAGAAGGTCGCCTATGAACACGCCCCACAACCGCCGCGAATTTCTGGAACAACTGGGCCTGGCGTCGGGCCTCGTGCTGGCCGGTTACACGGGCACCGCGCGCGGATTCGCCGTCAACGAGACATTGAACCTCGGCTGCATCGGCACCGGCGGACGCTGCCAGGCCTTGATGCGAGCGATCAAGGACGTTCCCGGCGTGCGCATCACGGCCGTGTGCGATATTTGGGACAATCACCTGGCTGCCGGCAAAAAACTGGCCGATCAGAGCGCCTCGACCACCAAGAATCACCACGAGCTGCTCTCGCGCAAGGACGTCGACGCCGTCGTCGTCGGCACGCCCGACCATTTGCACGTGCCGATTACGATCGACGCTTGCGCGGCGGGCAAGGACGTGTATGTCGAAAAGCCATTGACGCACGATCTGGCCGAAGGAGCGGCGGTCGTCGACGCGCAGAATCAATATCGGCGGGTCGTGCAAGTCGGGATGCAGCAGCGGAGTATGCCGCATCTTCAAAAGGCTTTCGAAATTGTCAACTCGGGTCAACTGGGCGACATCCACAAAGTCCACCTCACCTGGGACCGCAACAGCCCGCGCTGGGTTCGCGACAAGTACAATATCGATCCGGCAACGGTCGATTGGAAGCAATTCCTGGGTAATGCCCGGCAGCAGCCGTTCGAAGAATACCGCTTTCGCAATTGGCGCTGGTTCTGGGATTTTGGCGGCGGAATTCTCACCGACCTGATGGTGCACTACATCGACGTGGTGCACTGGTTCATGGGGCTGGACCATCCACAAACGGCGACCACGATCGGCGACACGTTCAAGGCGAAAGGGTTGTGGGAAACACCGGACACCGTGCAAACGCTGTTGCAATATCCGGATCGCGAGCTGCAAGTTTATTTCGAAGGCACGTTCGTCAACGCCCGCAACGGCGCGATGCTGGAATTCATGGGCAGCGAGGCCACGCTGTATCTGGATCGGGGTCGGTACGAAATTCATCCCGAGCGGAACAAGAAGATACAGTACAGCGAGCTGGTGTTAGGCAGCGGTCCGCGGGGCGCGGATTTTTACGACGCCCCCAATGGCGAAGTCTTGCACCTGGCCAACTGGATCGAATGCGTTCGCAGCCGGAAAAAACCCAATGCTCCGGCCGAAGCCGGCGTCAGCGCCGCCTCGGCGGCCCATTTGGGCAATTTGGCCTTCCGCGGTGGGCAAGTCGCGCACTGGAAAAGCTAGTCGAAACGCCAGAAGCCTGGCACCGCACGAAACCGTATTCACCTTCATCCCAATGCCCGCGATGGAAGAGGGAACTCGGCGCAAAACATTTCGCCTCGCCACTTATTTCCCGAGCAGATAATCTGCTTTGAGAATCAGCACGCAGCTTGGCCCGTGCGTGATGCGGCTGTCGAGCACCATTTGCACGGCTTCGGCCAACGGCACGGCGTGGCGGCGAATCAGCTCGGTGCCTTCTAAAGTCGTGGGGCCGAAGTCGAGCCCGCGCGCGAGAAACAGCCGCGTGGGCGAAACGACCACTGAGGTAAACGGATCGCAGATACCCAGATCTATCCATTCGCGGGCGGTGATGCCGAGCTCTTCTTGCAGTTCCCGGCGTGCCGTGGCGAGAGGATCTTCGTCGGGCTCGATCCCGCCACTGACGACTTCGATCGTGGTGCGTCCCACGCCGTAATGAAACTCTTCGGTCAAGTGCACCATCCCCCGCTCATCGAGCGGCAGCACCGACACGCCCGACTTGAGCCGCACGATGCAGTGCGATCCCGGCGTGCCGTCGGGCCGGATGACCTCGTCGCGCGACAGGTCGATCCACGCGTCGCGATAGACTTCCCTGCGAGAAATGATCTGCCAGGGGCCGCGGCGCTGGGGAAATGGCATATCGGACCGACCGGACTAGAAACAAGTGGGCTTATTCGAGATCAATCCTACCGGCCGGCCGATGCGCCCGGCAAGCGATGATTTTTCGACATTTTGCGCGCCCTTTGTGAGATAATTGGAGCGATTGTAATCCCGCGTGATACTTGATAATACTTTCCTGGGCCAAGTCACTGACCGACCACAAACAGCGAATTTGGAGTGACTCCGCTTGCATTTGGATCGAGTGGGACTAATCCTCGGGCCGGTGGTGATGCTGGCCTGGATCGCCTGGGGGCCGAGCGAAGCCGTCACTCCCGAAGCACACCGCCTGGCCGGCGTGCTGTTATTGACGATCATCTGGTGGCTCACCGAGCCGATTCCGATTCCGGCCACGGGCCTCTGCGCCGTCGTGCTGGCGGTGCTGTTGGGCGCCGTGCCGGCCGATCGCTCTTTAGAGTTTCAACCGGCGAGAATTGCGCTTGCGCCGTTTGGCAACCCGACGTTGTTTTTTCTGCTGGGCGGAATGTTCATCGGCCGGGCCATGAGCCGGCACGGATTGGACCGCCGCATCGCCCTTTCGATTTTGACCACCCGCTGGGCTGCTCGTTCCGCCGGGACGCTACTGTTTGCCGTCGGGCTGTCGGTGATGGTGATTTCAATGTGGATTTCCAATACGGCGGCCACGGCGATGATCTATCCCGTGACGCTGGGGATCATTTCGGTGTTGGCCACCGGCATGGGAGCCGATGCCGGATCATTCGCTCGCTCGCCGTATGCGTCGGCGCTGCTGCTGATGACAAGTTATGCCTCTTCGGTCGGCGGCATTGCCACGCCGATCGGCACCACCACCAACGTGGTGGCAATGGGTTTCTTTCGCCAAAAGGATTATTTCGATCGCGCGGTCGACTTTGGGCGTTGGACCATGGTCGGGATTCCCATGATGCTCGTGCTCGGCGTCGCGCTGTTCACCTGGCTCAAGCTATTGGCGCCGGCGGCCAAACTCGATCTGGCCGCACTGCGAGTCCACCTGCGGCGGGAGCGATCGAAACTTGGCGCCTGGAGAGTCGGCGAGCTGAATACCTTGGCCGTGTTCTTGACGGTCGTCTCGCTGTGGATCGCCCCCTCGGTGCTCTCGTTGGCCAGCTCCGCCGAAGCCGGGGCCTGGTTTAGCGTTCACTTTCCCGAGGAGATCGTGGCCATGCTGGCGCCGATCTTGCTGTTTCTGCTCCCGGTCGACTGGCGGAATCGAAAGTTCTCGCTCGAAGTCGACGATTTTGGCAAGATCGACTGGGGCACGCTGTTGCTGTTTGGCTCGGGTATGTCACTGGGCAACCTGATGTTTCGCACCGGGCTGGTGCGCGTCATCGGTCAGACCGCCTTCGACGCGCTCGGCAGCGACGACATTTGGTTGATCACGGCGATTGCCATCGCGGGAGGAATTCTGCTGAGCGAATTCACCAGCAACGCCGCCACGGCCACGGCCCTGATTCCCGTCGTGATGGCCATCTGCCGGGAGGCGGACGTCGATCCGATCACGCCGCTGATGGGAGTGACCTTCGGCGCCAGTTTCGGCTCGGCATTGCCGGTTTCGACGCCACCCAACGCGATCGTCTACGGCTCGGGCCTATTGCCCGCGCGGCGGATGATCCTGGCCGGCATCGGATTCGACCTGGCCTGCGGGGTTGTGATATGGAGCGTGTTGCGCACCGCTTACTCGCTCGGCTGGACGCCGCTTTCGAATTAACGAGGACCGCACGAGAGGATTTGACGTTTTCGTCTGCTTCGCGCTAAGCCCCAAGGGACAATTAAGCCGGCACGTCCGCGCTACCGTTCTTTGCGCTTGAACTCGGCGTCGTGCTCTTTCATGAACGCGCGCAGATCGTCGGTGAAATTGAGCAAGCGTTCCCATTGCTCGACATAGAGCGTGACCGGCATGCGCTGCAGCCCGTAGACGCTGATCGCGCCCTTGGCGCTGACTTTGCAGTACAGCGCCCCGCGCTTGGGCTGTTCGATTTCGGCCAGCAGCTTGGAAGCTTCCTCGACCTTCAGTGCTCCGGCGGCGAGTTTCGCCAGAATTTCTTCTTTCTTCATGGCCACGGCTCCGCTTGGCTTGTGGGTCAGGCGACACGCGCGCTCACGCGTCGCAACACGGGGCCGGATTGCTGGCCCGGCACGGTGGCGCTCAGCGGCTTGAACGCGAGTTGCACGTCGATGTTTTCCCACAAAACGAGCATGTCGGCAATCCGGGTCATGGCCCGAATATCGCCATCTTGCGAGACCACGAAGCCCAATGACCCCACATTGTCGAAGCAATAGCGCATCATGGCCCGATGGCGCGTGCCGTACTGCATCAATTCCGCCGTTCGCAGCAGCTTGGGGTTGGCGTTGGAATCGCGGGCGACGTAGATATCGCTCAAATGATTGTCGGTGCGCACTTCGACGCCGAAACCATGCACCACCATCTGCCGATCCAAGAGCACGAAACCGTCTACGCACGAGAGCGAAGCGATGAAGCGAATCGCTCCCAGCACTTCGTTTTTGTGCTCGCTCAACTCGCGCTCTACGGCAGTCGGGCCAGGCTGGGAGTATGGGAGCAGGTCCTGAGAGCGATCGGGGCCGTCTGGCGACGATCCAGCGGCCGGTGGGGCTGCCAGTTGGCTCCCGACCATCCGCCGCAGGGCCTTGAGCAGCCGATCGTAGTGGATTTTGTATTTGACGTTCAGTCCGTCGAGCGAGGCGTGTGGAATAATCAACAGCCCGCCGCCGTGGCGATAGTGCTGGATGCTCATCAGGGTGCGGCAGATCGAATTGAGCCACCGCATCAACAGTTCGCTCTCCATATCGGCCTGTGCCGCCGTCTGGCCTTGCGAGCTTGGATCGCAATCGGCCAGATAGTTCCGCAGATAGCCGGCCAACAGGTCGTGCACTGGTCCCGACCACAACACGTCGTGGTATTCCTCGACCAGCGTATTCTGCTCGAGGCTGCCGATCAGGGTGTCGTTTTGATAGACTGAAATATTGCCCACGCCGGTGATCGTGGCCTGGAACAGGCCCGGCCGCTCGGGCGTGGCGGCGGCGTCCAGCGTGATGTAGTCGCTGTGCCGTGGTTCCTGGTCGACCATGCCCCAAATAAAAAGATGATTTTTCTTGTCTCGGAACACGGCCAACGACGAGACGGCCGGATCGGCGGCCCGGGCCAGCTTGGTCAGCGTCCGCACGTCGAACGGCAGCGGCCGCTCAAAAGGCACATGACTCCAGCAATCGGCCGTACACCGCGAGGGCGATTGGCTATGCCGGGCGTCAGGATCGACATAATTGACCGTGCACAGGATGGGCCGGCCTTCGTCCGTCTTCAGGCTGGCAAAGTACAGAGTTTCGAGCAACCGGGTAAGCAGCGACTCGGGCGGGGAGTTGACCTCATCGGTGCGAAGCCGCCCGGCCACCAGTTTCGCCAGGTGTGCCGGATATTGGGTAGTTCGGTCAATCATCGCGCCTGCCGAGGGGTTTCTGCTATCAACGCCATGCTCCCTCGCCCTTTGGGAGAGGTCGGGGTGAGGGTGTATTCTTCTCTGTGCCCCTCGCGCTAACCCTCTCCCGGGGGCGAGGGGACCGCAAAAGATCATCTGCGTGCCGCGTCAGGGGTCGGCGGACTATCCAAAAACGACCCCCACGCGTCAAGAGCGGATAGGGCTGCGCCCCTTTATTCGTCAACCGAAGTGCCGCTACTTCAGCAGGTTCCTACTGGTTCAGAAAAAATCAGGATCTTCGAGATGAGGGCGGGCCACTGCGAGTTGCGAACGGCGGTCTTGCCGCTGGGAATCCTGGTTTGGCTTGGACCTCAATGACTGGCAAATTCGGGTCGGCCAAACAAGGGCAGCTGAAACCCCTGGGCCCGCACCACGACTCAGAATCAAGGGGAAGAAAGCGCTGCCTACAACCGGGGATGAGACTTTAATACCGCCCGGCGTCGGCGTGGCGGGACGTTGTGACCGGGCTCTGACACGTTGATTTGCAGGAGTGTGACGAAGTCCTGGTTGAGCTGCGGTTGTGCGTTTTGGCGGGTGCCGATGTCTTGATGCTAAAATCGGGCCTTTGATTACGCGGCTCAATTCCCTGGTTATGGATCGGGGTTCGTTCCGTCTGAGATGGTTGCCCCATTGCGGGATGGGCGGTAGATTGCGAGGCAACCGTCTGCGAGAAAGAAGACAAGAATGACGAAACGCCGCATGTCCTACCCCTCGGTTGACCAACTTCAGAAGGTTCTGACGAAGGAGGTATTCCATTACGCCAAAGACTCCAAGAAGGCGGCTGGTCGTGCCCTGGGCACGCTCGTCGAGATCATCACATTCTACGCCCTAAAATCCTGGGGCCTTGAAAGAAACATTGCGATAGAAAGACCGCTTCCCGAGTTCGCAAACGACGACATCACGCACAACGTGGAATACAGCCTTCATCCGTCAACCCTGATGAAGCAAATCGAGTTCAGCCTGGACACGCTTCCCATCACCGCCAAAAAGATCGCAAAAGACAAGCATCTTGTCAGCCTCGGTATTCCGGCAGACTCGCTCAAGAACAACGCGTTGTTGAGCAATGACCTGATTCTCCGCAATTCATGCACTGTTTGTGACCTCGACAGCATTTTCCTGAACGCATACCTCGACGATATTGGACCGGACAAAGGCCATTACACTGTTTGGTCGCTGCGTCGCCGCCCATTTGCAATTTTCGAGTGCAAGCGGGTCGGGATCGAAGAAGGAATGCGGAAAGGCCCACAAACCATCGAGAAGGCCAAGCAAGGCGCCTACGTTGCTCGAACGGTGTCGGCGTTGCAGAAGATCAGGTTGACGGACGGCAGCATGGGCGGTCTGATTCAGAAGCGTGACGGATCGTTTCGATTTGGCGATTACTACAAGTTGATGGCCGAGGTAATCGCGTCCGACGATCCGGAACTCCTATCGCGGTTCATTCTGACCGCTGGGGTTGTCAGCAATCACGGCAATTGGTTCACTTCGGAGAATCACAACAAGGAATTGAGGGTCCTCGCCCAGTCCTATGATTGGCTCCTTTTTCTGACAGACGAGGGGATCGGCCAGTTCATCGATGAACTGCTGATTCATCCCTCGAAGAAATTGACGGCAGCCAAAGAATCATTTCTTGCGAGTTACACGGGGAAGAAAGGCGTCAACCAGTTCACGAAAGTTAAAATCGCTCTGGCTGCAGACGCCGCACTTCAGTCCTATTTCGGATCCCGAATCGACGTGATTGAAGGCTGGTTCAACGTCATCGCCCCGGCCGGCAAGGAGCTCGCTATACTCAAGAAAGAACTGGACACGTTGAAAAACAAGAATTGGCAGGAGATTCACACGTGACCGCAGGTCGTACACTCAACACGCTGAGTCAGGAATGGGGAACACCTGAAAAATACGTGAAGGCAGTCCGCGAATGCCTTGATGGGCATATTGACCTTGACCCTTGTTCGAATGATTACTCGATTGTGGATGCGAGAATCAAGTACCAACTTCCGAAGCACGACGGACTTCGTGAAAGTTGGGACTTCCCGACCATCTATGTAAATCCACCGTACGGCATTGACAAAGAGCGCGGAACATCGATCAAGAAATGGTTATGCCGGTGCGCCAGAGCGCACTCAGAGCACGGGTCCGAAGTGCTTGCCCTTGTCCCTGTGGCAACAAACACGAGGCACTGGAAGAACTACGTCTTTGGCAATGCAACAGGAATATGCTTCCTTTACGACACTCGACTCAAGTTCCTGGTCAATGGCGAAAACTCGGGCAAGGGTGCACCCATGTCCTGTGCAATGGTCTACTGGGGGAAAGACTTCGGCAAATTTTTCGCCGTGTTTAGCAGGTTCGGCGCCGTCGTTGACCTTCGCCCGCTGAAAGATAAAAGATTTGGCCAGCATCCCGAAAGCGGACAGTTGTATATGTGAAAAATAAGGCGAATGATGCGGCTCAGAGGAGTTGATCCGCATCACTCCGATTGAGCCCCGATGAAATCGCAAACCGAATACCTGACCTTCAATCTGCCTGCTCGGATGCAGTTCGTGAACATCACGCGGCAGGTGGAAGAGGTGGTGCGCAAAAGCGGCGTGCGAGAGGGTTTGACGCTCGTCAACGCGATGCATGTCACGGCCAGCGTGTTTATCAATGACGACGAGCCTGGATTGATTCACGACTATAAGGTGTGGCTCGAGACGCTCGCCCCCTTCGATCCCTCGCCCGATCGGTATCAGCATAATCGCACGGGCGAAGACAATGCCGACGCTCACCACAAGCGGCAGATCATGGGCCGCGAGGTGGTGGTCGCAATCACTGCGGGTAAACTCGATTTTGGTCCCTGGGAACAAATCTTTTACGGCGAATTTGACGGCGGCCGCCCCAAACGGGTGTTGGTCAAAGTGCTGGGGGAGTAAACCTGGGCGAACGGCCCGAGGAGAACCTACACCGTGAGGCGTAAAATTGTCATTGGGCTGGGCATCACGCTGGCCGTTTTGGTCCTTTTGGCTTTTGGGACGCTGGCCGTGCAAAGCGCTCGTGCGACGCGACCGACCGATCTGGGGCTCGTCGAAGGGCATCTGCGCCCCTGCCCCAACAAACCCAACTGCGTCTCGACCCAGGCCGGCGACGACGAGCACAAAATCGATCCGATCGCGTTTAGCGGCACTACGCAACAGGCCATCGAGCGGTTGGAATCGGTGGTGACGAACATGCCGCGCACGAAGATCGTGACGTCCCAGGGCAATTACATGCACGTCGAATTCACGACCTTGATCATGCGGTTTGTCGATGACGTGGAATTTGCCATCGATGGCGAAAACAAAACGATCCACTTCCGCTCCGCCTCGCGCGTCGGCCACTCCGATTTGGGTGTCAACCGTCGCCGCATGGAGGCGATTCGCAGCGCATTCAAGGATTGATAGGCGGTACGCTGTAGGCGGCAGGCTGGAGGTTTTTGAAGCCTGTTTTTCTCTGGCCTATGGCCTCCAGCCTCCAGCCTTTTGCACCATCGTGCTCTGGTGGTTTCAATTCTGGTGAGAAGGGCCGGCTACGACGTGATGCCCTTGGTCAGCGCCATGAAGGCGGTTTCCAGGTTCAGTTCGTCTTCCTTGAACAGCGACAGTTTGAAGCCGGCTTGCACCAACAGCGTGGCCAACTGGCTGTAATCGGAGGCATGGGGAACCAGCGTGACCACCAGCAGATTGTTTTGCATGTCGATTTTCTCCACCGCGGGATGATCTTGCAGCAGGCGCGCCGCGGCTTCGGTCTTCTCGGCCACGGCGATATTGAGAATCGTCTGGCGGCGAACTTGTTTCATGACTTGTTCGACGTCCGCATTGATCAGCAACTCGCCGCGCTCGATGATGCCGATCTTGTTGCAGATATCCGCCAGTTCGGGCAGGATGTGGCTGGAAACCATGATCGTCTTGCCCAAGTTGCGCAGCTCTTTGAGCAGACCGCGGATTTCGATTCGCGCGCGAGGATCGAGCCCGCTGGCCGGTTCGTCCAAGAGCAGTACCTGCGGATCGTGCAGCAGCACTCGGGCCAGGCCGAGCCGCTGAGTCATCCCGCGCGAAAGACTGGTCACGAGGGCTTCTCGTTTGTAGCCCAAGTCGACCAGATCGAGCACTTCGTCGCACACTTTGCGGCGCGCGGCCCCCTTGATGCGATAGGCGGCGGCGAAGAACTCGAGATACTCGATCACTTTCATGTCGTCGTACACGCCGAAGAAATCGGGCATGTAGCCCACGACGCGGCGAATATCGCGGGGTCGGGTGTAGATCGAATAGCCGCAGACATAGGCCTCGCCCCAAGTGGGATTGAGCAGCGTGGCCAGGATCCGCATGGTCGTGGTCTTGCCGGCGCCGTTGGGACCGATGAAGCCAAACACGTCTCCCTTTTTCAAATCCAGTTCCAAAGCTTTGACGGCGAACAGTTCGCCGTACTTCATATTCAGATCGTGTGCTTCAATCACGCTTGATTCCCCACTGGTCCAACATCCAAACTAGTTTTCTTCGACCGGAAAGACATATCGATAAAAGGTCCAATGTTGGCCGGCTCCCTCCCGCTCGAGCGGCTGGCCGTCTCGCACCAGCTCGGTGGCTTTCTCGCTTTGCCTGCCGATCAGAATGGCCCGGCCGTTTTTCACCAGCCCACTCAGCTCGACAAAACCTTGGTACTGATTCGAAAGGCCCGTGTAACGCTCGCCGCCGGCCAGTTCGTGGGCGGACATGATCTCGACGATCCGGGGAACGTCGAACGACGCGCGATCATAGGGCCTCGAAACGTCGCGATCGCCCACCACGGTGACATGCCGAAAATAGGTCTCGACCGTCTGCGGATCAAGTTGGGTGGCGATGTCGATGTGCTGAGCGGGTTCCAACCGGCGCAGCGGATAGGCCCAGCGATCGTAGATCAGCACCGCGTCTTCCAGTGCCGTATCCAAATGACTGGTCAGCGTGCCGACGAGTTTTCCCTTGTCGCTCAAATGGGTTTCGATTTTGTCCGCGCCGAGCGCCGACCAGCGGGCAATGAAGCCCTTGGTCGACCAGACGGCGATCGGCACCCGTTCGAGCCCAGCGAGCTTGCGCGAAAAGTCATAAGCCTGCGTGAACAGCGGCAAATTGCTCGCGGGCGGATTCATCCCTCCAAAACCATTGCCGGGCAATCCTTGCCAGGAAAAGATTACTGCGGGCGCATCGCCTTCCGGCCCGACCGCTTTCCGCAGCGACAAATCG